>CANEWU010000001.1 GCA_947442825.1 Synechococcaceae cyanobacterium
CGGGCGGCGGGTGATGAAGCAGCAGACGGCCCGCGATCTGCGCTCACTCCTCCAGGGCGTCGTGAACGGGGGCACGGGCACGGCCGCCTGGGTGCCAGGTGGTGCGGCGGGTAAAACCGGCACGACAAACGACGCCCGCGATCTTCTCTTCGTGGGCTTTCTGCCCGAGCGGCACTGGACGATGGGCATCTGGCTCGGCAACGACGACAACCAGCCCACCCGGGCCACCAGCGCCCTGGCGGCGAGCCTCTGGGCCGAAATCCTGCGCGCAACCGCCCCCTGAACCGATGGCGATGCCCCCACCCCTGGGCCCGCGCCTCTGGCTCTGGCTAGGCCTGGCCTTCGCCGCCCTCGCCCTGGTGGGCGTGGTGCTACAGGCCCTGAACCAACTGCTCTGGCAGCTGAGCTACTGGCTTCCGGGCTGGCTGCTGACGCCCCTGCTGCTGCTGCTTGTGGGCGCCGTCGGCCTGGCGGCGGTGCAGGTCGGCTGGCCCTGGTGGCAGGCCTGGCGCAGCGGCTCCCGCAGCGGCTCGGGCGGCGCCAGCCCCCTGCCCCCTGCAAACCGCCGGGAAGCGGCCCGCCGCAATCTCGAAGCGATTGACCGCACCCTGGAGAGGGTGCGCGATGCGGTGGAGCGGGAGGCCCTGCGCGAGGAGCGCCAACGCATGGAGACCGAGCTGGAGCGCGGTGATCTCGTGATCGTGGTGTTCGGCTGCGGCTCTTCCGGCAAGACCTCCCTGATCCGGGCCCTGCTGCGGGAGCTGGTGGGGGAGGTGGGGGCAGCGATGGGCAGCACGCGCGAGACCCAGCGCTACCGACTGCGGCTTCAGGGTCTGGAACGGGCGGTGATCCTTGAGGACACTCCCGGCATCCTTGAGGCCGGGGAGGAGGGGCGCGAGCGCGAGACCCTGGCCCGGGGCCAGGCGGTGCGAGCCGATCTTTTGCTGCTTGTGGTGGATGGCGATCTACGGGCCAGCGAACAGGAGGTGTTCACGGCACTGGCCTCCCTGGGCAAGCGCCTGCTGCTGGTGCTCAACAAATGCGACCTGCGCGGCGAGCAGGAGGAACAGCGCCTCCTCGCCCTGCTGCGACGCCGTTGCACCGGTCGCATCGCGCCGGAGGATGTGATCCCTGCCAGTGCCTCCCCCCAGTCGGTGCCCATGCCCGGCGGCCGCCCCCTGCAGCCACCACCGGAAATCGAGGTGCTTTTACGCCGCATCGCCACGGTGCTGCGCCAGGACGGAGAGGAACTGATCGCCGACAACCTGTTGCTGCAGTGCCGGCGGCTGGGGGAGGCAAGCCGGGAGTTGCTCGATCGCCAGCGGCGCACCGACGCCGAGGCGATCGTGGATCGCTACGCCTGGATCGGGGCGGGCGTGCTGCTGGCCACCCCGCTGCCCGGCCTCGACCTGCTCGGCACCGCCGCCGTCAATGCCCAGATGGTGGTGGAGATCGGCCGCGTTTACGGCATAACGCTCAGCCGCGCTGCGGCGCAGGAGCTGGCGGTGTCGGTGGGCCGTACCCTGGCTGGCCTGGGCTTGATCAAGGGGGGGGCGGCCCTGCTCAGTGCGGCGCTGAGCCTCAACCTGCCCGCCCTGTTGGTGAGCCGGGCGCTGCAGGCGGTGAGCGGAGCCTGGCTGACGCGGGTGGCGGGGCGGAGCTTCCTCACCTACTTCCAGCAGGACCAGGACTGGGGCGATGGCGGCATGCAGGAGGTGCTGCAGCGCGAATACGAACTGAACCGCCGTGAGGGGGCGCTGCGCAGCTTCCTGGCCGCCGCCTTCACGCGGGTGGTGGAACCGCTGCAGCGGCAGGCCGACCCCCAGCTTCCGCCGCGCCCGGGTCCGTGAGGGGAGCCACGAAGGCACCAGAAAGAGCCTCAGGCGGTGGCGGCTGCAGCGGCCCGCGGCTGTCCAGCATCGTAACGAAGGCCAGGTAAAGCACAGCCACCAGGATCGAGAGGGCGCCGGTGACGATCGCCACCCAGCGGGAACGGCGGCTCGGGGGCTCGGGAGGGGTGGGACTCATCGGGGGGGAAGGGAATCGATCACGATCGTGGCGAGGTGCTCCAGGTCGGCTGGGCGGGTGTAGGGGTTGCCCAGCACCGCCTTGAGGTGGCGCCGGCCATGGTGGAGCGGACGGGAGAGCATCAGATTCGCCTCCAGCAGGGAGGCGCGGGTGCGCTGGCTCCAGGCCTCCGCTGCTGACGCATCGCCCCCCGCCGGTGTGAACGCCAGCAGGTGGAGCGGCCCGCCGCAGCAAACCAGGCGGCCGGCGGCGGGCTCAAGAAGGGTCTCCAGGGTGCGACAGCGCGCAAGGGCTCCCCTCAGCAGGGCGTCGATGCCCTCGAAACCGAGTTGGCGCAAGCCGAGCCAGAGCTTGAGGATCTCCGCCGGGCGAGTGCCCTGCAGGCCCGCCTCGCCACCGTGCTCGCCGTCGTCCGGGGGCTCCATGTAGGGCAGGCCGGTGCCAAAGGTGCGGCCCAGGGCTTGGGGCTCCGCCAGCAGCAGCAACGAGGAGGTCTTCGGGATGCCCAACAGCTTCTGGGGATTCACCGTGAGCGAATCGGCCTGCCCCAGGCCCTCAAGGGCTGGCGGCACGGCGGTGCCGAGGGCGAAGACCGCTCCGATCGCTCCGTCCACATGCAGCCACTGCCTCCGCTGGCGGCAGACAGCGGCCAACTCGGCCAATGGGTCGATGGCCCCGCGCACGGTGGTGCCGGCTGTGGCCACCACCGCGATCACCGGGATCCCCCGGCGATGGAGCCCATCCAGCTGCTCGGCGACGTGCCCACTCTCCAGTCGCCCCAGCGGATCGAGCGGCAGGCGCAGCAGCGATTCGGGCGGCAGGCCCATCACCATCAACGCCTTGTCAAGAGACACATGGGCGTCAGCGCCACAGAGCACCACCGCATCGCTACGGCCGGCAAGGCCCCGGCAACGGCGAGCGGTGACAAGGGCCATCAAGTTGCTGAGGCTGCCCCCTGAGGCGGGGACCCCGCCGGCGCCCGCCGGCATCCCCAGGCTGCGGGCCAGCCAGCGGCACAGATCCCGCTCCAGCCGGCTGAGCCCCGGGGAGAGCTCCTCGGCCAGCAGATTGTTGTTCAGCCCCGCGCAGACCATCTCGGCGGCGATGGCGGCGGTGAGCGGGGGTGGATCGAGGTGGGCCAGCGCGCCGGGATGGCTGGGGTTGTAGGCGCCTTCCATCACCCGCCGCAGATCCGCAAGGAGCTGGTGGGGGGGGAGCCCATGCCGATGCGGGGCGGACTCCAGGGGCGGTTGGGGAAGGGGAAGCGGAGTGCTGGAGCCGGCGCTCGCCAGCCAGCGGCTGAGGTCGGAAGCGGCCTCCTGCAAGAAAGCCACAAGGGGCGCCTCCGCCGCCGGCAAGCCCGCGAACGGGTCGAGCAAGGGGGCTCCGGCAGAAGCATCGGTGCGCCGGGCTGGGGAGAGGCGGGCCAACGGCGGCTGCAAGACCAGATCATTCTGCCCGCCTACGGGGGACTGACCCCGAGGAGGCGGTGCTGTGCGCATGGGCGGCTACAAGGGGAGGGCTCTCCCCTTGTCATGCCCCGGCCCCCGATCCCAACCGCTCCTGCCGTACCGCCGGCTGCGCCCCTCGACCCCTTGGGGCGAGCGGAGCTGTGGATGGACCGCCTGTTGCGACGCGCGGCGGTGGTGGGGGAGGCGGGTGAGGTGCCGGTGGCGGCGGTGGTGCTGGATCGCGACGGCCGGGCCGTGGGGTGGGGCAGCAACCGCCGCCACCATGGCCAGGACCCGCTTGGCCATGCCGAAATCGTGGCCCTGCGTCAGGCGGCCGCCTTCCGGGGCGACTGGCGCTTTAGCGACTGCACCTTGGTGGTGACGCTTGAACCGTGCCCGATGTGCGCCGGAGCCCTGATCCAGGCGCGCATGGGCACGGTGGTGTTTGGCGCGGCGGATAGCAAGCGGGGCGCCCTGGGGGGAAGCCTGAATCTGGCGACCGATCCAAGTGCCCACCATCACCTCACCGTGATCGCTGGAGTGCGGGGAGAGGCGGCCCGTGCCCAGCTGGAGGGTTGGTTCCGGAAACGGCGCGGGGAGCGAATCGCCCGCGCCCGCCCGCAGAACTGAAGAACCTCAGGCCGCCACTGCAGCGCGGGCCGGGCTGCGGAATGCAGGCAGCTCGGTCTCGAAAAGGTTCAGCAGGCGATCGACGTTCTCGGGAGTGCTGTTGTAACCCATCAGACCCACGCGCCAAACCTGGCCGGCCAAGTCCCCGAGGCCACCGCCCACCTCGATGCCGAAGCTGTTGAGCAGGTGCTGGGAGAAGGCCTTGCCGTCAACCCCCTCGGGGATGCGGACGGTGGTGAGGGTGGGAAGGCGCAACTCCTGGGGAACATGAAGCTCAAGACCCAGCTGCTCCAGGCCTTGCCAGAGGCGCTCGGCGTTGCGGCGATGGCGGTTCCAGGCGTTGTCCAGGCCCTCATCGGCCAGCAGTCGCAGGGCCTCCCGCAGGCCGAAGTTCATGTTCACCGGGGCGGTGTGGTGGTAGGTGCGGTCGCTGCCCCAGTACTTGTTGAGCAGGGACACGTCCAGGTACCAGTTCGGCACCTTGCCGGTGCGGGCGGCCAGCTTTGCCTCCGCCCGTGGACCCATCGAGAAGGGACCGAGACCGGGGGGGCAGCTGAGGCCCTTCTGGCTGCAGCTGTAGGCCAGGTCCACCTTCCAGGCGTCGAGGTACAGGGGCACGGCCCCCAGGGACGTGACCGTGTCGAGCAGAAGGAGGCAGTCGTGGCGGCGGCAGAGATCGCCCAGCCCCTCCATCGGCTGGCACACCCCCGTGGAGGTTTCTGCGTGCACCATCGCCAGGATTGCCGGCTTGTGGGTGCTCACCGCCTCCTCAAGCTCCGCCAGGGAGAAGGCCTCACCCCAGGGGCGTTCGATAGTGACCACATTGGCGCGGTAGCGCTGGGCCATATCCACCAAGCGCTGGCCGAAGTAGCCCATCACGGCCACCAGCACGGTGTCGCCGGGCTCGATGGTGTTGGCGAGGGTGGCCTCCATGGCGGCACTTCCGGTGCCACTCATCGGCAGGGTGAGGCGGTTATCGGTCTGCCACACATAGCGAAGCAGCTCCTGGACCTCCGCCATCAGCTCGATGTAGAGGGGATCGAGGTGGCCGATCGGTGTGCGGGCGAGGGCCTCAAGCACCATCGGATGGGCGTTGGAGGGGCCCGGCCCGAGCAGCAGACGGTCGGGGGTGGCAATCGGCGCCAACCCGAGCCGGTGGGCGTCGTTCACAGGCGGCAGGGCGGAGGAAGCGGGCAAGACCAGGGGCAGCGGAACGGTGCGCTGAGATTAGGGAATGGAGTGGGGTGGCGGGACCTAGCGGGCCCGCACGTTGCTGGCGGCCAGACCGCGGCACAGGTGGTCGAACGGACCCCGCACGGCTGCGCTGTCGGGGAGGCCGGCAGCGCTCAGCATCTCCACCACCACATCGCCCAGGAGGGCGATCCCGCGCACGGTGGGGCCCGTGGGAACGCCAAGGCTCTTGTAGGTGTCGTCCAGGCCGTTGAGCACACGCTCGTCGAGGATGGTGACGTCGTCGGCGATCAGGGCGTAGCTGGCGTAGCGCAGGAAGTAGTCCATGTCGCGCAGACAGGCGGCCAGGCGCCGGGTGGTGTAGGCGTTGCCACCGGGGAGAATCAGCTCCGGGTTGTCCTGCCAGAGGCGCTGGGAGGCCTCGCGCACAATCGTTGTGGCCTCCCGGTTGATCAGCTCCACCGCCGCCAGGCGCAGGCTGGCCTGGGCGTAGTAAGCGTCAATCCGATCGATCGCAGCGCGATCGAAGTAACGGCCGAGCTTGTCGTAGCGACCGATCAGGCCGCTGATGGCATCGCGCATGGACGGAATTTCGACGCACCTGCAGCGGAAGTTAGCACTCGAAAATCCCCAAGACCCCTGTCGTGGGGCCTGGTTTCAGCAATCTGACAAGAACGGTTACGCAGGCCCGTCCCCTAGGGAGGGGGAAAGGAGGGCAGGCAGAGCAAGGCCTGGGGTACGGCGGGTTTTGGTACCAACGGCTACATAGTGGGGGCGGGCCGCTGCGTACGGTCCCGTCGTGCCATGCCCAGCCCGGCTCCGATTCCCTTTCCCAGAGTGCACCACCGCTATGGCCAAGACCGCTCAGGACGTTCTTCGTCAGATCAAGGACGAAGGCATCGAGCTGATCGATCTGAAATTCGTCGATCTGCACGGCAAGTGGCAGCACCTCACCGTCTGCTCCGACCTGCTCGACGCCGATGCCTTCACGGACGGCGTTGCTTTTGACGGCTCGTCCATACGCGGTTGGAAAGCCATCAATGAATCGGACATGGCGATGGTGCCCGATCCTGAGACCGCCTGGATCGATCCTTTCTATAGCCACAAAACCCTCAGCCTGATCTGCTCGATTCAGGAGCCCCGCAGCGGCGAGCCCTATGCCCGCTGCCCCCGTGCCCTGGCCCAGAAGGCACTGAACTATCTCGCCTCCACCGGGCTGGCCGACACCGCCTATTTCGGTCCAGAGCCGGAATTCTTCATCTTCGACGACGTTCGCTACAAGAGCAGCAACGGCAGCAGCTTCTATCAGGTGGATTCCATCGAGGCCGCCTGGAACACCGATCGCGTAGAGGAGGGCGGCAACCTCGCCTACAAGGTCCTCCTCAAGGAAGGCTATTTCCCTGTTGCTCCTAATGACACATTACAGGATATTCGCAGTGAAATGCTGCTGACCATGGGTGCCCTCGGGGTGCCCATCGAGAAGCAGCATCACGAAGTCGCCACCGCCCAACACGAGCTCGGCATCAAGTTCTCGGAGCTGATCAAGGCGGCCGATAATGTGATGATCTACAAATACGTGGTGCGCAACATTGCCCGTAAGTACGGCAAGAGTGCCACGTTTATGCCCAAGCCTGTCTTCGCAGATAACGGCAGCGGCATGCACGTGCATCAGAGCCTCTGGAAAGGCGGCCAGCCCCTGTTCTTTGGAGAGGGCACCTACGCCAACCTCTCCCAAACCGCTCGCTGGTATATCGGTGGCCTGCTCAAGCACGCCCCCTCCTTCCTCGCCTTCACCAACCCCACCACCAACAGCTACAAGCGGCTGGTGCCGGGCTTCGAGGCCCCGGTGAATCTCGTCTACTCCCAGGGCAACCGCTCGGCAGCGGTGCGGATCCCGCTGACTGGCCCGAATCCCAAGGCCAAGCGCCTGGAATTCCGTTCCGGCGATGCCCTGGCGAATCCTTATATCGCCTTTGCGGCCATGCTGATGGCCGGCCTGGACGGCATCAAAAACCAGATCGACCCCGGTGACGGCACCGACGTCGACCTGTTCGAACTCTCCGCCGAGGAGCTCGCCAAAATCTCCACCGTTCCCGCCTCGCTCAATGGGTCCCTCGAAGCCCTCGATGCCGACAAGGACTACCTGCTTGCCGGTGGCGTGTTCACGGAAGACTTCATCAGCAACTGGATCGCGATGAAGTACGAGGAGGTGCAGCAGCTGCGTCAGCGTCCCCACCCCCATGAGTTCGTGATGTACTACGACGCCTGATCGCGTTACTCAGATCAGCGGCGCAGCAGCCAGGCCACCATCAGGCCCAGGCCGCCCCACCGCAGCACGCGCCAGAAACGCTCCGCTCCCCCACCCCCGGACTGCAACCCGGGGGGAAGGGGATCGAGAAGTCTCTGGGCCAGCGCCAGCCTCTGTCGCCGTCTTCGCATCGGGGCGCTGCCCTCACGCTCCGGCAAGCGGCGACCCGCCAGGTTGAGCAGGGCCGCAAGGTGGTGCAGCACTCCCGCATCCCGGGGGGCTGGACGCGGTCTGGGGGAAGTCAGTCCCATCGTCGTCAGCACGGAGCGGCTGGGGCCAGGATGGGCCCCCGCCGCCCCCGCGTCCAGTGCAGCACCCTGAGGCCCCCCCGGCGAGCGCCGCGCCCGCCACCACGACATCCCCTTCAGCCACCACTTGGCCGGAGGGGTCCCTTGATCTCGCTGAGGCTTTGTTGCAGCGGCTGGCGATCGGTGATCGCGAATGGCACGCCGTCAAGAATCAGCCGTCTCGACGCGCGGCCGAGCAGCTGGCGGCCGGCCTGGTGCAACTGCTCAGCGGGGAGGATCCCCGCCACCGCGAAGCGGGCGAAGCCCGTCTGCGGGCAATCGCCTTGGTCGAGAACGGCCTCGACTGGCTGCGCGGCAACCTCAGGGACCCAGGCTGCCCGCACCGCTCCCCCGCAGACCACCGTTGAAGCGGATCAGCCCCGTCGTCAGACCCTGACGCCGGGCCGCCAGCTGCAAACGGTTGCCCCGGGGACTCCAACGCACGTCGTCGAAGCAGTGATGGATCAGGAAGAGGCCGCGCCCAGTAATCGAGCCGGCCTCCTGGGGCAGGTGGCGCACGCGGGAGTGGGGAGGGAGGCCGGGGCCCTCATCCTGGATCTGCCACACCAACCAGCGGGGGGTCACGATGCGCCGCACCCGCAGACACTTGGCCGGATCACAGCCGTTGCCATGGCGCACCGCATTGACCAGGGCCTCCTGCAGGCCCAGTTGCAGCTCGCACTGGCGTGGGGTGCCCCCCACGGGTTCAAGAAGCAATTCCAGTAACGGTGCCAGCTGCAGTGTGGAGGGCGTGATGTATTCGGCCCAGCGCGCTGCCATGGAGGCGTCTGCCAAAGGGGAATGGCTAGCTCACGCTAACCCGGAACGGCCGAGCCCCAGGGGGAGTGGCCGATGGCCGAATCAGGCCGAAGCGGCCTCAATGCGCCGGGCCAGCGCCGGGTGGCGCAGCAGCGCATCCATCAACCGCACGCCGCGCAACTGGTTGACCAGCGGCATGTGGCCTTCGGGGGCCTCGATCGACCAGGTGAACGAGCCCGGGTAGCGGGTCCAGATCCCCTGGCTCTTCCAGCCCAGCCGTGGCCAAAGCTTTTCCCATTGCCCCCCGCAGGCCCGCAGCAGACGGCCCTGCACCGAGAAGCCGAAGCGACCGCGCGAATAGACGATCCAGAGCCGGTCGAGATTTTCCAGGTCGACGCCCGGCATAGGGGCCACCTCGGAGTAGTAGACGTAGCCCCGCCGCTCGGCATCGGGCCCCGCCAGCTGGCGCAAATGGACGGAGGTGAGGCGGTCGGCCTCTTCGTAGGCCTGCTCCAGCAAGGCCTGCTGCAGGGGCGCATAGGCGAGGCCGGCGGCGCTGGGGGTGGCCAGCCAGCCCTCGGGGAAGCGCGCCAGCAGGGCGCCGCACTCGCTTGGTTCGCCGCAGCGCACCAGCCACTGCAGCAGGGTGCCCGCCGCCCAGTCGTCGCCGGTGGCATCGAGCCGCTCAAGGCAGGCGGGGATGAGGGGGATCAGCTCGTTGGCACGCGGCTCGAGCTGAGGGAGCAGGCTGCGCCGCTGTCGGGGCGACCCGGAGAGGAAACGTTCCAGCAGCTGGTCGATCGCGACGCTGGGGGTGACCGGAGGGCCGGAGAGCATGGACGGGTTCAGGCGGCCGTTCGGAAGGGCCGGCGGTGGCGGCTGCGGCCCACTCTGTCAGACCGATCTGGGGCGTGTGCGGCTGGGCAGCTGCAGCGGCGCTGCCTAGGATCGAACTTTCGCCGCATCCCATGACCGCCGCGATTCAGTTCTTCCGCGGAGTCGAGGAGCCGGTTGTCCCCGACATCCGACTCACCCGCTCCCGCGACGGTCGCACCGGCCAGGCCCTCTTCGTGTTCGAGGAACCCGAGGCCCTCGCCCCGGAAAGCATGGGCGACATCACCGGCATGTTCCTGGTCGATGAGGAGGGCGAGATGGTCACCCGGGAGGTGAAAGCCCGTTTCGTCAACGGCCGCGCGGCCGCGATCGAGGCCACCTATACCTGGAAGACGAACGAAGACTTCGAGCGGTTTATGCGCTTTGCCCAGCGCTACGCCGACAGCCACCAGCTGGGCTTCTCCGGCTCCTCTGATGGCGAAGCGGCTGACGACGAAGCGGCTGACGACGCTTGAGATTCGGACACTGGCTGGGACTGATCGGCGTCGTCACCGCCCTGCTGCTCCTCTGGAGCCTGCGGGACGCGATGGTGCTTCTCTTTGCGGCAGTGGTGCTGGCGATGGCCTTGTGCACCCTCGTTGGGGTGGTGCAAGAACGCCTGGGCTGCCGTCGCGTCCTGGCGCTGGTCCTCAGCCTGCTGGGGGTGCTGCTGGTGGTCACCATCGTGGCCACCGCGATCATTCCGCCCTTTGTTGAGCAGTTCGCGGAGCTGCTGCAGAAGTTGCCGAAGGCGGCTTCCCTGCTGCTCGATCTCCTGCACCGGGGTCTTGAGAGCGCCTCGAAGATGCTTTACGGCAGCCGCGATGGCGGCCTGGCCTGGCTGAAGGAGGAGTTCGGCCAGGGCCCAGAGGGCTCCAACCCCCTCACCAGCGGTCCGCTGGCCACCGGCCTGGGCGGTGGCGTCTTGCGCCTGCTGGGCTGGACAGGCAAGCTCGGCACAGGTCTCCTGCAGACCCTCTTCGTGGTGGCGGTGGCCCTGATGATCAGCGCCCAGCCCACGGCCTACCGCGAGGTGATGCTGCTGTTGGTGCCCTCCTTCTATCGCCGTCGCCTGCGCGAGGTGCTCACCCAGTGCGGTGATGCCCTCAGTGGCTGGATGGGCGGCGTGCTGATCAGCTCCCTTTGCGTCGCCGCCCTGGCGGCCATCGGGCTTTCCCTGCTGGGGGTGAAGTTGGTGGCGGCCAATGCCGTCTTGGCCGGGCTCCTCAATGTGATTCCCAACATCGGCCCCACCCTCAGCACGGTCTTCCCGATGTCGGTGGCCCTGCTGGATGCCCCCTGGAAGTCGTTGGCGGTGCTCGTGCTGTACGTGGTGGTGCAGAACCTGGAGAGCTACGTGATCACCCCTTCGGTGATGCACCACCAGCTGCAGCTGCTCCCGGGCCTCACCCTTTCGGCCCAGCTTGTGTTCACCGTTCTGTTCGGGCCACTGGGTCTGCTTCTGGCCCTGCCGATGGCGGTCTGCCTGCAGGTGATCGTGCGGGAGATCCTGATTCACGACATCCTCGACCCCTGGAAGCAACAACGCCTGGGAGCGTCGCCATGAACGCCCGCACCTTGCTCGGCGGCCTGGCCCTGGTGGTCCTCGGCCTTATGGCCTGGGAGTTGCGCTGGGTGCTGCTGGTGCTCTTCGGCGCCGTGGTGTTGGCGGTGGCCCTGGATGTGCTCCTTTGTCAGCTCCGGCGGCGTGTGCCCTTAAGCAGGCCCCTGGCCCTGGCCATCGTGACCGTGCTCCTGACGCTGGTGGGCGGAGTGCTCGTGAGTCTGCTGTTGCCGGAAGTGCTCGAGCAGAGCCAACAGCTCTCCGAACTGATTCCGGTGCTGCCCCGCAAGCTCAATGAATTGGTGCAGCAGCTGCCCCTGCTCGGTCGAGCCGAGAGCCTGGTGCAGAACATCAGCCTCGATCGCCTGCAGAACCTGGCCGGTGGGGCCCTCGGCATCGCAGGTGGGGCCGCCAACAGCACGCTCCAGCTCCTGTTGATGGCCCTGCTGGCGATTCTCCTCGTGCTCGATCCCCGCAGTCATCAACGCCTGTTGATCGCCGCCACACCCCGCTTCTACCGGGACCGCGTCCGCACGATCCTGCAGGAATGCCGCGAGGCCCTGGGGGGCTGGCTGGCCGGCATGACCCTCTCGGCCCTGCTCGTGTTCCTCACCACCTGGGCCGGACTGGTGATGCTGCATGTGCCCCTGGCCCTGTTGAGTGCCGTGGTCTGCGGTCTGCTCACCTTCGTACCCACCATTGGCCCCACTGCCGCCACCCTGCTGCCGATGGCGGTGGCCCTGCTCCTGGTCTCCCCGGCCAAGATGGTGCAGGTGTTGTTCCTGCGGTTGATCCTCCAGAACGCCGAAGCGTTTTTACTCACCCCCTGGCTGCTCAGCCGCACCGTGAACCTGCTGCCCACGGTGGCACTGATTGCGCAGTTGTGCCTGGGCGTTCTGCTGGGCCTGCCCGGTTTGCTATTGGCCCTGCCCCTGGTGGTGGTGCTCCAGGTGATCAGCCAGGAGGTGGTGGTGCACGACGTGATGGATCGCTGGGACGACGACGGCTTCCATCAGGTGTGAGCCGGATTGTTAACGCAGCGGGCGCCGATAGTGGCGCCAGAGTGAGGGCTGACAGACCAGCACGACCACGGCCAGCCAGTGGTTACGAATCCCGCTGAGGAGTGTGGTGAGTGTGAAGCGATCCGCCAGGAGCTGGAACTCCACCCGTAAATCCGACAGGGCGAGCACAAGAAGCAGCAGCGGCACCAGGGGCAGTCGTGGGCGGCGGGTGCTTTCAGGGAGGCCTGGGGCCCTGGAGGGACCAGATTGGAGATCGTAGGGAGGATGGCTCATCGACGTGCCAACACCGGCAAGAGGGTGGGGGCCAAACCGATGCTCGACCAGCTACCCACCGCAATGCCCAGACTCAAGGCAACGGCGAACCAGAAGAGGGTGCTGCCGCCGAAGAAAATCAGCGCCACCAGGGGGAGAAGGGTGGTGAAGGAGGTGTAGAGGGAGCGGGTGAGGGTGGCATCGACAGCCACATCCACCTGGTCGCTGAGGGAGAGGCTGGCCAGCCGCTTCTTCTGCTCGCGGATCCGGTCATAGATCACCACTGTGTCGGTGACCGAATAACCCGCCACGGTGATCAGGGCGACAGCGAAGAGCGAATCCACCTCCACACCCGCCAGCAAACCGAGCCAGGCAAACACCCCACAGGTGATCAGCACATCGTGGACCAGGCAGAGCAGGGCCAGGAAGGCAAAAACACCGCTGTACATGAAGGTGATGTAGGCAGCGATGGCCGCGAAGCTCACCAACAGGGAGATGATGCTGCTGCTCAACAGCCGCGATCCGAGGGTCGGGCCGATCGTGTTGACCGAGGTGCCGGCCGCATCGAAGGGACCAACCGATGGCTCCAGGCCTTTAACCAGCGCCTCCCCCTGATCAGCGCTCAGGGCGGGGAGGCGAAGCACCAGGCTGCGATTGCCATCGAGGAGCTGGATGCCGGCCCCGCCCAGGGAGGGGGGCTTCTCACCGGCGTCGCTCGGGAGCTGGAGGGCGTTGAGCCCGTCGCGCACGGCCTCGGCCGTCAGGCTGCTGCAAGACCCTGCGCAGCGGCGCTCCAACTGGATCTGGGTGCCGCCCGTGAAGTCGAGGCCAGGGCGAAGCGGGGCGCGGATGGCGGGGTTGGTCCAGCAGAGCACCAGGCCCAGGATGCTGAGGCTGCAGGCCAGGACCGATCCAATCCAGGCCTGCTTGCGCCAACGGCTCACACGAAAGCGGGGCGCGGGGGGTGCCCCGGCGGGGTCGCCGCTGGTGGACGCGATGGGGCTGGGGACGGAATTCGCGGCGGTCACAGGGGCAGGATCGGGCGACGGAACGGCAAGAGCGAACGGGGCAGAGGGACATTCGCCGGGACTCAAGTGACCCTCAGACGGCGGGGGCCCCCGGCAGAAGCCGGGCCGGCAGGAAGTAGGTGGAGCGGCGGAGGGCGGGATAGCTCATCAGCAGCTTGAGCAGGGTGCGGGTGCAGGTGAGGGCGGTGAACAGACTCAGGAGCAGGCCAATCGCCAGCGTTACCGCGAATCCACGAACCAGGCCGGTACCCAGGAAGAACAGCGCCGCGCAGCTGATCAGGCCGGTGACGTGGCCATCGAAAATCGAGGAGAAGGCGAGGGAGAAACCGCTGTCGATGGAGCGAATCAAGGTGTTGCCCGAGCGCAGCTCCTCTTTTACCCGCTCAAAAATCAGCACATTGGCGTCCACCGCCATGCCCACAGAAAGGATGAAACCGGCGATGCCCGGCAGGGTGAGGGTCACCGGAATCAAGGCATAGAGGGCCAGGTTGAACAGGGCATAGAGGGCCAGGGCCACCACCGCCACCACCCCGGCCAGCCGGTAGACAACCACCATGAACACCCCCACCAGGGCCAGGCCAGCGAGGCCGGCCACCAGGCTGGTGCGCACGTTTTCAGCGCCGAGGGAGGGCCCGATGGTGCGCACCTCCACGATCTTCACCGGCAGAGGAAGGGAACCACCCCGAAGTTGTACCTCCAGCTCGCGGGCCGTTTCGGCGCTGAAGCTGCCGCTGATCGAAGCGCTGCCCCCGGTGATACCAGCGGTGGCGAAACTGGGGCCGACGGTGGCCTCGCTGATGGAGCGGCCGTCGAGCACGATGCCCAACACCCGGCCGGTGCCGGCGATCGACTGGGTGAGGCGGGCGAACTTCTCGCCGCCCTCGCGGGTGAAGTTCAGGGTGACTTCCCACTCATTGCCGTTCTGCTGCTGTTGGCGACCGGCGGTCTGCAGGTCTTTGCCGGTGAAGAGGGTGGGGCCGTACAGGGCGATCACCCGGCGATTCACCTCCTGGGCCAGGGCCTCGAGCTGTGCGATCTCACCGCTGCCAGGGGGAACGGTGACCCCAAGGCCGCGCAGGGCCTCGGCGCGCTGCTCGTCGCTGAGAGTGGGCGCAGGGGGCTTGCCGGGGGTCTGGGGATCCGAAGGGCGCTGGTCGGCGGGGCGGCGGGCAGCGAGCACCGTTTCGATCTGGCGCTTGAGCGGCAGCAGGCCCTGCATCTCCTTCTCCGTGCCGGGGCGCTGGGCGCGGAACTCCAGCAGGGCCGTGGTGCCCAGCACCTTGGCGGCCTGGGTGGGGTCCTGCTCCCCAGGGAGTTGGAGCACGAGCTGGTCGTCGCCGATGGTCTGCAGGGTGGACTCCGCAACCCCAAGGCCGTTGACGCGCCGCTCCAGCACCTCCCGCACCGCCTCCAGCTGCTCGGGTTGCACCCGCTGGATCTCGCCGGCCGGCAACACCTGCAGGGTGAGCTGGCTACCGCCGCGCAGGTCGAGACCCAGCTTCTGCCCCAGGGGATCGGTGGGGGTATTCCAAGTGGTCAGCAACGCACCGGCGGCGATCGCCAGAGAAAGGATGAGTGCCAGCCAGCCCTGCGGTCGCGTCATGGGGGTCAGAGTGCGCCTTGCTTGAGCTGGTGGGCCGCCGCCACGATCTGGTGGGGCTGGATGATCGTCAGGTTTTCCAGGTTGCCGTTGTACGGCGTGGGGATGTCCTGGGAGGAGAGCCGCACCGGCCGGGCGTCGAGTTCGTCGAAGCACTGCTCGGTGATCAGGGCGATGAGCTCGGCGCCAATGCCACCCGTTTTCATGCACTCCTCCACGATCAGCACCCTGCGGGTCTTGCGAATGGAGCGCGCGATCGTTTCCATGTCAAAGGGTTTGAGGCTGATCAGGTCGATCAGCTCCACATCGACCCCTTCGGCCTCGAGCTGCTGCACCGCCTTGAGGCAGTGGTGGCGCATGCGCGAGTAGGTGAGGATCGTCACATCACGCCCTTCGCGCACCACATCGGCCTGGTCGAGGGCACAGATGTATTCGCCGGCGGGGAGTTCCTCGGAGAGGTTGTAGAGCAGCACATGCTCGAAGAAGACCACCGGATTGTTGTCGCGGATCGCGGCCTTCATCAGGCCCTTGGCATTGGTGGGGGTGCTGCAGGCCACGATCTTGATGCCGGGAATGGCATGGAAGTAGGCCTCCAGCCGCTGGCTGTGTTCTGCCCCAAGCTGGCGGCCCACGCCACCCGGACCGCGCACCACAGTTGGGATTGTGTAGTTGCCGCCGCTGGTGTAGCGCAGCATGCCCATATTGTTGGAGATCTGGTTGAAGGCCAGCAGCAGAAAGCCCATGTTCATGCCTTCTACGATCGGCCGCAGCCCGGTCATGGCGGCGCCTACGGCCATGCCGGTGAAGCTGTTCTCGGCGATCGGCGTATCGAGCACGCGCAGCTCGCCATATTTTTCGTAGAGATCCTTGGTGACCTTGTAGGAGCCGCCGTACTGGCCCACGTCCTCGCCCATCACGCAGACGTGGGGATCGCGCGCCATCTCCTCGTCGATGGCATCGCGCAGGGCATTGAAGAGAAGGGTTTCGGCCACGGGGCGGGAGCCTGCCTGTGCGCGGCCAACCTATCTCAGCCGGGGGCCGGCGCCGCCGCTCTGGGCGATCCAGCCTCAGCCCCCCGCCGCCAGGGTGCTCAGCAGCAGCACCGAGAGCAGCATCCCCGGCAACAGCAGGACCACCAGGAGTCCCAGATCGTGGGGGGTCATTCGGCGAGCCAGGGGTGCCCTCCCAGACTAGGGAGGGGATCCGGACGGCGCTGGCCAGAGGCTGCGCACAAAGGTGAGGAAGAGGCCCAGCCCGATGAACAGGAAGCTGAACGTGGCCAGGAAGCTCATGCCCACCACCAGTGTCTTGACCGCCGTGGCGATGCTCTGGGCCATCGGTGAGCTGTAGTGGGGCGGATGGGTGGCGTACCAGGCCAGCACCCGCTGGCTCAGGCCCAGGCACAGCCAACCCAGCAGAACGCTGGTGATGGCGCCGCTCAGAAAACTGAGGGGTCCCTTGCGCGGGGGCGGGGTCCCAGGGGTGCCGGGGCCGGCCTGGGGGGGGTCGGCGGGGCTGTCGCTCATCGCACCGTCTCGGGGCTCTCCAGGCTGGCACCGGAGTCGCGGCATCGGCAGCACCAGCTCTGGAACCCGGCGGCCGAAAGGTCAGCGGCCAAGGCCTGCTCCGCCCTCCGGGCCCCCTCCAGATCGGCAAAGAGGGCAAACAGGCTGGGGCCGGAGCCGCTCATCGCCAGGGCGAGAGCCCCTGGGGCGCGGCGCAAGAGGACCAACCCTTCGGCCACCGAGGCCACCTCCGGTTCCACCACGCCCTGCAGGTCGTTGCGCAGCGGCGGCAGGGGGCCCTCACCCCCCAGGGCCGCCAGAAGGGGCCCCTGGCGCAGGGCCTGGCGCCGCTCCTCGAATTCACTCTCCCGCTCGAGGTAATAGTCGCCGCGCAGTTCGCGGCAGCGGCCGTAGGCCCAGGGCGTGGAGACGCTCACGCCGGGGTGCTTCAGCAGCAGCACCCCCAGGGCGGGCGGCGCAACCGCTGCGGCCTCCAGTCGCTCCCCCCGCCCGAAGCACAGCTGGGTCCCCCCCACCAGGCAGTACGGCACATCCGACCCCAGTTCGGCTGCCAGCTCCTGCAGCGTCGCCGCATCGAAGCCCAACCCCCAGAGCTCATTGAGCCCCACAAGGGTGGCAGCGGCATCGCTGGAGCCGCCCGCCAGGCCCGCTCCGATTGGGATGCGCTTCTCCAGGGTGATGGCGGCCCCGAGCTCGGGCAGGCCGGCCCGCCCCCGCATCCGCGCGGCCGCCCGCACGATGAGGTTGTCGTCGCCCAGGGGCAGCTCAGGCAGATCGCATTGCAGGGACAGTCGGGCATCGGCGGTGCTGCGCAGGCGCAGCCGGTCGCCGAGATCGAGGCTCTGCATCACCATCGCCAGCTCGTGGAAGCCGTCGGGGCGGAGCCCCAGCACCTCGAGATGCAGGTTGATCTTGGCGGGGGCGAAGACGCAGACCTCGGCCATGGCGGGGAAGGGCAGGGAATGAAAAGGAAGGGAAAGGAGAGCGGGAACGGGTACGGATTCCGGTTCGGGTTCGGAAACCGAGAAGACGGTTCCGGGTGCCGGGGATCAGAGGGGTGAGGCCTGCGCCAGAGCGATCCAACGCTCGGGGGAGAGATCCTGGGGCCGCTGGGCCAGATCCACGCCGGCCCGCGTGGCCCAGGCCAGGAGCTCTTCAGGGGGGGCCAGGGCGCCCAGGGTGTTGCGCAGCATCTTGCGCCGAGCCGCAAAGGCCTGCCGGAGCAACGACTCCACGGTCCGGGCCAGATCCGGGGACAGGCGCTGCTCCGGCGGCAGGGGGTCGAGCACGATCACTTCCGAATCCACGCGGGGCGGCGGCGCGAAACAACGGGGCGGCACCCGACAGACGGAGCGACAGCGGGCCATCAGCTGCATCCTCACGCTCAGGGCCGAGAAGGCGCTCTCGCCGGCCCGGGCCCGGATCCGTTCCCCCACCTCACGCTGCACGAGAAGTACGAGGCGGCGGTAGGGGGGCTCGACCGGCCGGTCGAGCCGACCGATCAGCCGCTCCAACAGGGGGCCGGTGATGTTGTACGGGATGTTGGCCACCACCGCATCGGCGCGGGGCTCGCCCTCGGGCTCGAGGGCCACCTCCAGGCCATCGCCCTCGATCAACCGGAAGCGAGGATCGGAGCCGAAGCGTTTCTGAAGTCCGCTCAGCAGGTCGCGGTCGAGTTCCACCGCTACCAGCGTTCCCACCGGGGCGGCCAAAAGGCGCTCCGTGAGGGCGCCCCGCCCTGGACCGATCTCCAGTACCCGCTCGCCGGATCGGAGCTCGGCCGCCACCACGATGTGATCGAGCACGCCGGGATCAACCAGCCAGTGCTGCCCGAACCGCTTGCGGGGTCGATGGCCGGCGAAGGACATGGGCAGGGGGTGCGGTCCGCGGACGGAACGGGCGGGGACTGGCTACAGCTTGGAGGAGCACCCTCCCCTCCTGTCCATGGCGCCCCCTCGTCCCTTCCCACGCCGCCTCCGGGCGCTGACAACCCTGCTGCTCCTGAGCGCCGCACCGGCCCTGGCCGGCAGAGTCACCGCCGATTCGATCCTCGATCAGGAGGGGGCGCGGCAGGCGGCGATGGAGCAGATGCCGCGCGGAGCCACCGTGACCGGCAGCCGCTGCCAGGAGATCGGCGTCGGTGGCATCGACAACCCCCGCTATCGCTGCACGGTGGAGTACCGGCCCGCCGGCGAGGCCACCCAGCCGGCCCGCTGACCCCCGTCGAGCGGCCCGCTCAGACCTCCAGCCGGATCCAGCGAACCCGTCCCTCGCCCGCACCCTCGCCCGGCCGCCCAACGATCGCGCCAAGCGGCTCCGGCAGGGGCACCAGGGCCGCCACCAGTTCCACCGGCAGGTGGGCCTGCTCGGGATGGACCGCCAGCCAGCAGCTCCAGGCCCGCGCCAGCCGCCGACGCTTGGGCCAGCCCAGCGCCCCCCGACCCGCCCCGTCGCGGCTGCCGGGGCCACGGCCCTTCACCTCCACCACCAGCAAACGGCCGGGCTTGGCCATGACCAGGTCCAACTCGCCCCAGCGGCAGCGCCAGTTGCGGCTCAGCAGCCACCATCCCTGCCCCCGCAGCAGAGCAAGGGCGCGCTGCTCGGCCCAAGGCCCCCGCGCCAGAGCCGTGCGGTTCGTTCCTGAGGCTGCCATGGGAGGCTTCGCGCCAACAAGACCAGGATTCCCGCGGGCGGTCCCCGGCCGTGCCCGGGAGCGGGGCTGGTCCTTCAGGGGGGGAGTGCGCCGCGATCGAGCCAGAGCTCGGCAAGCATGGCTACCAGGGCCGACTCCTCGGCATGCAACTCGCTCTGGAAGCGGGGGTCGCACTCCTGACGCACCGGCAGATCCGCTGGCTCCCAGAGCCGCTGCCGGCCGGGGAAGTATTCGCCGCAGACCCAACGCTCGGAGGCGGCGTAGTGCTCCACGAAGCCATCGCGCTCCCGGGCGGTGGGGAGGTAGGTCGGGAAGCCAGCAAACGAGCGTTCCACGAAGTGAACCAGCTCCTTCCAGCGCCAGGCGGGCGGGCGGAGGGGAAGCGCCTGGGCTGGGACCGCGGGCCCGGCCTGCTCAAAGCGCTGTTGCAGATGCCAGAGCAGCTTGATCGCTTGATAGCTCAACGATGGATTGCTGTGCCCGGGCTGTTGCAAGGCCGGCAGATCCACGATGCCGGCGCAGGCGCAGAAATCCTCGAGCAAGGAGCCCCCGCGCAGCTCCGACGGATGGAACAGGCGCACCATCAGCGGCTGACGGCCGAAGACCTGCTGCCAACGACGCAGCATGGGGGCGTGGTCGCAGAGGAAGGCAAAACTCTGCGGCGACGGGAGGGTGGGCGTCACCCGACCGCTGCGGGTGCGGGTGCTCCAGCAGGAGATGGCCGTCGGCAGGGGCTGGCGAAGATAGACAACGACCCGAATCTCCTCGAACAGCGGCTCGAGCAGACGGCGCAGGCGAAGAAGATCCACGGCGGTGAGACGGGATTGCAACTGCTCGGAGCTGATGATCCAGGTGGACTCGGCCGTGGCGGCGGCGGCCTGACGGAGTTCCATCCGCTTGGAGGCACGACCGTCGCGGAGCCGCTGGGGCGAGGTGTGCAGCCCCTGCCGGGTCGTGAATCCATCCTCCGTGCCCTCCTCCTGGGCCAGCAAGGGGAGCCAACGATGGTTCGGGCCGACCCCGAGAAAAGACGGCACAAAGAATCCCTGGCTCGCCAGGGCCTGGCGGTTTTCGCAGAGGAAGTGCTGAATCGACGTGGTGCCGGTCTTGGCGGTGCCGATGTGCAAGATCAGGGAGGGCATCAACGGCTGGTTCGGGCGTCGCAGGCATCGGCGCCCCAATCATCAGTGCCCCAACCATGGATGCGACGGATGGCGCCGGGCACTGCCGAGGGCCCTCCCCGCTCCGCGTCGCTCTGGATCAGACTCCCACCAACTCACCGGCCGCCGCGACCATCCCCGCGATGTACCTCCACCCCACCCCTCCGCAGCCGCCCGCTTCCGCTCCGCCAGGCCGCCGCGCCTCCCTGCCAGAGCGCACCAGCCTGGTGGGCCTGGTGGTGGCCGCCACCCTTTGCTTTTTGTTGGCCCTGCCCGGCGGGGCCCTGGCGGCCATGGACTACGCAAAACAGGTGCTGATCGGCGCCGACTTCCACGGGGCCGATCTGCGGGGCGTCACCTTCAACCTCACGAACCTGCGCGATGCCGATCTGCACGACGCCGATCTGCGCGACGCCAGCCTGTTTGGCGCCAAGTTGCAGGATGCCAATCTCTCCGGCACCGACCTGCGGGGCGCCACCCTCGATTCGGCGATCCTGCAGGGCACGGATCTGCGCAACGCCCGACTTGACGACGCCTTCGCCTTCAACACCCGCTTCCTCGACGTACTGATCGAAGGGGCTGATTTCAGCGGGGTTCCCCTGCGGGGCGACGCTCTCAAAAGCCTCTGCGCGGTGGCCTCCGGAACGAACCCCGTTAGCGGTAAGGAAACCCGTGACACATTGGGCTGCTGAGTCCCTACGCCGCCGATGAGCCTCGATCCCCGCAGCCGCGAACGCCTGGAGGCCCTGGGCCGCCGCCTCCCCCAGCCCCTGCCGGCCCCCGCCGCGAAGCCCGCCGCCGCGCCGCGCCATCGCCTCGAAGTCGAGCAGGATCCGGAACAACTCTTTCGCGAACTGATGGCCGCCAGTCCGGACGGCAGCGTGCCGCCCCACCACCTGGAGCGCCTGCGCCAGCTCGAGGGGCAACGCAGCGTCTCCCCACCGGAGCCGGCAGCCCCAGGGCCAGGAACTCGGCAATCCCGACCCCCGAGGGGCCGCCGCCAAAGCGTCACCAGCTCCACTGGAGACGGAGATCTCTACGCCACGTTCGCCCAGTTGCTGCTTGAGCAGGAAGGGGACGACTGATCGCAGGCTGGTTTTGTCTCCAGCTCAGCCGCGGCGGAAATGACGGCGCAGCTGGGCGCCCCAGTCGCCCGGTCGGTCGCCCGGGCGCAGATCGGCGCGGAACATCGAGGCGGCCAGGGGCACCCCCCCCCGCCGCAGTGCGCCACCCAGGTGCAGGAGCACGGCCAGCCCCATCACCACCCATCCGCCCAGGTGCAGGCCGTAGACCAGGCCGCCGGTTGCCCCGTTGCGCACCTCGTCCTCCGCCATCAGCAGACCGGAGCCCACGGAGAGCAGCAGGGCCAGCAGGGGCAGCAGATTGGCGGCCTTACGCAGCCGCGCCCGGCCGACGGTGAGCGCGTAGGGCACGAACAGGGTGACCAGCAACACCAGGGGCACACCGAGGCTGCCGTGGACGTCGATCCAGTCGACGACGACGAAGTCGGCGGGGAGCTGGAACCAGCGCCCGTCGTGGATCCCCAGGATCAGCAGGCCCGTGAGCCACAGGCCCGCCACCAGCAGGGCGGTGGGGAGGTGGAGCAGGCGAAGCAGGGCAGGTTGGTAGGGACGGGCCATGGCAGGACGGAGCGAGGGCAGGGGAGCGGCCGCCTCAGGGGGCGGCAGTCTCAGGGGGCGGTTCGAGCTGGATCGTGGTGTGGGCAATTCCTAGCCGCGCCAGCCGCCCCTTGGCTTGGTGCAGCAGTTCCATATCGTCGACGCCGATCCGGTGCCGCTTCAGATGGGCGGTGAGGGCATTCTGGGAGGTGCTCATCGCCCAGATGTGCAGATGGTGCACATCCACCACCCCCGGCAGACTCCGTAAGGCGGCCTCCACCTCATGGGGATCGATGCCGGAGGGCACCCCATCGAGGGCAATCCTCAGGGATTCGCGCAGCAGGCTCCAGCCGCTGGCCGCCACCGCCAGTCCCACACCGATCGCGGTGAGTGCGTCGAGCGAGTTCCAGCCGGTGACACTCACCAGCAGAACGCTGGCGAGAACTGCGGCGGACACGGCGGCATCGGTGAGCAGGTGCACCACCGCCGCCCGCCGGTTGAGATCGTGGGGCTGGCCATGGCCGAACAGCCGTGCCGACAGCAGATTCACCACGATGCCTGCGGTGGCCGCCGCCGCCACCGGAGCGCTCACCATCGGCACCGGCTCCCGCAGCCGTTGCAGCCCCTCCACCACCAGCACGGCCGCCGCCATCAGGATCAACACCGCATTGAGCAACGAGGCCAGCTGGGTGCCCCGGCCGAAGCCATAGGTGAAGCGGGTGGTGGCCGGCCGGGTGCTGAGCCGCTCGGCCCCCCAGCCCAGCAGCAGGCCCGCCACATCGCCAAGGTTGTGGATGGCGTCGCCGATCAGGGCGAGGGAGCCGAAGGCCATTCCGATCGCCAGTTGCAGGCCGGAAAGGCCGCTGTTGAGAACGATGCTCCAGCGAAATGCGGCAGGGGAACCGGCGCGATGTTCGTGCTGGTGGCGATGGGAGCGGCGCTGCTCCGCCACGGCGGGATGCTCCGGCCCGGCGAGCGGCTCGGACGACCGCGCGGAACGGGACGAGAAGGGAGGCTCCATAGACCCGATAGAGGGGCGGCTCTGCCATCCCGATTGTGCCCGCCACACCGGGGGCGCACCCGAACCCTTATCGCAGTAGTACACATGAACTAGCATGGGAGGCCGTGCGCGCCCGCCGTGCCCCCTCTCGCCCCGCCCTCGCGGGCGGCCTTCGTGCTGGTCGATGCCAACAACTTCTATGCCTCCTGCGAGGCCGTTCTCGACCCCTCCCTGCGCCGCCGGCCGCTCGTCGTTCTCTCCAACAACGACGGCTGCATCGTGGCCCGCAGCGCCGAGGCCCGCGCCTTGGGCATCGCCATGGGCACCCCCTACTTCCAGGCCCGAGGCACGCTCGAGCGCCACGGCGTGCAGGTGCGCAGCTCCAACTACGCCCTCTACGCCGACATGAGCCAGCGGCTGATGGCCACCCTGGAGCACTGGCTGGAGGAGCTGGAGATCTATTCGATCGACGAAGCCTTCGGCCGGCTGCGCCGCCCCCGCTCCGCCCACGGCACCTCCGCGGATCTGAGCAGCTGGGGGGAGGCGCTGCGCGCCGCCGTACGGCGCGACCTGGGGCTGCCGGTGGCGGTGGGGATCGCCCCCACAAAAGTGCTCGCCAAGCTGGCCAACCGCATCGCCAAGCACCATCCCGAGCGGCGGTGGCAGGGGGTCTTCGATCTGGGGGCCGTGGACGACCCCGATCCCTGGCTGGAGGCGGTCGCGGTGGAGGAGGTCTGGGGAATCGGCCGCAAGTTGGCCCGCTGGTGCCGGTTGCGCGGCGTCCGCACCGCCCGCGAGCTGCGCGATCTGCCCGCCGGTGAGCTGCGCCAGCGCTGCGGCGTGGTGGGCCTGCGGCTGCAGCGGGAATTGCAGGGATGGAGCTGCCTGCCCCTGGTGCGGCTGCCACCGGCCCGTCAGGAAACCTGCGTGAGCCGCAGCTTCCGCCAGCCGCTGCGCAGCGCCCAGGAACTGCGCGAGGCGGTGGCCACCTACCTCAGCCGGGCCGCCGAGAAGCTGCGTCGCCAGCGACAACGCGCCGGCACCATCACCGTCTTCGTGCGCACCAGCCCCTTCGACGGCCGGCCCTTCTACAGCAACGCCGCCACCGTGCACCTGGCCGTGCCCAGCGACGACACCGCGGTGCTGTTGGCCGCCGCCCTGCCCTTGGTGGAGCGGCTGTTCCGCCCCCACCGCCCCCTGCAGAAGGCCGGCGTGCTCCTGCAACATCTGCAATCACGGGAGATGCTGCAGCACCACCTGCTGGTGCCCCGCAGCGAGGCCGAGCAGCACCGCCGCGCCGCCCTGATGGCGGTGGTCGACGCCCTCAACCATCGCTACGGCCGCGGCACGGTGCAGTGGGCGGTCTGCGGCCTGCAACCGGGCTGGACCATGCGTCGCTCTCGCCTGTCGCGCTCAGCAACCACCCGGCTGGAGGAGCTGCCGGTGGCCCGCGCCTGAGGGGGCCTCAGGCGTCGCCAGTACCGGCGGGGGGATCCTGCGGCGGCTGACCATCTTCCTCATCGCTGAGGGTGGTGATCCACTGCTCACTGATCGGGCCACGTTCCCGGGAACCCTTACGGCTGCTGCCCAGTCGGTCGCGCAACTCCTCTGGAAGCCAGAGGGACATCTGCAGCAGCGTCGGCATGTCGTCGCCGGTGCGACCGATGGCAGCGAAACCGATGGCGTAGCCCAGGGAGGTGATGCCATCGAAGATGAAGAGCCGCAGGGCCGCCTGGAGACGGTCATTGCGCGCCTGCAGAGCTCGGGTTTCCAGGGAACGCATCTGGGGGCGGATCTGGTTGAGCAGGATGGTGCGCACCTCGGAGATCGGCCGGGTGAAGTTGCCACGGAAATCGGGGGGCAGACCCGGCAACTGGGCGATGGCCTGGTTCAGGGCTTCCTGGGTCGGGGCCTTCTCGATCGCCAGGGCCACCCGCTGAATCTCGCGCAACTGGCGAGCCTCGCCGCTGGAGGCCCTGCCCATCTGGGTCATGCCGGCGCTGATCTGGAGGGGGATGAGCAGAAGAAAACCCAGGGACGCGGCCATGGCCAGCCGTCGGACCAACGTCAACCGCCGCTCCAGGGCCTCAGCTTCAGGGTCGAAGCGTTGGGCGAAGACCAGCAGCGCCACAGCCACCAGCGGCACCGAGGCCGTACCCCGCAGGGAATCGCCGAACTGCAGCTGCCAGGTCGGCTGCACGAGAGCGGGGGGCAGGAGCACCTTCATCTGAATCGCCAGGAATGCCACCAGCATTCCCACGGCAACGCCCTGACACACCCCCGCTAGATCGAGATCCTCAGGGGGGAAAGACGACCGCATTGAACAAAAAAAACGAAGCGGCGCTCAGCGTGAACCAACGGGCTGAAGCGGTCGAGGTGTGGGGCACGCTTCGGGCATTGGCACAGAGCAGGCGCGGATGGGGCCGGTCGCCGCGCTCACAGGCCTTCCAGGAGGCTGGCGATCTGGTTGCGGCCGTTGCCCTTGGCCAGCTGCAGGGCGCTCTCGGCCCGCAGCAACAGGTCGGTGAAGCGGCGATCGTGGGCAGCCATGGCAGTGAGGCCACCGCTGAGGTGCAATTGCCAATCGGAATGGGTCCAGATCCCCCCCATCGCGCGGGCAGCCTGCCGCAGGGCCTCCGCCTGGGCCATCGCCGCCTCCGGGTCGAGATCCACCAGCAGAAGGGCGAAGGCGCTATCGCCAAGGCGGGCGGCGAAATCCTGTTCACGCAGGAACCCCCGCCCCAGATGCACCAGGTCGGCGAGCAGCCGGTCGCCGGCCTCATGCCCCCAGCGGCTGTTGACCTGCCGCAGGTTGTCGATATCGAGCAGGAGCAGGGAGAGGGGATGGCCTGAGGAACGGGCACGAGCGAACTCACGGTCACCAATCGCCAGAAGGCTCTGGCGAGTGGGAAGGCCGGTTACAGGGCAGAAACTCGCCAGACGGCGCAGGTCGATTTCGCGCATCACCAGCTCCGCCAGGAGCTGGAGTTGGTGGATCTGGGCCGGGGTGGGATCGTGAATTTCCTGGTCGATCACGCAAAGGGTGCCGAGGTTGTGGCCTTCGCTGCTGCGCAACAGCGCCCCGGCATAAAAGCGGATGTGGGGGCCACCGGTGACCAGGGGATTGCCAGCAAAGCGCTCATCGAGCTGGGCATCGGGCACCACCAGCGGCCCGTCGCCCGCGATGGTGTGGGCGCAGAACGCCTGATCCCGTGGCGTTTCGCAGACATCGAGGCCGCGATGGCTGAGAAACCACTGGCGATCGCCCTCCACCAGGGAGATCACGGCGATCGGGGCATGGAAAATCGAGCGGGCCAGTTCGACGATGCGCTCAAAGTGCTCATCGCTGGCGATGCCGATCACGCCGTGACGTTCGAGATCGCGCAGCCGCTGCTCTTCATCGGCGGGAATCGGATAGGCGGGATAGGCCACCAACGCCGGCTCTGCGGGAAGAGTGAAGCCTAGGAGCGGCAGGTCCGGGCGCAGGCATTCCCTTCCGAAATGGGGCGGCCTGGCCCACGAAACCGCCCGTTGCGTCAAGCCGCCCGTTCGCCGTAGCCAGAGCAGCGGCGCTGATCGAGTTCGCTCAGATGGCGTCGCTCGGCGTAGTACGACTCCTGGAAGCGCAGGGCGTCGGCGTTGAGCTGGGCGAACAGGGCCTCGATCCGCTCCTCCATATCGAGGGCAACGGGCGGCGCTTCAGTGATCTCCCCCTGCAGAAGTTGGGCGATGCAGTGCTCCAGGGTGCGCAGGTTCTGGCTGCGCCATGCATCCAGCAGGTGACGACAGCGCTTCTCCGTGGCGAGGCGGGACCGCAGGGCGATGGCACCGCGCAGCTGGAGCAGGGGCTGCTCCAGGGAGAGGCGTTGCAGCTCACTGGGCTGGAGCAGGGGAACCAGGCGCGCCTGCAGATCGCTTTCCTCCAGCAACAGGCGGTCGGAGAGGAGGCGGGGCAGGTCGAGGTCGGCCAGTTCCTCGCCGGGATCCTCGCCGCGGTTGACGGCCTCCAGGCGTCCCACCCCGAGGTTGTCCTCCTCGATCTCACTGAGGGAGGCCCAGAGGCGCCGGTGGTGGCGCAGGGCGAAATCCTCCTGCTCCCACTCGCGCAGCCAGCGCCGGATCTGCGGCCGTTGGCCGGGGCAGTGCAGGTACAGGCGCAGCACCTCGGCTTCCGCCCGCTCCTGCACGGAGGTGGCGCCCGGGGGATCCCAGCGGGTGGCGCGGCCATGCCAGCGCTGCCCCTTCACCTGCTGGCGCAGGTCGTCCTCAAGCTGGCGGGCCAGGCGCGCCTGGCCTCCGGCGAGCCGCTCCGACACCTGCTGCAGGTAGCGACTGCGCACGGCGCTCTGGGGCAACCGCGCCAGCAGGGCCACCAGGGCGGTGACCGCGTGTTGAAACTGGTCGGCCTGGGCCAGGTCGCGGCCGGCGAGCACCTGCTCGATCTGCCAGTCCAGCCAGAGCGGGGCCTGGTCCAGCAGGGCGCGGTAGTCGCCGGGGCCGTGCTCGCGCAGGAATTCGTCGGGGTCCTTGCCGGAGGGAAGATGCAGCACGCGCAGCTCCAGCTGGCCCTGGAGCGCCAGCTGCTCCACCTCGCCGATGGCCCGCTGGGCCGCACGCACGCCAGCGCCGTCGCTGTCGAAGTTGAGGATCAAGCGCCGGCTGTCGCAGCAGCGGCAGATCTGGGTGATCTGGCGGCCGCTCAATGCGGTGCCCAGGGCGGCCACCGCATTGCCGATACCGGCCGCGTGCAGGGCGATCACATCGAAATACCCCTCCACCACCACGGCCCGGTCGGCGCGGCGGATGGCGTCAGCGGCCCGATCGAGACCGAAGAGATGCTTGCCCTTCTCAAACACCTCCGTTTCCGGGGAGTTGAGGTACTTGGGCTCCCCCCCATCCAGCGCCCGGCCGCCGAAGGCGATCACGCGCCCCTGGCGGTCGCGGATCGGCACCATCACCCGGTGACGGAAGCGGTCGTAGAAGCCGGTTCCGCCCTTGCGGGGCACCACCAGGCCGGCGGCCTCCAGCACCTGGGGGGCCAAACCTTCCACCTGCTGCAGATGGCGCAGCAGGCCATCCCAGGCCTCGGGGGCATACCCGAGGCCGAAGCCCTCGATCGTGGCCTCGCTCAGGCCCCGCGAGTCCCGCAGATAGGCCAGGGCCGCGGCGCCCTCCGGGGCACGGAGCTGGGCACGGAACCAGCCGGCCGCCAGGTTGAGCACCCGGTGCAGCTGCTCGCGGCGGCTCAGCTGCTGGCGCAGGCGTTCCTGCTGCGGCCCCTCCATGGTGTCGACCGGCACCTGATAGCGGCGCGCCAGCTCCAGCACCACCTCGCTGAAGCTGGTGCGCTGCAGCTCCATCAGGAACTTGATCGCATTGCCGCCGGCCCCGCAGGAAAAGCAGTAGTAGAACTGCTTGGCCGGCGAGACCGTCATCGACGGCGAGCTGTCGTCGTGGAAGGGGCAGATGCCCACGAACTCCCGCCCTTTTTTCTTGAGCACCACGTGCTCCCCCACCACGTCGACGATGTCGGCGCGCTCCTTGACGGCCTCGATCGTGCGCGGGTGGAGGCGAGGCTGGACCAAAGCGAGAAGGATGGGGTGAGGAGAGGGGCGGACGCCGGCAAGGTCAGAAGCAGGAGCCGGCCCTACCCCTGGTGGCGGATACGGCCCCATTGTGGGCCATGGCACCAGGGATGGGGAGAGGAGCCTCAAGCCGTGCTGTGGATGCTCTCCAGCGCCCTGAGCTTCAGCCTGATGGTGGTGTGTGTGCGGGCGGTGGGAACGCGCATCCCCCTGGCGGAGGTGGTGCTGGTGCGGGCGGTGGTGAGCGTGGCGCTGAGCGCAGCGCTGCTCTGGCGGGCCCGGGTGCCGCCCCTGGGAAACCGCCGCGGACTGCTGATGCTGCGGGGCACGCTGGGCACCGCTGCCCTGTTGTGCGTCTACACGGCGGTGACCCGCTTGCCGATGGCCACCGCCACGGTGTTGCAGTACGTCTACCCCCCACTCACGGCGGTGCTGGCATGGCTGCTGCTCGGCGAGCGGGTTGGAACCACCCTCGGGCTGGCGATGGTCTGCGGCTGGGTCGGGGTGCTGGTGATCGCCCTGCCCGGCCCAACCCCCGCCGGCGCGCTCGATCCCCTCGGGCTGGTGCTGGCCCTGGCGGGCGCGCTACTCACCGCCCTGGCCTACATCGCCGTGCGGCAGCTGGGACGCAGCGAACACCCCCTGGTGATCGTTCTGTATTTCCCCTTGATGGCCGTGCCCCTCACCTTGCCGGCGGTGCTGCTGGCGCCGGTGTGGCCCACGGCACGGGAGGCGCTCTGGTTGCTGGGGGTGGGCCTGTTCACGCAGCTGGGGCAGATCGGTCTGACCCAGGGGCTGACGAGGCTGCCAGCGGCACGGGCCACGGCCCTGAGCTACGCCCAGGTGCTGTTCGCCGCGCTGTGGGGTTGGCTGTTCTTCGGGGAGAGCCTCGACACACGCACGGGGATCGGCGCCGCCCTGGTGCTTGCCGCTACGGGCCTCACCCGGCCGGGGCCCCCGCCCGGGGAAGCGGGGAGCGCCGCTCGCCCGGTAAAGGGAGGGGATAGGTGAACCAGTCGGGTTCGGGGCCCTCGGCGCGGAGGCTGGGCTGAGCCAAGCGCCAGCTCTCCCCCCGCTCGCCCCTTTGCAGATAGAGGGTGAAGGGGCTATCGACGCGGATCGGATCGCCGCTGAGCCGCCAGTCGAAGCGACCGGCGAGGCGCAAGCCGCGCGCCTCGCCGATGCGCAGCGACTCCTGCTCCTCCACCCTTACCCGACTCACCTCAGGGATGCCGCCGCTGGCGAGGCCGAGGGCGCCGGCCACCTGCTCCTGGGTGAGGCGGATCTGCAGGGCCAGGGCATCGAGCAACACCCGCTGCGAGGGCTGCCCCGGCCCGCCACATCCACTCAATCCGAGGGGCAGCAACAGGGCCGCCACCAGGGCCAGGGCAGCACAGGCACGGCGGAGCGGGGCCCAGCGGAGGGCAATCGCTGGGGTTGGCAGGGGGGGCAGCATGGGGACCGACGGAGATGGGTCCATGATCGGCTGGCTGGAGGGGCGTCTCGCCGAACCCTGGCAACAGGCGCAGCGCTGCGGGGCCCTGCTGATCTGTCACGGGGTGGGCTACGAGATGCAGCTGAGCACGCGTCACTGGCTTGCCCTGCCGGACCCGGGCACCACCCTGGCCGTGTATGTACACACCCAAGGCCGCGAAGATGGCTGGACCCTCTACGCCTTCCCGGCCCGCTCCGAGCGCGAACTGTTCCGGGAGCTGGTGGCGGTGAGCGGAGTGGGCCCACAGATGGCCCTGGGTTTGCTGGGGAGCATGGAACCCGAGGAGTTGGCACGGGCGATCGTGCAGGCCGATCTGCGGCGGCTGAGCCAGGCGCCGGGGGTGGGGCGCCGCACGGCGGAACGCCTGGCGGTGGAGCTGCGCCAGAAGCTCCAGCAGCGCTTCCCGGTTCTGCTGGCGGGCCAGGACGCCGAGGGACCCCACCCCCAGGAGGGTGACCCCCACACCGCCCTGACGGAGGGGCAGCGGGAGGAGGTGCAGCTGACCCTGGCCACCCTCGGCTACGAGCCGCTTGAAATCCATCGGGCCCTGCGGGCGGTGGCCGGCGGCCTAGCGGAGGGGGCCGGCAGCGACGAATGGATCCGTGAATCGCTGCGCTGGTTGTCACGGCCGGCGGCGTGATCGCCCCCCCACAGAGTAAGGTAGCTGTTTGCACGTCCGCGCCAGGGGCGCCGTCTATGTCGCTCACCACCACCAAGAAGCAAGAACTGATCAACGGGCACCAGACCCACGCCACCGACACCGGATCCGTGGAGGTTCAGGTGGCCATGCTCAGCGAGCGAATTCAGCAGCTCAGCGGCCATCTGCAGAAGAACATCCACGACTTCTCCTCCCGCCAGGGTCTGCTGAAGATGATCGGTCGGCGCAAGCGTCTGCTCGGCTATCTGCGGGCCCAGAGCGAAGAGCGCTACGCGGGGCTGATCGTGAAGTTGGGCATCCGCGGCTGAGGAACTCGATGGGCCGTCAGGGGGACGCGAAGGGCTCCGGAGGCGCTGGCTTTCGCCAGGCTGCGCCCTCGGGATCCGGGGTGGGTGCCGCCAGCAAGCAGCCGCGTCGTGCTTCCACCCAGGTGATCCCCGATTCGGTGTCCCAGCGGATGGTGCGACGCATCGCCCTGGCCACCGGCATCCCTAGCGTGTTGGGAATGGCGGTGATCGTGGCGAGCTACTTGCTGGTCTCGCGCCAGATCCTCTCGATACCCCCGGTGGTCACCCTCCTGGGCTCTGGCTCCTTTTTCCTGCTGGGCCTAGTGGGCCTGAGCTATGGGGTCGTGTCGGCCAGCTGGGAGGAGGCTCCAGGCACCGCGCTGGGCGTCGAGCAGATCACCAAAAACATAGGCCGCATCCGCGACTCGGTGCGGGCGATGCGCGAGGGCAACGGCACCGGCGGCTGAACGCCGCAGGACCACCGCCTAGATCCCGGCCTGGAGAACACGCTGGCTCAGCCCGCTTCCTGGCCCAGGGGTGAGCGCAACCGGGCGGAGAAGGATGCGGAGGTGAGGGTGGCCACGGCTGCGGAGGCATCCGCCACGCAGAACTGGGGGCCAAGTCGTACGAAGAGGTGCTGCTCCCCATCGCGCAGGCAGGCCACCACCGGCACCCGCACCCCCACCTCGTCCTGGCCAGGCCGGTGCCGATGCAAACACTCCCGCAGCCGGTGCTGCACGGCGATGTCACCAGCCTGCTCTGGCGCAAGATCCACGAGCACCAACTGGAGGTCCTCGATGCTGCGGCAGTCTTCCACGATCAGCTGCACCCGGTCATCGCGACGATCCACCGTGGCCCATACCAGCAGGCGCGCATCCACCATCAGGTGGTCGGCCAGGCGGGCATAGGCCTTGGGGAACACCACCGCCTCGCTGGAGCCCGTGAGATCTTCCAGCTGCAGCACCGCCATGCGGTCGCCCTTGCGGGTGGTCACCTGGCGCAGTTCGGGCACCATCACCACCAGGGACACCTTGGCCTTATCGGCCTGCTCCTCCAGATGGGCCAGGGAGATCGGCGAGAGCAACTTCACACGCCCCGCCAGCTGGCGCAGGGGGTGATCGGATAGGTAGAAGCCGAGCAGCTCCTTCTCAAGCCGGAGTTTCTCATTGGACGGATAATCGGCCACGGTGGCGGCCTTTGGCGCGGTGCTGCGATCGCCCCCGGGCGCAGCGTCGGCCTCGCCACCGCCGCCGAACAGATCGAAGAGATTGCCCTGACCGCTCGCCCGGTCGCGGGCACGGGCGTTCGCCCACTCCAACACAAGATCCAGATCCGCCATCAACTGGGCCCGGTTGGCGCCGCTCTCCAGCGCATCAAGCGCACCGCAGTGGATCAGCGATTCCAGGGCGCGCCGGTTGAGTTGCTGGGAAGGCAGCCGGTCGCAGAGATCCGCCAGGGAGGAGAAGGGCCCATCGCTGCGTCGCGTTTCGATCAGCAGCCGGATCGCCCCATCACCGAGATTGCGCACGGCGGAGAGGCCAAAGAGGATGCGGCTGCCCACCGGCGTGAAGTCGATCCCGGAGGCGTTCACATCGGGCGGCAACACCTCAATGCCCATCGCCAGCGCATTGGCGATATAACGCTGTACCTTGTCGCTGGCCCCGGCATTGACCGTGAGCAGCGCCGCCATGTAGGCCACGGGATAGTGGGCCTTGAGATAGGCCGTCTGGTAGGTGACGGCGCCGTAGGCGGTGGAGTGGCTCTTGTTGAAGCAGTATTCGGCGAACAACACCATCTGCTCGAACAACTGCTCGGCGGTTCTGGGATCCACGCCGCGCTGGGTGGCCCCCTCCACAAAGAGGCTCTGGTGTTTCTCCATCTCGCTCTTTTTCTTCTTGCCCATCGCCCGGCGCAATAGATCAGCCTCGCCCAGTGAGTAGCCCGCCAGATCCTGGGCAATCTTCATGATCTGTTCTTGGTAGACCATGATGCCGTAGGTCTCCTGCAGGATCGGCTGCAGGCGTGGATCGGCAAAATCGATCGCCTCGCGGCCGTGTTTGCGGTGGATGAATTTCGGAATCAGCCCCGCATCGAGGGGGCCCGGACGATAGAGGGCCAGGATCGAGGAGATGTCCTCCAGGGACGAGGGTTTGAGTTCGCGCACGATCTGGCGCATGCCGCTGGATTCGAGCTGGAAGATTCCCTCCAGGTCGCCGCGAGCCAAGAGGGCAAAGGTGTCCGGATCGTCGCCAGGCAGGGCATCGGGATCGGGCCGCTCGCCTGTGTCTTGCTCCACCAGGGCCAGGGTCTTTTCGATCATGGTGAGGTTTTTAAGGCCAAGGAAGTCCATCTTCAGCAACCCCATGGACTCCACGTCTTCCATGAAGTATTGCGTGATCACCTGACCATCATTATTGCGCTGCAACGGCACCAGTTCGTCGAGGGGATCGGCGGCAATCACCACACCGGCAGCGTGAACACCGAACGTTTTGTTGGTGCCTTCAATGCGCATTGCCAGATCCACCCAGTGCTTCACCCTGGGATCATTCTCATACTTCTCGCGGAATTCCGGTGCGGGCGATTCAGCTCCGATCATCTCCTTGAGTTTCGCTGGCTTGCCACGCACCACTGGAATCAACTTGGCGAGGCGATCGGCATCGCCATAGGGAATATCGAGCACTCTCGCCACATCCTTGAGCACCGCTTTGGAGGTCATGCGGTTGAAGGTGATGATCTGGGCCACCTTGTCTTCGCCGTAGCGACGGGTGACGTACTCGATGACCTCACCACGGCGCTCGATGCAGAAATCGGTATCAATATCCGGCATTGACTTGCGCTCAGGGTTGAGAAAGCGCTCAAACAGCAGGCCGGTGGTGACAGGGTCGATGTTGGTGATCCCCAAGGCGTAGGCCACCAGCGAGCCGGCCGCCGAACCCCGGCCCGGCCCCACTGGAATGCCGTTTTCCCGGGCGAAGCGGATGTAGTCCCAAACCACCAGGAAGTAGGTGGGGAAGCCCATCTGCTCCATCACCTGCAGCTCAAAGTCCAGCCGCTCGCCGTACTCGGCCGGGAACCCCTCGGATCGATCACGCTGCAGGCGCTGCGCCAGACCCAGCTCCGCCACTTCCCGCAGGTAGCTCACCGCCGTATGTCCTTCCGGGATCGGGAAGCGGGGCATCTGATAGCGGCCAAGGATGTCGTAGTCCTCCACCTTCTCGGCCACGCGACCGGTGTTGGCAATGGCGCGCTCGATCACCTCCGGCTCGAGGTGGTCGACGAAGAGGCGACCCATCTCCTCCTCACTGCGGATGTACTCGGTGCCGGTGTAGCGCAGACGCTTTTCGTCACTGATCAGCTTGCCGGTGAGGATGCAGAGCAGGGCATCATGGGCCTCCACATCGCCACTGGTTAGGTAGTGGGCATCGTTGGTCGCGACCAATTCGATCCCCAGCTCTGCCCCGATGCGGGCGATCTCGGTGTTGACGATGCGATCCTCGAGGCCGCCGTGGTCTTGGATCTCCAGGTAGAAGTCGTCCCCGAACACCTCCTGATACCAACGGGCCACCTCGCGGGCGGCATCGGGGCGCCCCCGCAGAATCGCCTGGGGAATTTCACCCCCTAGGCAGGCGGTGGCCACAATCAACCCCTCGCTGTGGCGCCGGAGCACTTCCTTATCGATGCAGGCACGGGCGAAGATGCCGCGCCCGCGCATGCCACGCAGGTGGCTGATGCTGGTCAGCTTGACGAGATTGCGATAGCCGACTGCATTTTTGGCCAGAACCACCAGGTGATAGCGGCGTTCCTTCTTGCCGGCCGGCTCTTCGATCGAACCGTTAATCACATACATCTCATTGCCGATGATCGGCTTGATGCCCGCCTTGCTGCACAGCTTGAGCAGCTCGATCGCGCCGTACATCACGCCGTGGTCGGTGAGGGCGATGGCGGGCATGCCGAGGGCCACCGCCCGCTCCACCATCGCCGGCAGCTGGCTGGCCCCATCCAGAAGGCTGTAGTCGCTGTGGTTGTGGAGCGGAACGAAGGGCACAGCGCAGCGGCGTCGGTCGGACCGCCACGTTAGGCGAGGACACAAGCCCCAGCGCCTAACCCAGCAGGGAAGGGGGCATTGACACTAGATGTGGGGGCAGGCCCAGCGGGGCTCTGGGGGTGGGGCCTGGCCGCCACCGCTCAAATCGCCAGGGGGGCCTGCGGCCGCCGCTCCATCACCTGTGCGGCGGCCTCGAACTGGTGGGCCACCCGCAGCAGCTTCTCCTCCTCCAGCACACCGGTGATCAGCTGCAGACCGATCGGCAGGCCGGCGTCATCGAAGCCGCAGGGCACGTTGATCGCCGGCAGACCCGCCAGGTTGGCCGGGATCGTCAGCAGGTCGGCCAGGTACATCGCCAGCGGATCATCGGCATGGGCGCCGAAGCGGAAGGCGGTGGTTGGGGAGGTGGGCGAGAGGAGCACATCCACCTGGCCGAAGGCCCGATCGAAATCGCGGCGGATCAGCGTGCGCACCTGCTGGGCCTTGCGGTAGAAGGCGTCCACGTATCCGGCGGAGAGGGCATAGGTGCCGATGAGGATGCGGCGTTGCACCTCGTCGCCGAAGCCTTCGGCACGGCTGCGGGCCGTCATCTCGGCCAGGCTGCCGGCCCCCTCGCTGCGGTATCCGTATTTGACCCCGTCGTAGCGGGCCAGGTTGGCGCTGGCCTCCGAGGGGGCGATCACGTAATAGGTGGCGATGCCGTCGTCGAAGCGGGGGCAGTCGACATCCACCAGCTCACAGCCCAGTGACTGGAGCAGATCGGCGGCAGCTAGCACCGAGGCCTTCACCTGGGGGTCAAGCCCCTGCTGCTGGAAGCACTGGCGGATCAGCCCCACCCGCAGGCCGGCGAGCGGCGCCTCAAGGCCGGCCACGTAATCGGGTACGGGGGCGCGCAGGCAGGTGGCATCGCGCGGGTCGGCGCCGGCAATCACCTGCAGCAGCTCGGCGGTATCGGCAACGCTGGAGGTGAAGGGGCCCACCTGGTCGAGGGAACTGGCGAAGGCGATCAGGCCCCAGCGGCTCACCCGGCCGTAGGTGGGCTTGAGACCCACCACGCCACAGAAGGCGGCGGGCTGGCGAATCGAACCGCCGGTGTCGGAGCCCAGGGCGGCCACGCACTCACCGGCAGCCACCGCGGCTGCACTGCCTCCGGAGCTGCCCCCGGGCACCCGCTCGGGGTTCCAGGGGTTGCGGCTGGGCCCGAAGGCCGAGGTCTCGGTGGAGCTGCCCATGGCGAACTCATCGAGATTGGTCTTGCCCAGCAGGATCGCCCCGGCCTTCCATAACCGCTCGGTGACGGTGGATTCGTAGGGAGGCACGAACGTCTCCAGCATCCGGCTGGAGCAGGTGGTGCGGATGCCGAGGGTGCAGAGGTTGTCCTTGATCGCCAGGGGAACGCCGGCGAGAGGGGGGAGGGTCTCGCCCGCGAGGCGGGCAGCGTCGATGCGATCAGCATCAGAGCGGGCCCGCTGGGCGGTGACCTCCAGAAAGGCGTGGATAGTGGGATCGACAGCCTCGATCCGCGCAAGATAACGATCGGTGAGCTCGCGGGCGGACAACTCACCGCGCTCGAGTTTCTCGCGCCACTGGGCGATCCCCATCGGCCGTTTCCAGGCTGCTGGGGCGACGCTATCAGCTAGGGGTCAGCCGCCGGACCCGTGGGTGGTTTCGGTGAGTGGCTCGCCCCGCTGGGTGCGCAGCAGGTGATGCTCAAGGGAGGCGGGAGCCTCGGAGCGCAGGTCGTCGAGGAAGGCGGGCAGATGGCGCTCGAGGGTGCCGCGTCGCACGAAGGGGCCGAACCAATAGACGGCATCAGGCGAACGGGTCTCGACCCTTGCCCACCAGGCCAGACCGAGCCCGTTCAGGAGGCTCCGCATCGGCCAGAGCAGGGGATTCATGGGCAAGGTCGCAGACTTCTCCATTCTGAACATGCCGCCCGAAGGGCGGCATGCCCCCAGGCGGCAAGGGTGGTCAGAGGCTGATGTCCGTGGCGAAGGGATCGGTCACCGGCTCGGGCTCGGGCTCGGGCTCAGCCTCCGGGAGCGGGGTGGCAGAAGCGGGAGCGGGCATCCAGGAGGGCCGCTCCTCAGCCACAGCGCCGAAGGTCTCGTCGGTGGCCTCCTCAAAGGCCTCCTCGGGGGCCAGGGGGGGGGAATCCCCAGCGGCCGGGAGAAGGGAATCCTCGAGAGCTGCGTCGGCCTCCCCAAGCTCGAAGGCAACCGTGGGCTCAGCCAAGACCACGGGAACCCCATCAGGCTCAGCCGTCGCCCCGTCCACGGGCTCCTCAGCCACCGCAGCCACCGGCGGGGCCGGCAGGGCGGGACGCACGAGCCGCGGAGCCGGAGCGCTGCCGCTCAGGCCATGCATCCAGCCGCGACGGGCCACCTCGAAGAGCACCAGGGCTGTGGCCACAGCGGCGTTCAGGCTTGGGGTGGCACCCCGCAGCGGCACTCGTACCAGCTGGTCGCAGCTGCGGCGCGTGAGCATCGAGAGGCCCTCCGCCTCCGATCCGGTGACAACCACCAGAGGGCCGCTCAGATCAGCCTCCTCGAGGGTGACGCTGCCTTCGCCGGCCAGGCCCACCACCCGGTAGCCCTCCTGCTTCAGGGTGTCGAGCGCGCGGTTGAGGTTCACCACCCGAGCCACGGGCAGGTGTTCCAGGGCGCCTGCGGCCACCTTGGCCACCGAACCGGTGAGGCCGGCACTGCGACGCTGGGGGAGAACCATGCCGTGGGCCCCGAGGGCCTCGGCACTGCGCACGATCGAACCGAGGTTCTGGGGGTCGGTGAGACCGTCGAGAGCGATCAGGAGGGGAGCTTCCGCCAGCTGGCGACAGCCCTCCATCAAGGTGGGGAGATCAAGGCTCTCGGCTGCGGCGGGCTGGAGCACGATCCCCTGGTGCACCCCGCCGCTGCTGATCTGGCCGAGGCGGGCCCAGGTGACCTCCTCCACGAGCACCCCGGAGGCCTTGGCCTCGCGCAGCAACTGCAGGAAGCGGGGGCTGAAGCGCATCTCTGGGGTGCACCAGATGCGATGCACCGGCCGACCGCTCTCCAGGGCCGCCAAGGAGGTGTGCCGCCCCCAGATCAGATCGGTGGCGACATCGGGGGCGTGGCTCGCGGCTTCGCCGCGCGGCTCAGGGCCAACGGCATCGGCGAAGACGGGCGGGCCTGAGCGCTCGCTTCGACGGGGATCGGGCGGTGCGCCTTCCCGGAAGGGGCGGCGGGGGAAGCGGGGCTGGGGGAAGCGCGGCTGTCGGCTGTCGGCGCTGCGCTCTCCGGAGGGGGAGGGAAAGCGATCGGGCCGGCCGAAGCGATCGGGGGCTCCGAAGCGATCGGGGCGGCCGAAGCGCTCGGGGCGGCCGGGCCGAGCAGGTCGGGGGAAGCGATCCCCCGTAGCGGGGCGCTCACCACGGCCGAAGCGGGGCCCCCGCTCCGGGCGATCCACCCGCTCAAAACGGGGGGCAGCCCGGAAGGGGCGATCCCCACGCTCCCCGCCCCGTTCACCGGGTCGGTCTCCGGGTCGCCCCCCGGGCCGCTCGGACGAGCGCGGGCCGGGCCGATCAAACGACCGTGGGCCAGGCCGATCAAACGACCGCGGGCCGGGCCGATCGGCGGGGCGCTCGCCCGATCGCTGCCAGGGGTTCTCGCCCCCCGGCTCCCGATCCCGGCGGGGGCGGGGAGGACCAAAGCGGGAGGCACCGGGACGGGGACCCCGCCGACCGGCGGGGCCGTTGCCTGGACCGGGGCGACCACGGTCCGGCCTCGGGTCGAAGCGACGATCGGATGGGGGACTCATGGGCGGGGTGGCGTAGATCCGTCAGGGGCTGCTGGGTGGCTGCGGCATCTCGAGGGCATCGAGCAGCTCGGCAAGCCGCTGCGGATCGCGCAGAAACAGCCACCCCAGCATCGTCTCAAATCCCGTGGCCTGCCCATAGGAGGCAGGATCGCCACCCCGGGGCCCACGGCCGGCCCGGTTGCGGCCGCGCCGCACCAGATCCCGCTCGCCATCCCGCAACAAAGGATCGAGCCAGGCGAGCGCCTCCGCCTGGGCGGTGGCCTTCACCCGGCCCACCACGGACCGGTGCAGATCCTGGGGGCGGCCAGGGCGGTGGCAGTGTCGACGCCGCTGGTGCAGTTCCCAAACCGCATCACCGAGCCAGGCGAGCTGCAGGGGCGGCAGGTCGGGTGAGGCATCGCTGACGGCCAGACCGGCCAGCCAGGAGGCGGTGGGCTCAGGCGGCGGAGAGGCTGCCAAGGGCCGTCTCAAGATCGGGCTGGAGGTGCAGGAACTCCTCCAGCCGCACCAGTTTCACCGTCTGGATCACGCGGGCGTTGCCGACCACCTGGAACTGGGTCTTGGCGTCCTTGCATTGTTTGGCGAGCTGCACCAGGGCGCCCAGGCCAGAGGAATCAAGGAAATCGATGCGGCTGAGGTCGATCACCGCCGGCAACCCGTTGCCCTGCAGGTTTTCCTCTACGAAGGTGGTGAACTGCTTGTCGGAGTAAGCGTCGAGCTGGCCGGTGAAGGCAAACAGCAAGCACGCAGCCTGCCGCTCGCAGCCACCCCGGAGGGAGACGGTCAATCGCTGCAGTGGAATGGGTGGATGGGTGATGGCTCCAGCCCTCGCGTGGCGTCGTCGCGAGGAAGTGTAGAGAGGGGCTCCGGTGCTGGCAGTGGCGCAACAAAACGTTCCGCCGCCCTTGCGGAGGGAGCTCAGTGACGTCGGGCGGCCATCAGCGCCACGAAGCGGGCGAAGTGGTGGTCGGCATCGTGGGGGCCCGGACTGGCCTCCGGGTGATATTGCACGCCGAAGACCGGCTGGTGCCGCATTTCCAGACCCGCCACGGTGCGGTCGTTGAGGTTGTGGTGGGAGATCCGCACCCGCTCCTGGGGCAGGGAGGCGGCGTCAAGGGCAAAACCGTGGTTCTGGCTGGTGATCTCCACAGACCCCGGGGTGCCGCAGGGATGGTTGAGGCCCCGGTGGCCATAGCCGAGCTTGAAGGTGCGACCACCCAGGGCCAACCCGAGGATCTGATGCCCCAGGCAGATGCCGAACAACGGCAGGTTGCCCTCATGGATGAGGTCGACCGCCAGGGCGATGCCGCTGTGCACCGCCGCCGGATCACCCGGGCCGTTAGAGAGAAACACACCCTCCGGCTCATGGCGGAGTACGTCTTGAAGGCCGCTGCCGGCCGGCAGCACGGTGACCTCACAGCCATGGGCCACCAACCGCTCGAGAATCGCCCGTTTGATGCCGAAGTCGATCGCAACTACGCGGTAGGGCCGCTGCGGTTGGGCCTGGGGCCGGGCATCGAAATCAGCCGGGCAGAGGGAGGTCCAGCGGTAGGGCTCGGCGGTGCTGACCCCCTCCGCCAGGTTGAGCCCATCCATGGACGGGGCGGAGCGCACGCGCTCCAGCAGGGCCGCCGGGGCGGTGCCATCACTGGCGATGGCGCCATTCATGGCGCCCCCCTCCCGCAGGTGGCGCACCAGGGCCCGGGTGTCGATCCCTTCGATGCCCACCACGCCATGGCGCTGCAGCCAGGGCTCGAGCTCCTCCTCGCTGCGCCAGCTGCTGGCCACCGGCGAAAGACGCCGGGCGATCAGGCCACGGGCGTGAGGGGCGTTGGCCTCCTGGTCCTGGCTGTTGACGCCGGTGTTGCCGAGCTCGGGATAGGTGAAGGTGACGAGCTGACCGGCGTAGCTGGGGTCGGTGAGCACCTCCTGGTAGCCGGTCATCCCCGTGTTGAAAACCACTTCGCCGATGGCGATGCCGCGGGCGCCGCAGGGGCGGCCCCGCAACACCAAACCATCGGCGAGCACCAGCACGGCCTCCGCCGCAGGATCGGGGTGGGGAGAATTCGGGGTCAACGGCGCTGGATCACCTGGGGCGATCATCCCGCAGCACCCGATCCCGCCGGCGCCGCGGCGGTGTCATCGGCGCGCAGGAAGGTGGCCAGGCCGTTCAGCCGCTGCCAGGGGAGCCCCTGGACCAGGGCCTCGCGGGCCAGGGCCAGCCCCTCGGCCACCGAGCCCGCCCTTCCGGCCACCCAGAGCACCAGGGCGCTGTTCAGGGCCACGACGTCGCGCTGGGGGCAGGTGCCCCCCCCTTGAAGCACCGCCTGAAGAATCGCGCGGTTTTCCGCCAGCCCCCCCCCACAGATCGCCTCCAAGGGAGCCGGCTCCAGACCGAGGGCCCAGGGGTCGAGCACCTCGCGCCGCAGGCTGCCGTTCTCAAGCACCCGTAGCTCGCTGGGGCCGGAGAGGGTGGCCTCATCGAGGCCCCCGTGGCCATGGACCACCACCGCGCGCCCCTGCTCGAGCCGACAGAGGGCCTCCGCCATCGGATCGAGCAGGTCGGGGCGAGCCACGCCGAGCACATGGCTCTCAGGCCGCAGGGGGTTCACCAGCGGACCCAGCAGGTTGAACACCGTGCGGACTCCGAGCGTGCGGCGCACCGGTGCCAGCCCCGCCAGGGCGGGATGCCAGCCCGGGGCAAACAGGAAGGTCACCCCCACCGCCGGCAGGGCCGCCAGGGCGCGGGCGGTGGGGGCCTGCAGATCGACCCCGAGGGCTTCAAGAACATCGGCCGAGCCGACGCGGCCGCTGGCACTGCGATTGCCGTGCTTGGCCACCGTGGCTCCGCAAGCAGCGGCGGTGAAGGCCACGGCGGTGCTGATGTTGAAGCTGTCCACCCCCGCGCCACCGGTGCCGCAGGTATCCACCAACGGCAAGGCTGGCCGCTCGCCGGGCAGGGCGCAGGCCTGGCGGAGTTCGGCGGCCATCGCCGCCAGCTCCTCGCCGTTGACCCCCTTGCAGCGCAGGGCGGTGAGCAGGGCGGCGGTGACGAGTGGATCCACCTCCCCCGCCAGCCAGGCGCGCATCAGGGCTCCGGCGCTGGCGGTATCGAGGTGGCGACCCTGGATGAGCGGCTCCAGCAACGCGGGACCGGAGAGGGGGGAAGCGGAGGAGCTCATCGGGGCAGACGGGCCGTAAGCGGGCAGAAAAAAGCCCGGGTGCAAGGCACGCCGGGCCGGGTGATGGGGACCTTTCCACTATCACCCGAAGCGGGCCGATCTGGCGATCCCCGGTGAGGGGTTGCTCAGGGCGTCTCTTCGCCGGCCGTGTCGAAACCCGAGCCCACCGCCTCCGCCGCCGCGGGCGAGCCAGGGCGGAAACCGGCCGCCCAGAGGGAGCGGGTGCGCAGTTGGAGGGTGGGACGATCGCACTGCCAGAGGCGCAGCACCCGCTCCAGGTCATCCCGCAGGTCGCTGGCGCCAGGGAAGCCGTCGTAGCGGTGCAGCAGGCGGGCGGCATCGACCAGGTGCTGGTCGCCAGGGGTCTCGGTGGCGAGCAATCCGTCGATGACGAGCCGGTCGGTGGCGTGCAGGGGATGGCTCTGCTCCGGAGGGCTCTCGGGCATCGGGGGCAAGGCGCTGCCGCGTAAGTTAAGCCCCTCCTGCCACCGGCGGTCCCGCCATGAGCGCCCTGCGGCTCGACCTGATCCGGCGCTACCTCCGCCCCCACCGCCGCGCCGTGATCCTCGGGGTTGTTGCCCTGGTGATCGTCAACCTGCTCGGGGTGGCGATCCCGCTGCTGGTGGAGCGCGTGATCAATGAGCTCCGGCCGGGCTTCTCCCTACGCACCGTGCTCAGCCAGGGGTTGGTGCTGGTGGTCCTGGCCACGGTGATGGGGGCGGTGCGGCTTGGCTCCCGCATGCTCGTGTTCGGAGTGGGCCGGCAGGTGGAGGCCGATCTCAAGCAGAAGATCTTCGACCACCTCCTCGGACAGGAGCCGGGTTGGGTGCAAACCATGGGCAGCGGCGAGGTGATCAGCCGCGCCACCAGCGACGTGGAGCAGGTGCGGCGGCTGATGGGCTTCGCCGTGCTCAGCCTTACCAACACCGTGCTGGCCTATGCCCTCACCCTGCCCGCGATGCTGTGGATCGACCCGGGGCTGACGGTGGCGGCCCTTGCGCTCTATCCGGTGATGCTCGTGGTGGTGCGTCTGTTCGGCGGGCGGATGATGCGCCAACAGCGGCGCCAACAGGAGGCCCTGGCCTCGCTGAGCGACCTGGTGCAGGAAGATCTCTCCGGCATCGGCGCCATCAAGATCTACGGCCAGGAGCGCACGGAGGAGTCGGCCTTCGCGGCCCTCAACCGCGGCTACCGCGACACCGCCCTGCAACTGGCCCGCACCCGCAGCAGCCTGTTTCCCCTGCTGGAGGGCATCTCCTCGATGAGCCTGCTGGCGCTGCTTGCCTTGGGGGCCGGGCAGATCGAAGCGGGCCGTCTGAGCATCGGCGGGCTTGTGGCCCTCATCCTGTATGTGGAGCGGCTGGTGTTCCCCACCGCCCTCCTCGGCTTCACCCTCAACACCTTCCAAACGGGCCAGGTGAGCCTGGAGCGGGTCGAGCAACTCCTGAGCCGTCGTCCCCTGGTCGTCTCGCCGCCCCATCCCGTTGCCCCAGCGGCCCATCCCCGCGGTGCGGTGGAAGCCGTTGGGCTCACGGTTCAGTACCCCGGGGCCAGCCGCCCCTCCCTTGACGGCCTGCGCTTTCGCCTCGAACCCGGGGAACTGGTGGCGGTGGTGGGTCCGGTGGGCTGCGGCAAAACCACCCTGGCCCGGGCCCTGGGCCGGATGGTGGAGGTGCCCCCCGGCCAACTGCTGCTGGATGGCGTTGATGTAACGGCCATGCGGCTCGACGACCTGCGCCGCCAGGTGGCCCTGGTGCCGCAGGAGGGCTATCTCTTCACCGCCACCCTGGCGGACAACCTGCGCTACGGGGATCCCGGCGCCCCGATGGAGCGGGTGGAGGAGGCGGCGCGGCAGGCCCGGCTCGAGGGCGACATCCGCGGCTTTCCCGAGGGCTACAGCACGTTGGTGGGGGAACGGGGCATCACCCTCAGCGGCGGTCAGCGCCAGCGCGCCGCCCTCGGGCGGGCCCTGCTGGTGGAGGCGCCGCTGCTGGTGCTCGACGACGCCTTGGCCAGCGTGGACAACGCCACGGCGGCGGAGATTTTGCGTACGGTCCGCGATCAAGGGGAGCGCTCGGTGCTGATGATCAGCCACCAGCTCTCCGCCGCCGCCGCCTGCGATCGCATCCTGGTGCTAGAGAACGGGCGGCTGGTGCAGCAGGGCCACCACAACGAGCTGGTGCGCCAGGAGGGTGCCTACCGGCGCCTGTGGGAGCGGGAGGAGGCTCAGCGCTTGCAGACGGCCTGAATAATGTTGCGGGATCGCTCCTGTTCCTCGCCAGCGGCGGCCGCCCGGGCTTAGCTGAGGGATCTGCATGCCCGCGGCGTCGCTCCGCGTTGTTGCTCCATGGAAGCCGGCAAGCCTTACAACCTGCGCTGCACGCTCACCTTCGGCGATATCTACGGCCAGATCCTGATCTGGATGCTGGTCATCTTCGTCAGCCTGGCGGCCGGCCTGGCCCTGATGGGGGCCAGTAAACCCATGTTTGCCCTGGTGGGGGTGGGGCTGATCCTGGTGCTCTCGCTTCCCTTCCTGCTCTTTGCCTTCACCACCACCCTGCTGAACCACATCGCCCTGGTGCCGTCCTCGGCGCCGGAGCGGACTGCCTAGGCTCCGGCCCAGTTGCCGTCGATCGCTGTGTTCGGACGATTCCAGGCAGGCGCTCCGGCGCTGCGCGATCCCGCTTCCCTTACCCACGTGGTGCTGGGCACGCCCCTGCTGGCGGAGCCGGCGGCCGGGCAGGCCGAGGTGCTCTTTGGATGCGGCTGCTTTTGGGGTTCGGAGAAGGGTTTCTGGCGTTTGCCGGGTGTGGTCACCACAGCGGTGGGGTATGCGGGCGGAGCGATGGTCGATCCCTCCTATGAGCAGGTCTGCAGCGGTCGCACAGGGCACTCCGAGGTGGTGCGGGTGGTGTGGGACACCGCTCGCGTCTCCTTCGGCGAGCTGCTCAAGCTCTTCTGGGAATGCCACGACCCCACCCAGGGGGATCGTCAGGGCAACGATCGCGGCAGCCAGTACCGCTCAGCGATCTTCGTGAACGAAGATTCGCTGCTTCGTGACGCCGAACGCAGCCGCGACGCCTATCAGCTGGCCCTGCAGGCGCGGGGATTCGGGCCGATCACCACCGAGATCGCCCAGGGGCGCCCCTTCTTCGCGGCCGAGCCGTACCACCAGCAGTACCTGGCCAAACCGGGAAGCCGGCCCTACTGTTCAGCCCAGCCCACCGGCGTGACCCTGCCGGAGATCGAGGGATTCCTCCCGCTCCTGCCTGCCTCCGTCTGGGATGCCTACGACTGGTCGATTCCCCACTGCATTCTCCGGGGTGACAATGCCCCGATTTCGTTGCCCTGAGGCCCGGGTTGCCGGCGCTGCGCTGATGGTGCTTGCCACCGCCCTAACCGCAGCGCTGCCTGCCTCGGCGAGGAGCGGACCCTCCACGGCATTGGGCTCCCCCTGGTGGGAGAACTACGAACGGCGCGATACCTTCCGCTGCCCCGACCAACGGACCTTGGTGCTGGAGCGAAACGACAGCCAGGCCTCACTCCTGAGCGGCCGGGTGCGCTCCACCTTTTTTCGCGAGCCCAGCGACGCCCCTGGCCTCCGCTACCAAAGCGGTCGCCTGCGGCTGATCCTGGAGGGCGATGCCCTCACCCTGGAAGAATTGCCCCAGCGCTTGACGTGCATCCGCACGGAGGAGGTATGAGCCCGCTCTCCGATCGCACCGTCGTCGTGGCCCTGCTCGGCACCGTGGCCCTGGTGTTCGCCTTGATTTTCTGGACGGTGCGCATGGCCCCGCCCGAGCCGTCTCTGCGCTGGCGCGAGCCGGCTCCGCTGGTCCGTCCGGCGCCGGCGCCCACCGCCCCGGGCACCCTGCTCTGATGGAGCCGCCGCCTTCGACGCCGCCGAGTGCGGGGTCCGCCGCGCCTCCCCCTCCCCCTTGGGATGGCGATCCCAGCGTGGAAGGAGCGATAGAGGCCGACGCCCACCGCCAACTTCATCCCCTTCCCCCGGGCCTCGTGGAGCTCTATGGCCTGCTGGCGGTGCTGTTTGTGCTCGTGCCGGAATGGATGGCGGGCGGAGCGTTGCTGGGGCTGCGACTGGGCCGGCCGGGCGACGCCGATCTGCCCATGGCCTCCTCAGCCTGGCAACGGCTGCCCGAGCTGCGCCTGGCCACCCTCAGCCTGGCCCAGCTGCGCCTGCTGGCGCGACGGGAGGGGATCTCCGGCTACGCGAGGCTGGAGCGCGAGGGGCTGTCCCAGAGGCTGCTGGCCCGGCTCCGCCGTCACCGCGACGCCGCCAAGTCGCTGTGATAACTTGCTTTTGCCGGCTTCCACCGGGGCGTAGCGCAGCTTGGTAGCGCACCACTTTGGGGTAGTGGGGGTCGTGGGTTCAAATCCCGCCGCTCCGATTCCGAAGCCGGCCCGGTCTCCCTGCATGGGGCTTTGAACCGTCTCTCTGAGACGGTTTTTTTGTGGGCGCGCCCTCAGTGCAGGCGGGTTCCAGCGTGGAAGCGCTGCAGCCAGCGGTTCACCCGGCCCCGCTGGCGCCGGGGCACCTCCTGGTTGAGCCCCATCAACTCCTGGGCCGCCAGGCGCCGCAACACCCGGGCATCCACCCGCCAGAGGGATTCGGCCTCGCGGATCAGCCGGGCCCAGGTGCGGGCGGTCTGCCAGCGGCGCAACGGCGCCAGCAGGGGTTCTACCGAACTTGGCAGCCGGGGCGGCCTGAGGATCATGGCTGCCTGAACGGTCTTGGATGCCCCAAGGGTGGCGAAGCCCTCCCCCGCGTCCAGGGATCTGCCGATGTCCTTTCGGATTCAGGAAGAATCCTGTCGAAACGGAGGAGTCCCCCCCGTGGTCAGGCGCTGCGGGGGAGGGAAACCACGGAGGCGGCCGCAGGCCGCTCCTCGCCCACGAGCTGCACGGGGAAGGGGAGGGCATCCACCTCCCGCTGGCTGAGGCGGCGGCTCCAGGCACCGCTCACCGGCTCATTCCAACGGAAGCCGGCCTCCCTTGCCCGCTGCCGCTCGGCATAGGAGAGGCAGGCGCGGTAGAGCCGGCGTGGCTCCAGGGCCGCCTGCAGCAATGCCTCAAGATCAGGACAACGCTCGAACACCTGCACGAGATAGGTGCAATCGGTCAGCGCCCGGTGGGCGGCCCACACCGGAACCCCATAGGCCAACGCCAGATCCCGCACCGAGGGAGTGGCCCGCAAGTGGCGATCGGCAGGCCAACGGATCTCCTCCATCGAGCAGATCCAGGGTTTACCGAGGAAGGGCAGAACGCCGTGGCCAAACCACTGGCGGTCAAAGGCCGCGTTATGGGCAAGCAGGACATCGGCGGCAGCAACCATCGCCTCGAAGCAGCTCAGGCCGGCCTGCCACGGCTGCGGCAGTTGGGTGGCGGAAGCGGGGATGCCATTGATCGCCTCGGCCGCATTACTGGGGGCTGGCAACAGGAAGGAGATCTGCGAGAGCACCGTGCGGCTGGGCACATGGAACAGGACGGCGCCCACCTCCAGGCACTGGCCGTCGGCGGGGGAAAGGGCGGTGGTCTCGGTGTCGAGAATCAGCAGCCGTTCCGGGGCCGGCGGCAAGCCCCGGGACGGGACGGTGGGCAACTCCGGCAGGGAAACGGTCGCTGGCGCTGGGCTGGGGGGGGCTGGCGCTGGGCTGGGGGGGGCGGGCAGCTCGCGGGGCGTGGAGAGTTCGGCAGGGGCCCCGAGCAGATCGGGCTGCTCCCACAGACTCGCTTGCTCGTGCATCGCCGACAGGTTTCCCGGACCATTCGCCCCATCGTCGCAAGCCGGGCAAGGGGCCTCGCCCAGACGGTCTCCCGCACCGGTGGGGGAGGGAGCTCTGCCTAGGGTTGGCATTCCATCAATCCCCCCTTTGCCGTGGCTCCGTCCCTTGCTGCCGGCGATCGCGCCCCCCTCATCGCCCTTCCGGATGGCGAAGGCGTCGAGCGCCGCAGCGACGGCCTGGGCGGACGGCCGCTGGTGCTGTTTTTCTATCCCAAGGACGACACGCCGGGCTGCACGGCAGAGGCCTGCGCCTTCCGCGACAGTTTCGCCGACCTCCAGGCCCTTGGCGCCGAGGTCTGGGGCGTCAGCGGCGACGATGCCGCGAGCCATCAGCGCTTCGCCAGCCGCCACCGGCTGCCCTTCCCCCTGCTGGTGGACCAAGGCAACAGCCTGCGCCGCGCCTTCGGGGTGCCCTCGGTTCTCGGTCTGTTGCCAGGCCGCGTCACCTACGTGATCGACGGCGACGGGGTGATCCGCCATGTGTTCAACAACCTGCTCGACGGGCCCGCCCATCGGCGCGAGGCGATCGAGGCCCTCCGCCGCCTCGGCGCAGCCTGAGGTGGCGCCCCCCTGGCGCCAGCGGGGCCCCCTGTGGACCCTCGACCCACCTGGCGGCACGGGATCCGGCCCGGCACCGTTGGTGGAGTTCATCGGGGGCAGCTACCTGGCCGCCACCCCGCAGCTGAGCTACCGGCGGCTGCTGGAGGCCTTGGCGCGGCAGGGCCTGGCGGTGCACGCCTGGAGCTATGTGCCGGGCTTCGACCACCAGAGCCAGGCCAACGAAGCCTGGCGCGCCTTCCGCCAGCGACGCCACGACCTCAGCCGGGCCGCCGGGGACCCCGAGAGTGGGCGGCCCGTGCTGCGCCTCGGCCACAGCCTGGGTTGCAAGCTCCATCTGCTGGCGCCCGATGGTGGCCGGGCCTGCCGGGGCCTGGCGGCGCTGAGCTTCAATAACTTCTCGGCCGAACGCTCGGTGCCACTCCTGGCCGAAATGGGCCAGCAGCTGGGCTTTCGCAGTGAGTTCAGCCCCTCCCCGCAGCAAACCCTGCGGCAGGTGAGCGATAGCTACCGCCAGAACCGCAACCTGCTGGTGCGCTTCAACCGCGACGCCCTCGATCAGAGCGGGCGTCTGCTGGCGGCATTGCGCCAGCGACCCGACGACCGCAGCGAGTTGCTGGAACTACCCGGTGACCACCTCACCCCGGCCAGCGCCGGGCTGCGCCGCAACCTGCTGGGCGACTGGGCGGATGATCCAGCCCGCCAGCGCCAGATCGAAGCGCTGGCGGAGCGCCTCAGCGGCTGGTTCGCGTCCTCCGAAGCCCTGCCAGGGGAGTCGCCATGAGCTGGCCTTGTCGGGCTTGCTCGAAACGTAATGATTGGCTGTAGTCAAGAAAATCCGAACAGATACTTGACGGCGCCCCAAAAAAGCCGCACCGTGCACTGGATCGTGACTTCCCCATGTCCCCGCTCATCACAGCCTTCACGTCCGCCTGGGAGAAGAGTTTCGATTTCTCGGGCCGCAGCACACGCGGCGATTACTGGTGGTTTACTCTCGCCAACGTAATTGTTTCCGTCCTACTGAATCTTGCCTCCCTGGTGGGACGGTTGTTTTACCTCCTCGCCGCGCTCTACATGGTGGCGGCGATACTCCCTTCCCTAGCCCTCACGATCCGCCGTCTGCGGGATGCGGGCAAGCACTGGGCCTGGGTATTCATTGGCGTGCTGCCGATCATTGGCACCGTCTGGCTCATCTGGCTGATGGTGCAGCCTTCGGCCCTGCCGCTGGCCTGAGCACCAGCGGGCAGACGCCATGGGGTCTGGCACGCGTCACCCTGGCGTCACATCCGCAGGGCGTCGAGCACCGAGCGGTCTTCCAGGGTGCTGGTGTCACCGCTTACCTCCTGACCCGCCGCCAGGGCCCGCAGAATCCGGCGCATGATCTTGCCGCTGCGGGTCTTGGGCAGGGCGTCGGTGAACTTGATCACATCCGGGCGGGCGATCGGACCGATCTCCTTACCCACGTGGCCCCGCAGTTCGGCCATCAGGGCGTCATCACCGCTGCGACCGGCCTCGAGGGTGACGAAGGCCACGATCCCTTCTCCCTTGAGCTCATCGGGCCGTCCCACCACGGCGGCTTCCGCCACCGCTGGATGACTCACCAGGGCGCTCTCGATTTCCATCGTGCCCAGGCGGTGGCCGCTCACATTGATCACGTCATCGACGCGGCCCATCACCCAGAAGTACCCGTCGGCATCGCGCCTGGCGCCATCACCGGCGAAGTAGAGCCAGGAGCCATCCGCCGGGCGGATCTCCTCCCAGTAGCTCTTGCGAAAACGCTCGGGGTCTCCGTGCACGGTGCGCATCATCCCCGGCCAGGGCCGGCGGATCGCGAGGTAGCCGCCCTGATCAGCCGCCTGGGAGTTGCCCTCGTGATCGACGACATCGGCGACGATGCCAGGCAGGGGCAGGGTGCAGGAGCCGGGCTTGGTGGGCGTGGCGCCGGGCAGCGGGCTGATCATTACGCCACCGGTTTCGGTCTGCCACCAGGTGTCCACCACCGGGCAGCGATCGCCGCCAATCACGTCGCGGTACCACATCCAGGCCTCCGGATTGATCGGCTCGCCCACCGTGCCGAGGATGCGCAACGAGCTCATGTCGAACTGATCGGGCACCTCGCGCCCGCTCTTCATGAACGCACGGATTGCTGTGGGGGCCGTATAAAAAATCGTGCAGCGGTGCTTCTGGATCACCTCCCAGAAGGCGCCGGGTTTGCTGGGACGCGGCGCCCCCTCATACATCACCGTGGTGGCGCCATTGGAGAGGGGGCCGTAGACGATGTAGCTGTGGCCGGTGATCCAGCCCACATCGGCAGTGCACCAGTGGATGTCTTCTTCGCGGATGTCGAAGATCCACTGGAAGGTGAGATGGGCCCAGAGGTTATAGCCGGCAGTGGTGTGCACCACCCCCTTGGGCTTGCCGGTGGAGCCGGAGGTGTACAGCACGAACAGGCGATCTTCGCTGGCCATCGCTTCCGCCGGGCAATCCGCGCCCTGGGCCTCCACCAGTTCGTGCCACCAGACGTCGCGGCCGTCCTCCATGGCGCAGTCGGAGGCGATCCGCTTCACCACCAACACCTTCTGCACGCTGGGGGCGCCGCCATTGCCGGCTATGGCCTCATCCACCGCCGGCTTGAGGGCCACCGGCTTGTCCTTGCGGAAGCCGCCATCGGCGGTGATCACCAGCTTCGCCTCGCCGTCGATCAGGCGGTCGCGCAGGGCATCGGCCGAGAACCCCCCGAACACCACCGAGTGGGGGGCCCCGATGCGGGCACAGGCCAGCATCGCGATCGCCGCCTCCGGGATCATCGGCATGTAAAGGGCCACCAGATCGCCCTTGCCGATCCCCAGGGCCTTGAGCGCATTGGCCGCCCGGCAGACCTCGGCGTGCAGCTCGCGATAGGTGAAGCGGCGGGTATCGCCGGGTTCGCCTTCCCAGATCAGCGCCGTCTTGTCCGCCCGCGGGCCGCTGAGGTGGCGGTCGAGGCAGTTGACGCTGAGGTTGGTGGTGCCTCCTTCGAACCAGCGGGCGAAGGGCGGGTTGCTCCAGTCGAGCACGGTGTGGAAGGGCTCGAACCAGTGCAGCTGGCTGCGGGCCTGCTCCCCCCAGAACGCGTCGGGATCGGCCTGCGCGCGGGCAGCCAGCTCCCGGTAGGCGGCCAGGGAGCCGATGCGGGCCTCGGCGGCGAGCGCGGCCGGCGGCTCGAAGCTGCGCTGTTCCTGCAGCACCGATTCGATCGTGGGCTGGCTCATGGCGGGGCGGTGACAACCGCTGAGCATTCAATCCCAACCAGGGCGCGCTGCCAGTGCCCCCGCGGTGCAGCAGTCTGGAGTGTCACCCTCCGCAACGGCCGATGCCCGCCTGGTTCACGATCCTGCTGGCGATGGCGGCGGTGGTGGCACTGCTCAACCCGCCACGGGAAGACTGGCTCTGGTTCCTGCGGCTGCGGCGGCCCGCCTGGCTCACCATCGAGCGCTGGATCCCCTTGATCTGGAGTGCGATCTACGCCTGCTTCTACGCCTCCGCCCTGCTGGCGTGGAACGCCGGGGGCGGCCTGGGGCGCATGGCGGGTTATCTGGGTCTGCTGGTGCTCGTGCAGAGCTACACCTGGGTGATCGGCCGCACACGGCGCCTCGCCAGCGGCACCATGGCCGGCCTGGCGGGATGGGTGTGGGGGGTGGCCCTGGCGGTGGCGACCGCACCGGTGTCCGCAATGGCGGCGCTGCTCCTGGTTCCTTTCCTGCTGTGGAGTCCGGTGGGCACCTTCGTGACCTGGCGGATGCAGCGCCTGAACCGCTGAGTCGGCCCACGAACCGCGACAGCATCCACGGCCACACAGTGCCTTTCTCGTCAGGATGGGCGAAGCGAATCGGGGGATGGGGCATGGGGCGGCGACGGATCGGCGGAATGTCGTGGGCCGCCCTCACGGGGTTGCTCTTGCTTGCTGGGCAGGCCTCGGCTCGCCCCCCTGGGTCGCCCCATCCGGTCCGCTCCGCCCTGCCGCTGGTGGGCCTGGCCCTGGTGGTGGCGGCGGGGGGGCTGGGCACCCGGATCCTGAAACGCCAACGGGGCGGCGTTCGCGCTGGCACACCCCCTAAAGCTGCCGCGCCTGGCCCAACTGAGCGCGTTGCCGCCCATCTGCCACACCCTCCGGGCCTGGCCCTGGCTCGGTCCCCTGAAGCGGATGGCCCCACCGCCCAGCCCCTCGAGTTTCCCGCTGAGCCCCCCGAGGAGCTGCTGGATTTCGCCAGGGCTCTGGCGAACCCCGGAGGGCGGGCGGCGATCGTCGGCCACCCGGGCAGCGGCCGGCGCCATCAGGCCCGGGCCGTCGCCTCCCTCGCAAGCACCCCTGGATCCCGGCCCCCCCTGGCCGTGCACCTCGATGCCAGCCGCGGCTTCACCGACCTGGCTCTGCAGCTTCTGGCGTGGCAGCAGGCCCAGGGGGCTCCTGCAGCGCTGAGCGAGGGGGAAACCCTCAACGAACTGATCCGCCGCAGCAAGCCGCGAGCGCCGGGATCTCTGCTCCTGGTGCTGGAAAATCTCCCCAGCGAGCAGGCTGGTCAGGCCCTGGAGCAGCGGTTGAGCCAGCTGCTGCCCCCCTGGTGCGGCCGCTTGGTCACCCAGCGAAACCTCACCGAGACCGGCGGATCCTGCCTGCCTCTCGACGGGCTTCCCGAGCCGGCGGCCCTGGCCCTGCTGCGGGGCCCCGCTCCCCTGGGCGCCCCCCAGGAGCAGGCATGCCGCGAGCTGGTGCACCGCACCGCTGGGCTGCCCTTGCCCCTCATCTGGCTGGCCCGGGCGTCGCGGAGGCAAGGACCGAGCTTCTGGAGCGAGATGCTGGCGCGCCATCGTGCCCTGGAACCGGAGGCCCTGGCGCCCCTGGCAGCCCGCTCTCCCCTGGCTGAAACCCCAGGCTGCGCCTCGCTGTTGCTAGCTCTGTGGCGCGATCTGGCTGCGCCGGCCCAACGGCTGGGCCTGTTGCTCGGGGCGATGGCCCCCACGCCTGTGCCCACCGAGCTGCTGGATCTCTGCCGCTCGCTCGAACCTGCCAGCGCCCCTCCAGAGGGTCTGGAGGAGCTGGAGAAGGCGGGTCTGGTGGCGATCCGTCCACCGGCAGCGGGCCAACCCGAAGTGCTGGAGATCCACGGACTGGTGCATGCGTTTCTGCGGGTGCAGCGCCGTCTGGATCCGGAGGGAGACGCCTTGGCGCGCGCGACCCTCCTGCTCGCCCTGGGCCGTCACGCCCACGGGCACATCCCCACCGGATTGCCGCTGGCGGAGCGTCTCCCCCTGGCCCCCCTGCTCCCCCACCTTCGCGAGGTGGTGACTCGCGAGCGGCGACAACGCCCCGAGGCAGAACTGATCTGGCCGGTGCTGGGACTTGGACGGCTACTGGAAGGGCTGGAGGGCGATGAGGACACCCGTCTTCTGCAGGCATGCCTGGAGATCAGCGAAAGCGTTTTGGGCCCGGACCATCCCGACACGGCGGTGGCGCTTCTCAACCTGGCGGCGATGTACGACACCGCCGCGAACGGTGATGCACGGGCCGAAGCCCTCCTTGTTCGTGCGCTGGCGCTTCGCCGCTCCTGCTTTGGAGACGAGGACCCGGCGACCATGGCCGCCCAGGCCCGGCTGGGGATGGTGATCGCAGGCCGGGGGGAACGGGAACGGGCGATCCCCCTGCTGGAGGAGGCCCTGGCGGCCCGCGAACGGCGCCAGGGAAGCCTGCATCCGGATCTGCTGGGTTCTCTGGAGCGGTTAATGGGGCTCCAGGAGGCCCACGGTGCCCACGCGCGCGCCGAACGGCTCGGCCGACGCATCCTGGAAATCCAGGAGAAGCTGCTGGAGGACGACCTTCCCGAGCGGGCCGTGATCCTGCAGCGGTTGGGCCATCTGCAGGAGCTCCAGGGCCAACCCCAGCGGGCTGAGTCCTATTACCGCAGCGCGCTCGAGGGGCTCCGCGCCCACTTCGGGCAGGACGACCCTGCCCTGGCGCCGCTCCTGGGCCGCCTGGGGGGCCTGGCACTGGGCCGGGGCGAGGAACAGCAGGCCGAGCAGCACTTCCGCCATGCCCTGGCGCTGGTGCCGAACGACCAGCCGGAGGCGGCTCGGTGGCTGCAGGATCTTGCCCGGCTGCACCAGGGGCGGGGGGAGCTGGCGGAGGCCGAACGCCTGAGCCGCGAGGCGCTGTCGCTGCGGGAACGCACCGTGGGGCCCTGGCATCCGGAGACGGCCAGTGCTCTCAATCAGCTGGCCTGGCTGCGGAGCCAGGGGCAGGCGGCTGGCGAGGCCCTGACACTCTGCGAGCGGGCCCTGGCGATCCGACGCCGCAGCCTCGGCTCGCACCATCTCGAGACCGCCTCCTCCCTGAACACCCTTGCAGCCCTGCACGAGCAGGCCAATGATCCGGAGGAAGCGCTGGCGCTCTACCAGGAGGCCCTGGAAATTACCGAAACCCAGCTCGGACCTGACCATCCAGGCAGTCGTACGGTGCGTGCCAACCTGCGCAGCTGCAGGGCGCTGGTGGAGCAGTTGCGGCAGGCTTCCTGAAGTCCGCCAGATCCCTGCCGCTGCCGCGGGCGCCGCAGACGCCCTTCAATTCCAGGCAGCCATCCGCGAACGGGGCTCGTCGACATCGATGCCAGCAGCGGTGAGCTCCCCCGTCGGCGGGCAGGGGCTGAGGAGGCGGGACCCCAGGAGCAGCCGTCGTCGCTCCCCGCTGCGCAGGTCGATGCGTTCGACGGGCTGGTCATCGCACCAGCGATACGCGTAGGGACCCTGGAACGAATAGTGATCCATGGGTCCACCAGCTGAGTCTCCAGCCTGAAGGGCCCCGTGCCCGGAACCGGCGATGCGCATCGTTTCTTGAGACGTTTCCCAGCGGTGCCCCCCACGCCCCGCTGCACGACGCGCTGGGCCAGCTCACCTTCATCGGCGAGGACGGGCCGCCGGTAGCAGGAGGACGGTCGCCGGTAGCAGGAGGACGGACCCCTCCCTGCGGCAGGCTGGAGCCATGACGCGACCTGCGGCCTGCCTGTTCGACCTCGATGGACTGCTGCTCGACACCGAGCCGCTCCATGCCCAGGCCTGGCGGGAGGCTGCCGCAGCCTTCCGGCGCCCCCTGAGCGACGCCGAGCTGCTGGTGTTGCGGGGCCGCCGCCGGTTGGAAAACAGCGAACAGGTACGCCGCTGGATCGCCGAAGTCGGTGCTCCCCCGCCCAGCAGCGAGGAGCTCCTGGCGGTACAGCAGCCGATCGCCCGGAGGCTGCTGCGGAACGCGCGCGCCATGCCAGGAGCCCCCGAGCTGGTGGCCCGCTGTGCGGCACTGGCGATCCCCACCGCGCTGGTAACCAGCAGCAGCAGTGCTTCGCTGGCGGTGAAGTCCGCCGGCCATCCCTGGCTGGCGGCGATGGCGCCGGTGATCCTGGGCGACGATCCGGAGCTGGGGGCGGGCAAACCGGCGCCGGATCCCTTTCTGTTGGCGGCCCGCCGACTGGGGGTGGAGGCGCAGGCCTGCTGGGCCTTCGAGGATTCCCCCGCCGGGGCCCGCTCTGCCGCCGCCGCCGGCTGCCGCGTGCATGTGCTGATACCGGACGACGTGCCTAAGGACCAGCTGGGGCGCCTCTACGACGCCTCCTGGGTGTTCCTGCAGAGCCTGGAGCAGGTGCGTATGGAAGGGGAGGGGCTCAGTACAGTCGGCTGAGCACGAATTCCGGCAGGGCCCGCAGCGCGCTGCGGGAGTCTGAGGGGGGCAGCCATTCGAGGGCAGAGTGGGCCTCGCGCGCGAAGCCCTCCGCGAGCGCCCGGGCCCGGGGGATCGCCTCGCAACCACGCACCAGATCCAGGGCCTGCTCCAGGTCGCCCTCCTGGCTAAATTCCCGCTCAATCAGACCGGCCAGCGCTGGACGCTCCTCGAGGGCGTAGAGGGCGGGAGCGGTGAGGTAGCCGGAGGCAAGATCGCTGGCGGCCGGTTTGCCCAGCTGCTGGTCGCTGCCGGTGAAATCAAGGATGTCATCCACCACCTGGAAGGCCAGGCCCAGCTGACGGCCGAAGTGCTGCAGGGAATCGAGGCGCTCGCCGGGGAGGGCGGAAAGCACCCCCGCGGCGCGGGCACTGTTGGCGATCAGGGAGGCGGTTTTGCAGTAGCTCTTTTCGAGGTAGGTCTCGAAGCTCTGGCCGGTGTCGTAGCGGAACAGCCCCTGCTTCACCTCTCCATCCGCCAGATCCATGATCACGCGGGAGAGGAGTTTGACCACCTCAAGATCGTCGAGATTGGCGAGATGCCAACTGGCCTGGGCGAAGAGAAAATCGCCTGCCAGAACCGCCACCCTGTGGTTGAAGCGGCTGTGGACCGTGGCCACGCCCCGGCGGGTGGCCGCCTCGTCCACCACGTCGTCGTGGACGAGGGAGGCGGTGTGGATCATCTCGGTGATCTCCGCCAGGCGGCGATGGCGAGCACTCAAGCCGCCATCCGGGGCGATGGCGCGGGAAAGGAGCAGCACGATGCCAGGCCGAAGACGCTTGCCCCCGGCGGAGAACAAATGCTCGGCCGCAGCCTGAAGGATCGGGTGACCCGCCCCAATGAGGGCACGAAGGTCGGCCAGCAGGGCATCGAGGTCCGACTCGACCGGCTGTAGCAGCTCTGCGACCGTCGTCACGCGATCTCCTGTTGGGCCGCGATCCTAGGGGGCACCTGGGGGCGAGTGCTGACGGCAAGCCGTCCAGGCCGGCAGGTGCTCGCCGCTGGCATCCCAATGGATCTCCTCGCTGCCGGTCGTTCGATCGATCAGCCGGGCGGCATCACGATCGAACGCCAGGGCCTCGCCGGTGGTGAGAAAGCGATGGGTAACGGTGGGGGTGGATGGAGCCTCCAGCCCGTAGTGGTGCAGCAGGGACGCCAGATGGCGCGCCACCGCCGGGGCCGGATCAATCACGGCCACTTCTCTACCCACCAGGCGGCGGATCGTCTCGACCACGAAGGGATAGTGGGTGCAGCCCAGCACGATCGTGTCAGCGCCAGCGGCGAGCATCGGCCCTAGGAAGCGGCGCAGCAGGGCTTCGGTTTCCGGCCCCTCTAGGGCCCCGGCCTCCACCCGGTCGGCAAGGCCCAGACACACCTGCTCCACCACCTGCACCGACGTGGCGTGGCGACCCACCGTGGCGCGGTAAAGGCGGCCCTGGAAGGTGGCGGGGGTGGCCATCACGCCCACCACTCCGGAGCGGGTGCGGGCCACTGCCGGCTTCACGGCGGGCTCCAGCCCCACCATCAAGGTGCCCGGGAAACACTCGCGCAGGTGATGGAGCGCCACGGCTGAGGCGGTGTTGCAAGCCACCACCACCGCCTTGCAGCCGGCCTGCACGAGGGAGGAGCCGATCGCTTCGCAGAAGCGGCGGATCTCCTGGGGCTGCCGGTCGCCGTAGGGCACATGGGCACGGTCCGCGAGGTAGAGGGTGGATTCGGCCGGCAGCTGGCGCACGATCTCCCGCCACACGCTCAGGCCCCCCAGCCCGGAGTCGAACACCCCGATCGGAGCCGCCGGGTCACCGCGTCCGGGGCGAAGCGGGGCGGCGGTGCTGACACAGGTCGGCGTGGGGCTCATGAAGCGCCCAGATAGTTGAGAATGCCGGCGGCCACGGCCTGGGCAAGCCGGCGGCGGTACGCGGGATCCGCCAGGCGGGGGGCATCCACCTCACCGGTGACGAAGCCCATCTCCACCAGAGCCGAAGGCATCACCGTGCGGCGGATCACGAAGAAGCGGCCAGGACGGGCGCCGCGATCAGGGGTGCCAGGGGAGATCGCCATCAGCTGCTGCTGAATCGCTTCCGCCAGGAACTGGGAGCGGCCACCCGCGAAATAGAAGGTTTCGATGCCGTTCACGTCCGGCCGCTCCATGCTCAAGGCGTTGGCGTGCACGCTCACGAACACATCAGCGCCGCTGCTGTTGGCCAGGGTCACCCGCGGCGGCAGGTCAACGTCCACCTCCGTGGTGCGGGTCAGCAGCACCTGCACACCGCGGGCCTGCAGCAACCGCGCAAGCTGCAGGCTCACATCGAGCACCACATCGGTTTCGCGCAGACCACCGATGCCCACGGCGCCGGGGTCGGGGCCGCCGTGGCCGGGGTCGATGACGACCCGGAAGCGGCCCCGGGGCACCTGGGGAAGGCCCTCGGCCGAGGGCGGTGGACCGCTGGGCACGAAGCCAGGCGCGGCTCCCAGGCGCGGCGAGCGGCGTGCCGTCCAGGTGGGGGCGGCATCGACATCCCCCTCTCCCACCGCCAGCAGGCTTCCGGGCCGCAGGCCACTGATCTCCATGCGCCAGCGATCGCGGGCGGTGCCCACCAGGCGCAGCTGGCGCGGGTCCAGGCGCGTACCTGGCAGAAACTCCAGCACCAGGCGTGTGGTGGAAGGATCGGGCTTGCCGATGCGCACCTCCCGCAACACGCCCCCGCCGGACACGGTGCGCGGGCGGATCGGGGCGCCCGGCAGGTCGATCCACAGCCGTGGGCCTCGGCCGCCGGTTCCCTCCTCGAAATAGGCCTGCAGGGGCACGCCTGGGCTGGTGCGCAGCTCCAGCACCCCGTCGGGGTTGATCCGCCAGGCGGAGAGGGCGCTGGCGGCCCACGCCGGCAGGGCGGCAAGCGTGCTGAGGGCGCCACCGAGCACGGCAGCGGCTATGCCACCCGCCAGGGCGGAGGCGGCAGGGCGCCGCCTGGCTCCAATCGCCGCGCGCCTCGCCATCAAGGTCGTCAGAAGAGGGCGGGCCGGCGGTGCTGCAGGCTCGGCATCTGGGCACGGACTCGCTGGCCATGGCCGGTGTCAACCGGGGCTACCGCCATGCCCGGCGCCAGGCCCGCGTCGGACAGCACGGTGCCCCAGGGATCGATCACCAGGGCATGGCCATGGGTTTGGCGGCGGCCGTAATGCAGACCGGTCTGGGCCGGGGCCACCACGTAGGCGGTGTTCTCGATCGCCCGCGACTGCAGCAGCACCTGCCAGTGGTCCTTGCCGGTGTAGGCGGTGAAGGCGGCGGGCACAAACAGGAGTTCGGCCCCGGCGCCCGCCAGATGGCGGTAGAGCTCCGGGAAGCGCACGTCGTAACAAATGGAGAGGCCGACCCGGCAGAGACCGGGTACATCCACCACCGGAGGCAGCGCCGTGCCGGGGCGCACGGTGGCCGACTCGCGATAGGTGACGCCGTCGGGGATGTCGACGTCAAACAGGTGGATCTTGTCGTAGCGGGCCAGCACCACCCCTTCGGTGCTCACCAGCTCGGCGCGGTTGTAGGTCTGGTTGTCGCCGGCGGGCACGGGGAAACCGCCGCCCAGGAGGGTCACCTGGTAGCGGCGGGCCATGGTGACCAGGAAGGCGCTGCAGCGCTCGGCCAACTGGGGGGCGATCGCGAGGCGTTTCTCGTCGTCGCCCATGAAGGCAAAGTTTTCCGGCAGGCCCACCAGATCGGCGCCGCGGCGGGCGGCCATCTCGATCTGCTCCTCGGCAGCCGCAAAATTGGCGTCCGGGTCGGAGGTGCTGGTGAGTTGCAGGGCCGCAGCCAGAAAACCGCTCACCGTTGCTCCGATCAAGACGGCCGAACTGTAGGGGAGGGCACCGGCGGGGCAAGGGGCCACCTGTCCGCGGAGGCCGGCCCGGCTCAGCCCGCCCGCAGCACGCCCGGCTGCGCCTGCGTCGGCACGATCGTGAGGCTGTCAACCGCGGCGCAGCAGGCGAAGTCGGCGTCGTGGTTGCCGAGGCCAATCAGCCGCTGGCCATGGCTGGCGGCCCGCAAACAGGTTTCGGTGTCGAGGTGCCACTGCTGCCAGAGGGCCAGGGCGGCGAGGGCCTCGTCGTTGGCCAGGGTCACGCCCATGTGGGGGGCGACCGCCAGCTCGGTGGCGGCGGAGATCACGGCGCCGGCGGCGAGGCTGTCCTCCAGGGAGTAATCGCCCTCCCAGCCGCTGCCCACGATCCACACCTCGCGGGCCCCGCGCTCCAGCAGACGACGGGCCACGGCGGTGCGATTCGGCAGGCAGGCGGTGAGCAGCAACGGCACCTCGATCACGGCGGCCAAGGAGCGGGTGCCGTTGGTGGTGCTCATAAAGATGCGCTTGCCCCCCACCAGCTCGGGGGTGACGGCCAGGGGGGAGTTGCCCAGGTCGTAGCCCTCCACACGCTTGCCGCCGCGCTCGCCAGCCCGCAGGGTGCGCTCGGCCGGCCAGGCGGCGGCGGCGGTCTCCAACGCACCCAGATCGGCGAAGGCCTGGATCGCCTCGGCACCGTTCTGCAGCGACCAGGCGATGGTGGTGGTGGCCCGCAATACGTCGATCACAACGGCCGCATCGGGGCCGCCGGCCTGGGGCGGGGCGACGGGCGGCACGGCCTCGGAGGTGTGGAAGTAGGAAATCCGCAAGGGGAGACCGGCGAGTGCCGGCGAGTGTGGCAGAGCGGAGCGGGCGTAAGGCTGGAACCGCGGTCCCCTCCGGCCGGCCGTGGTCAGGCGATGCCCGATTCCCTGCGCCAGAGTGCGCCCAGCCGCTGCCGCGATCGTTGTTTGCCGCCAAGGCCTCCCGCGACCTGCGCGGCTTCCTCACGCTGCTGGAGCAGCGGGGCAAGCTGCGGCGCATCACGGCCCCGGTCAACCCCGACCTGGAACTGGCGGCGATCGCCGACCGGGTGCTCGCGGCGGGAGGGCCGGCCCTGCTGTTCGAGAACGTGGTCGGCAGCACGATTCCGGTGGCGATCAACCTGCTGGGCACCCAGGAGCGGGTGCTGTGGAGCCTGGGGATGGAGCGGGCCGAGGAACTCGAGGCGCTGGGGGAGAAGCTGGCCCTGCTGCAGCAGCCCCGACCGCCGAAGGGCGTGCGGGAAGCCGTGCGCTTCGGCTCGGTGCTCTGGGATGTGGTGAAGGCCCGGCCGGATCTCGACCTCACCCCCCCCTGCCGCCAGGTGGTGCAGCGAGGCGAGGCGGTGAACCTCGATGCGCTGCCCCTGCTGCGCCCGTGGCCCGGCGACGGCGGCCGGATCATCACCCTCGGCCTGGTGATCACCAAAGATCCTGAGACCGGTACCCCCAACGTGGGCGTCTACCGGCTGCAACAGCAGTCGCGCAACACCATGACGGTGCATTGGCTGAGCGTGCGGGGGGGGGCGCGGCACCTACGCAAGGCGGCAGCCCTGGGCAAACCCCTGGAGATCGCCATCGCCATCGGCGTACACCCGCTGCTGGTGCTGGCGGCGGCCACCCCGATCCCCGTGCAGCTGAGCGAATGGCTGTTTGCTGGGCTCTACGCCGGTGAGGGGGTGCGACTCACCAAATGCAAGACACTCAACCTGGAGGTGCCAAGCCACAGCGAAATCGTGTTGGAGGGCACGATCACACCGGGCGAAGAGCTGGCTGATGGTCCCTTCGGCGACCACATGGGCTTTTACGGCGGCGTGGAAGCTTCGCCGCTCGTGCGCATCCAGTGCGTCACGCACCGCCGCGATCCGATCTACTTCACCACGTTCAGCGGCCGTCCGCCGAAGGAGGACGCAATGCTCGCCATCGCCCTCAACCGCATCTACACACCGATCCTGAGGCAGCAGATCCCGGAGATCATCGATTTCTTCCTGCCGATGGAGGGACTCAGCTACAAGTTGGCGGTGATTGCGATCGACAAGGCCTATCCGGGCCAGGCGAAACGGGCGGCGCTGGCGTTCTGGAGCGCCCTGCCCCAGTTCACGTACACCAAGTTCGTGGTGGTGGTGGACCGAACCATCAACATCCGCGATCCGCGCCAGGTGATCTGGGCGATCAGCGCCCAGGTGGATCCGCAGCGCGACCTGTTCGTGTTGGAAGACACTCCCTTCGACACCCTCGATTTCGCCAGCGAGCGGCTGGGCCTGGGCGGCCGCCTGGCGATCGATGCCACCACCAAAATCGGACCGGAGCGCCGCCACGACTGGGGGGAGCCGCTGCAGCGCCCAGCGGAGCTGGAGGCAAGGCTTGATGGGCGTTGGAGCGAGCTGGGACTGGCGGATGTGGATGGGTCTGCGCCCGATCCGGCCCTGTTCGGCTACACCCTCGAGCATGTGCTGGAGCGGCTGATCAACGCCCCGCCGGTGGCCGCCGGAGCGAAGCGGCGGTGATCGGGCGCGCCGGCGTGGTGGCGCTGAGGGCTCTGCTGGCGATGGTGGAGGAACCGGAGCGCTGGCGTTCGGGCTCCGAGCTGGCGCTGGAGCAGGGGTTGCCCGCCCCCTTCCTCGAGCAGGTGCTGCTGCGGCTGCGGCGGGCCGGGCTGCTGGAGGCCCGGCGTGGACGGCACGGTGGCTACCG
>CANEWU010000002.1 GCA_947442825.1 Synechococcaceae cyanobacterium
ACTTGGTTTCGTAGTCGTACCAATCGGCGTCGAAACGGATCTCGCCAAGCACCGAGGCCCGCAGCCGCTCGACCCCCAACACGCCGCACTCCAGCTCGCGGGCCCGCACCCCCTTCTCCACCACCAGGCGCGGATCGAGGGCCGCGGCCAGGCGCAGCCCCTCCTCCAGCTCCGCCCGGTCGGTGGCCTTGCTGATGCCCACCGAAGAGCCCATGTTGGCGGGCTTCACGAAGCAGGGGTAGCCCAGCTCGCGCTCCAGGCGATCGAGCAGGGGGCCGGGATTCTCCAACTCCCCAGCCTCAACGCTGGCGTAGGGCACCTGGGGCAGGCCCGCGGCGGCGAAGGCGGCCTTCATCGCCAGCTTGTCCATCCCCACCGCCGAACCGAGCACCCCGGAGCCCACAAACGGCACCCGCATCAGGGTGAACAGGCCCTGGATGGTGCCGTCTTCGCCGTTGGGGCCGTGCAGCACCGGGAACCACACCTGCACCGCCAGGGCCCCCTCGGGCAGGCCGCGGAAGCCGGGTGGGCCTGACTCGCCGGGCTCCGGCAACTCCGCGGGCTGACCGGTGCGCAGCACCTCCTCCGCCACGGCGGGCGGCCACCACCGCCCCTGGCGGTCGATGTAGAAGGCATCCACCTGATAGCGCTCCAGATTGGCGCCGCTGCGCAGACCGCCAAGCACGGTGGCGGCAGAGCGGATGGAAACCGCGTGCTCCCCGGACGCCCCCCCGAACACCAGGCCGAGGCGGAGCGGGGAGGAGGTCATCAGCAGGCTGGAGCGGAGCCAACCGTATCAGCGATCCGCCGACCGGCCAGGGGGGTGGCACGGGCCTTCATGCGACCAGGCTGCCGCTGAGGGAGAAGGCCCGCACCGTTTCGATCCGCACGGACACCAGATCACCGGAGCGCACCGGCGAGCCGTCGGTCCGATGGGCCGGGAAGAAGGTGAGGCGGTTGGTGCGGGTGCGGCCCATCGCCTGCTGCGGATCCCGCGGATTGGCGCCCTCCACCAGGATCTCCTCGCAGCGGCCGGCGTAGCGGCCGCTGCGCTCACGCGCCTTGCGCTCCACCAAGGCGTTGAGCTCCTGCAGGCGATCCACCTTGACCGCCTCGGACAGCTGGTCGGGCCAGTCGGCGGCCGGGGTGCCCGGGCGGGGCGAGTAGGCGGCGGTGTTCACCTGGTCGAAGCCGATCTCCTCCACCAGCGCCAGGGTGCGGCGGAACTGGGCATCGCTCTCCCCCGGGAAGGCGACGATCACATCGGCGCTGATCGCCGCATCGGGCATGCGGCTGCGGATGCGCTCGAGGATGCGCCGATAGCGCTCCACCGTGTAGCCCCGCGCCATCGCCCGCAGCACGTCGTCGTCGCCGCTCTGGAAGGGGATGTGGAAGTGCTCGCACACCTTCTCCAGATCGGCGCAGGCATCGATCAGCCGCTCGGTGAAATAGCGGGGATGGCTGGTGGCGAAGCGGATGCGCTCGATGCCACGCACGTCGTGCACGTGGTGCAGCAGATCGGTGAAGGTGTGGGCGCGGCGGCCCTCCGGGGTGATGCCGGGCAGGTCGCGGCCGTAGGCGTCGATGTTCTGCCCCAGCAGGGTCACCTCCCGGTAGCCGCGCGCCGCCAGGCCCTCCATCTCCAGGCGAATGGCGCCGGGCAGCCGCGACTGCTCCTGCCCCCGCACCGCAGGCACCACGCAGTAGGTGCAGCGCTCGTTGCAGCCATAGATCACGTTCACCCAGGCGCACACCTCGCTGTCCCGCCGGGCCGTGGTGATGTCCTCCAGGATGAGGTGCGCTTCGGTGGCCACCACCTGGGCGCCGCTGGCCACCTGGCCCAGCAGGGTTTCCAGCCGATTGGCGTGCTGGGGACCCATCACCAGGTCGAGCTCGGGCACCCGGCGCAGCAGGGCCTCCCCTTCCTGCTGGGCAACGCAGCCGGCCACCACCAGGGTCAGATGGGGGTTGGCGCGCTTGCGCTGCGCCTGGCGACCCAGGTAGCTGTACACCTTCTGCTCCGCGTTGTCGCGGATGGTGCAGGTGTTGTAGAGCACCAGATCGGCCTCCAGCTCCGCCGGCGCAGGCGTGTAGCCCATGGCCTCGAGGATGCCGGCCATGCGCTCGGAATCCGCCTTGTTCATCTGGCAGCCGAAGGTGGTGATCCAGTAGCTGCCGCGGCCGGGGGTCGGCCCGGCCTCCGAGGCGACGGGGGCGGGGATGGCCGCGGAGGCAGGGGTAGGGGAGGGGGGCGAGGTCGTCATGCTCTCCAGTTTCGGCCATGGAGATGCGGCCACGCCGCCACCGCGCCCGTGTCAGCGTGGTGAGGAGATCGGGGCCGAGGAGCCTGCCACCGCATGCGCTGCCGCTTGCACCGCTTCCCCCTCACCAAGGCGGTGCCGCTGGCGATCAGCCGCGGCACCACCGCTGCCGTGGAGCACTGGCAGCTCCAGATCGAGCACGACGGCATCGTCGGGCTAGGGGAAACCGGCGGCTTCGACACCGGCCATCGCCGCTACGAGGGGACGGCGGTGGCCGCCGAGCTGGAGGCCCTGCTGCCCCGGCTGGAGGACATGCCTCCCCAGCCCCTGCAGGCCCTCGATCCCCTGCTGGAGCCCCTCTCCCCCCCGGCCCGCTGCGCCGTCGACCTGGCCCTGCACGACTGGTGGGGCAAGCGGCTCGGCCAGCCCTTGCACCAGCTCTGGGGGCTCGACCCCGCTGCGGTGCGGCCCACCAGCGTCACCCTGGGGCTTGCCCCGGTGCCCGCGGTGCTCGAGCGGCTGGAGCGCTGGTGGCAGCAGCTGCCGGCCACCCGCATCAAGCTCAAGCTCGGCAGCCCTGAAGGACTGGCCCACGACCGGGCCCTGGTAACGGCAGTCGCGGAGGCCCTGGAGCACCGCCGCCAGGTCAGCGGCGGGGCGCTTGAGCTGCAGGTGGATGCCAACGGCGGCTGGGATGCCGATGGGGCGCGGGCCATGGTGGGCTGGCTGGCGGAGCAGGGGGTGGCCCTGGTGGAGCAGCCCCTGCCGCCCCTCGAGGATCCCGAGGCCGACGCGGCCGGCTTCGCCGCCCTCGAGCTCGACTGCCCCATCCCCCTGGTGGCCGACGAAAGCTGCTGGACCCTGGCGGATGTGGTGCGGCTGGCCCCCTACGTCGACGGCGTCAACATCAAGCTGCTCAAGAGCGGCGGGCTGAGCGAGGCGCTGCTGATGGCCCAAGCCTGCCGGCGACTGGGGCTGGAGGTGATGCTTGGCTGCTATTCCGATTCGCGGCTGCTCAATGGCGCCGCAGCCCAGCTGCTGCCCCTGGCGCGCTGGCCCGATCTCGACAGCCACCTCAACCTGATCGACGATCCCTTCCTCGGCCCCACCCTGACGGAGGACCGGGTGCTGCCCGGTGCCGGTGCGGGCCTGGGGGTATCCCTGGCCGGGGAACGGCCGCTGGCGGCGGAGGGGCCCTGATGCTGAGCCCCCAGGCGCCCGTGGTGCTCCTGCAGCACCACGGGCTCGACAACCTCAGCGGCAAGACCGGCCTCGCCCTGCTGCGCTATCGCCAGGCGCCGGTGCTGGCGGTGATCGATCCCGCCCACGCCGGCGCGTCGCTGGCGGCGATCACCGGCATCGACCGGCCGGTACCGGTGGTGGCCTCGCTGGCGGAGGCGCTGCCCCTGCTGCCCGCCGACCGCGGCGGGGTGGTGGCGGTGGTGGGGCTGGCCCCCTCGGGCGGGCGGCTGCCGGCCGAGGTGCGGGCCGATGTGGCGGCGGCCCTGGCGGCGGGCCTCTCGGTGGCCAGCGGGATGCACACCCGGCTGGGGGAGGACCCGGACCTGGCGGGCCTGGTGCAGCCGGGTCGGTGGATCTGGGACCTGCGCTGCGAACCGCCCGATCTGCCGGTGGCCTCCGCCCGGGCCGCCGCCCTGCCTTGCCGCCGCCTGCTGGCGGTGGGCTCCGACATGTCGGTGGGGAAGATGAGCGCCTGCCTGGAGCTGCTCGCCGCCGCCCACCGCCGCGGGGTAGACGCCCGGTTTGTAGCCACCGGCCAGGCGGGGATCCTGATCGCTGGCGGCGGTGTGCCGCTCGATGCGGTGCGGGTCGACTACGCAGCCGGTGCCGTGGAGGAGGCGGTGCTGGTGGCGGCGGCGGGGGCGGGGGCCGACAGCTGGGTGCTGGTGGAGGGGCAGGGTTCCTTCTGCCATCCCGGCTCCACCGCCACCCTGCCGCTGCTGCGCGGCAGCCAACCCACCGATCTGCTGCTGGTGCACAGGGCCGGCCAGGCCGTGATCCGCAACCAGCCCCACATCCCGTTGCCGCAGCTGCCGCAGCTGATCGAGGCGATCGAGGCGGTGGCGGCCCTGGGCCGGCCGTTGGGGGGGCCAGCGGCGCGGGTGCGGGCGATCGCTCTGAACACCGGCCATCTGGAGGCCGGGCCGGCGATGGCGGCCGTGGCGCAAACCGCTATCGAAACTGGCCTACCGTGCTTCGATCCGGTGCGAGAGGGCGGCGATTCCCTGTTGGAAAGCCTGCTCGCCGGCTGACGAACGAAAAATCTGAACCCAGCCCCAAGACGGCAACGGGCGCCGGTGGAGCCGGAGACAGAAGAAGGGCGAGCGAGGGGATTCGAACCCCCGGATGGCGGCACCACAAGCCGCTGCCTTAACCACTTGGCGACGCCCGCCGTGGTGATAGAAACTTACACCACGAACCCTGCTCAACTCGGGCCGCCGGCCAACAGGCCGTGCTTGCGCAGAAAGGCCCGCAGGGGCTCCCGCAGCCGATCCACGCCCTGCAGTGAGATGTGGTCGTTGTCGCGGAACCACCGCTCGCCGCCCCCCCCCCGATCGCTGCATTCCTCGCCATCGCAGAGATGGGGCACCGGATCGAACAGCAGCACCCGGGGCTGGCGGGCCGCCACCTCCTTCTGGAGGCTGAGGATCGGCTCGTTGTCGCGGCGGATCTCCGCCAACGCCCGGGTCTGCACCATCGCGCAGTCGGCGGGCATGCGCCGGAACCACTCGGGCTCGCACAACTTGCTGTGGGCCGGCCGCTGCAGGAAGCGCGGAAACGGACCGATCAGGACCAAGGTGCCGCCACGCTGTCCCACCTTGCGGGCGAAGCTGTCGAGGGAGCGTTCATAGAGATGGCGCTTGCGCTCCGGCCACCCCACCAGCTGGCCGTCACCGTCGATCTGCTGGTCGCGGCTGTCGAAGCCGCCGCCGAAATGGGAACGGCCGTAGAGGGTCACCATCACCACATCGCCGGGGCGGAGGTGGCTGAGCACGAAGCGCTTGCTGCGCTCCCCCCAGCGGAAGCAGCCCGGCAGGAGGTGGGCGGAGCCGCTGGGGGGGAAAGGACACCCCTGTTTCTCCAGCACGGTGATGCGCCCCGAGGCGCCCTCCACCAGGGCGGGCAGCAGGGGCTGAAGCATGCCCGCGTGGCTGTCACCGATCAGCACCAACCAGGGATCCAGGCCGCCAGGTTCCCCTGGGCTGGGGCGGTTGCGGGGAGCGAGCAGGGCCTCTGGCACCCGGTAGGAATCCTTGATCGCCAGCTGCTCGGGAGGGCGGCCGAGGTAGAGGCGACCGTGGGCGGGTCCGAGGCCCAGCAGCAGGGCCCCGGCTCCGAGGCCGGTGAGCGCCCGCCCCCGACCGATGGTTCCCGCCGCATCGGCGCTCCAGGGACGGCGGCGCAGCGGCTCCTCCAGCAACTTCCAGGACAGCCAGGCCAGAACCACGGTCAGCGCCAGCAGCCAGGGGAGGGTGGCGGCGCTCACCCCCACGCTCCAGCGCGCCAGGCTGAACACACTCCAGTGCCAGAGGTAGAGGGAATACGAGAGCAGGCCGATCGCCACCAGCGGCGGCCGCTGCAGCAGCCACACCAGCGGCGTGGGGGCATCGGCACTGAGGAGCAGCGCCCCCGTGGCCACCACGGTCAGCAGGGCCCCGGTGGGCAGGGAAAGGCTGCCGCGGAAGGCCAGGACCAGGGCGGCGACCACCAGGGCATGGGTGATCCAGGCCAGGGCGGTGGCCACGGGGGCGGCGGTGGCCACTCGCCCCTCCCAACGGCGGGCCAGCAGCCAGACCAGGCAGCCGGCCCCCATTTCCCAGAACCGCGGCGGCATCAGGAAGTAGGCCGCCGAGGCATCGATCGTCACCACCCGCTTGAAGAACAACCAGGAGGCCAGACACAACGCACCGACCAACAGCCCGAGCCGCAGGCCCCCGCGGCGGTGGCCCGCCGCCAGCCCGCTGAGCAACACCAACAGGGGAAACAAAAGATAGAACTGCTCCTCCACCCCCAGCGACCAGAGGTGGGTGAAGGGGTTGAGTTCGATGTCGTCGGCGAAGTAGTTGGCCGCCTGGGCATGGAGCACGAGGTTGGCCACGCCCACCAGGCCCCCCAGGCCCACCTGCCGCACCCGCTCGGCCTCGCTGTACACGGGTGCAATCACCAGGCTGGCCCCCAGGGCGGTGAGCAGCACGCAGGCCAGCAGCGCCGGGGTGAGGCGCCGCAACCGCCGGGCGTAGAAGTCAGCCAGCCAGCGGCCGGCGCCGCGCACCGGCCGGCTGGCCAGGGAGGCCGTGATCACGAAACCCGAGATCACGAAGAAGATGTCGACCCCCAGGTAGCCGCCGGGGAGATGGTCCTTGCCGGCGTGGTTGGCGACCACCGCCAGGACGGCCACGGCCCTCAGGCCATCGATCTCGGGCCGGTAGCGGCGGGGGGCGGAGGGGGCCAGTGGACCTCAGTGGCGAGACAGGCGCGGCACCATAGCGGCCCCCAGCGGGAGGCACCCCAATGCCGCCGCCGGGGATTCTCTGCGATCGTGGGCGCCGTCCCCGCCCGGTTCTCTTGCGGTCTCCCCGCTCCCGCCCCCTTCCCGCCCTGCCGCTGCTGGCGCTTGTGGGCGTGGTGGGCGGCGTCCTGGGACTCTCCGCGACCAACCCCGATCCCCAGGCGTTCGAAACCTTCGCGGGGCAGCGTCTGGCCACCCTGCTGCACGAGGAGTTCTGCGGCGACGATGGCCTACCGATGCTGGCCCGGCTGTTGATCCGCGACTGTCCCGGCCTGGTGGCCTCCCAGAGCGGAGCGCTGGGGCGGATCGCCCTGGACAACACGCGCCGCCGCAACCTCGGACTCCTCAGCCTGTATCGCACCGAGCTCGGAGGGCAGTCGCTGTTCGGGGTGCTCGAGGTGCCGCGCTACAGCGCCACCACCCTCGGGGTGGCAGGACACTTTGTGATCCTCCAGAGCGAGGCGGCCGACGGCCCGGAGATCCGCCGATGAGTGAAACCTCCGCGGGCGGGGGGGAGCGAATGGAGGGCAGGCTGCCGCCGCTGCGCCTGCCGCGCTGCCTGCTTGATCCCGCCGTTCCCCTTCCTGCCGCCGACATCGATGGGCTGGTGGCGGTGCGGCTGCGCCAGCAGGCGGGGCGGCTGGTGGGGATCGATCCCTGCAGCGCCGCCGAGGCCGCCGCCCCGATGCCCCTGGCACTCACCCCGCTGGTGGAGCCCCACGCCCACCTCGACAAGGCCTACAGCGCGCCGCCTTACGTCAGCCGGGAGGGGACCCTGAGGGGAGCCCTGCGGGCCAATCAGCAGGAGGCGGCCACGCGGGATCGCGCCACCGTGCTGGAGCGGGCGGAGCGGGCCCTGGAGCGGGCCTGGCGCCACGGCCTGCGGGCGATCCGGAGCCACATCGACAGCCACGGGGCGTGCGGGGTTGCCAGCTGGGAGGCCCTGGCCGAGCTGCGACAGCGCTGGGCCGGGCGGGTGGAGCTGGAGTTGGTGGCGCTGGTGCCGGTGGGCCACTGGCGCACGGCGGAGGGGAGGGCCCTGGCCCGGCGCGCGGTCGCCGCCGGCGGCCTGCTGGGGGGAGTGCTCGGGGAGCCATTTCCGCTGGCAGCCAGCGACGACGAGGATCTGGAGACCTTGCTGGCCCTGGCCGAGCAGCACGGCTGCGGCGTCGATCTCCACATCGATGAGAGCGACATGCAACACGCCGAGGGCGTGCGTCTGCTGGTGCGGAGGCTGCGGCGGCGGGGCGGCGGGCCGCCGCTCACCTGCAGCCACGCCGCCAGCATGGGGATGCTGCGCGAGGGGGCCTGCCAGCGGCTGGCGGAGACGATGGCCGACCTCTCTCTGAGCGTGGTGGCCCTGCCCACGTCAAACCTCTGGCTGCTGGGACGCCGTCGTGGGGCGACGCCGCGCCTGCGGGCCCAGGCCCCCATCCGCCAGCTGCAGGCGGCCGGGGTGCGCGTGGCGGTGGGGGGAGACAACGTGCAGGACCCCTGGTTCCCCGGCGGCGACTTCGATCCCCTGGCACTGCTGCGCTTCGCGGCGGTGGCCAGCCATGTGGTGCCCTGGCAGCGCCAGGGTCTGGCCCCCTTCGGCAGCGCCGGCGCCGCCCTGCTGGGCCTCGACTGGGATGGGGTATTGCGCCTGGGGGGTCCGGCGGATCTGGTGGTGCTGGGCGCCCACTCCTGGGAGGAGCTGCTGGCCCGCGACCCGCAACGGCGCGTGCTGCGGGGCGGCCGCTGGCTCCCCCCCCCGGAGTCCGAGGCCCCCTCGCCGCTGCTGGCCGGCCTGGGGCAGGATCCCCTTCCCCCCTGAGCCCCGGCCTGCGCCATGCCCGCCACCGCGCTGCCCCCCTGTCCCGCGCCGGTGGAGGCCGAACGGATCGCCGCCCTGGCCGCCGAGCTGCGCCAGCGGGCACCGGATCTGCTCCTGGTGGAGGACGCGGGCGAGCTGGGACGCCTCTCCCGCGATTTCCACGACTACTCGCCAGTGCTCACCCCCCTGCTGGCGGGCTGCCGGGCCCAGCTGGCGGCGCGGCCCACGACCGTGGCGCAGGTGCGGGCGGCGGCCGGGGCCTGCGCGCGGCTCGGGGTGCCGTGCACGGTACGGGGGGCGGGCACGGGCAACTACGGCCAGTGCGTGCCCCTGGCCGGCGGCCTGGTGCTCGACCTGGGGGGCCTGCGACGGCTGCGCGAGCTCGATCCCGCCAGCGGCGTGCTCACCGCGGAGGCGGGCTGCCTGCTGGGGGACCTGGAGGCGGCCCTCGCCCCCCAGGGCCGGGAGTTGCGGATGGTGCCGAGCACGGTGCGCAGCGCCACGGTGGGGGGCTTCATCGCCGGGGGCTCGGGCGGGATCGGCTCGCTGCGCTGGGGCTTCCTGCGCGATCCGGGCAACCTGCTGGGGCTGGAGGTGATCACGCTCGAACCGGAGCCCCAGCTGCTGGTGCTCGACGCCGCCGCCGCCGCCCCCCTCAACCACGCCTACGGCACCAACGGCATCCTCACGGCGGTGCGGCTGGCCACCTGCACGGCGGTGGCCTGGCAGCAGCTGGTGGTGGGCTTCAGCGACTGGGAGGCGTCGCTGGCAGCGGCGGCGGATCTGCCGCGCACGGCCCTGCTGCTCAACGGGCTGACGCTGCTCGAGGCACCGGTGGCGGGCCGCCTGCCCTGGCCCCACGGCTGTCCGCCGCCCGGGGCTGGGGAGCACCGGCTGCTGTTGCTCGCCGCCCCCGACACCCTGGCGGTGCTGCCGGGCTGGCTGGCGGCGCGGGGCGGACAGCTGGTGTGGGGCGAGGCCCAGGCCCAGAGCCGCGGGGTACCGCTGCGGGAGCTGGGCTGGAACCACACCACCCTGCATTGGCGCGCCCAGGTGGACGGCTGGACCTACCTGCAGATGCTGCTGCCCGCCACTGCGACACCCCTGCTGCGGGAGGTGCGGCAGCGGTGGGGAGAAGATGTGCTGTGGCACCTGGAGGCGGTGCGCCAGCAGGGGGAGGCCCGGCTGGCGGCGCTACCGCTGGTGCGCTGGCGGGGTGCGGCCGATCTGACGGCGCTGATGGAGCAGTGCCGCAGCCTGGGGGCCGTGCTGTTCGATCCCCACGTGCTCACGGTGGAGGACGGCGGGCTCGGGGTGGTCGACGCCGACCAGGTGGCGGCCAAGGCGGCCTACGACCCGGCCGGGCTGCTCAACCCCGGCAAGCTGCGGGGCTGGATCAGCCGCAACCCAGGCTGAGGCGGGTGTCGACGCCGGTGATGGGGTTGGTGCCCTCGGCCTCCAGGCACAGGGCCCGTTGGTCGGCACGGTCGATCAGGGCGTCGCTGAAGTCGGCGTCGGTGATGCGGGCCCCGTGGAAATTGCTGCCGGCGGCGATCACCCCCCGCAGCACGGCGCCGCTGAAATCGGCGCCGCTGAAGTCCACCTTGTCCATCAGGGCATCGCTGAGATCGGCGCCGGAGAAATCGGCCTCCGGGAAAGACGCCTGGGTGAGGATCGCCCCATGCAGGTTGGCGCCGGCGAAGCGGGCGGAGCGGCCCTGGGCGCCGGCGAAGGAGGTGTTGGCCAGCTGCTCGCCGCTGAAATCCTTGCCGTTCTGGTTGGTAAGGGTGTAGTCGATCCCGGAAAAGTCGGCCCGCGCCGCGGGCACCGCCAGCCCCGCAGGCGGCAACAGCACCACCAGGGCGGCAAGCAGGGCCGCCGCAAGAGCGTGGCGCCAGGCCCCCCGGCGGAGCCGGGGGGCGGGGGCATCAGGAGGAAGGCAGCGGCCGTTCATCAAACAGCCGCCGGGCCCAGGCCCAGGTGGGTGCGAATGCGATCCAGGGCCGCCTTCTCCTCGGCGCTCACCTTCTCGCCGGAGCCGAACAGCCCCTTGCCGGCGGCCTCGGCCACCGCCACGCAGCCATCGACGATCAGCTGGGCGTACTGCTTCACCGTGTCCTCGTCGGCCTTGCTGCGGGCGAGCGCCAGGGACGCATCCACCTCTTCGAGGGCGCGATCGAGCACGCGGCCGCTGCGCACGTCTTCCGCGGTGACCTGCAGTTTCTCGGGGCGGATTCCCTGGCGCAGGGCCTCCTCATCGAAGAGGCTGGCGATCAGGGGATTGGCGCTGTAGCGCTGGGCGGCGCCGGAGAGTTCCCTGGCCAGGGCGAGGGCCTCCTGGGCACTGGAGAAGACGCCCATGTCCACGGTCATCACCGCCAGGGCGGCGGCCAGGGGCCCGCCGAGCAGGCGGTTGCGGTCGTCGGTGCTGAGCTCGATGGTCATCGGAGGGCGGAGAAGGGGGGCGGAGAACGGGAGAAAACGCCGCCGGTGGGCGACCCCCTCACTCTGACCAGGGCAGACCGATCCGTCAGCCTGCCGGCGGGCCCGGGGCGGGGGGATCGAGGCGGGGCACCAGGGCGCCGAGCAGATAGAGGGAGCCGGCCACCACCGGGAGTGGCAGGGAGCGCGAGCGATCAGCGGCTGGCTCCCCAGGCTCCATCAGCCAGGCCAGACCCTCGGCGGGGGAGCCGGCGGCCTGGAGCTCGCCGGCGCAGGCGGGGCACGCCTCCGCGAGCGCCGCGGCGGTCCAGCTGGCGTGGTCGGGGACGGGCACCACCACGGCCCGATCGCCCGGACCCAACAGACTCGCCACCATCGCGCCGCCCTCCTTGTGGGCCTGGATGGCCAGCAGCCAGCGGCGGGGGGCGGGCGGGGGATCCAGGAGGTCGAGCTCGTGGCGCAGGGCCTCGGCCGCCGGGGGGTTATGGGCGCCATCGAGGAGCAGCGGCCGGCCGCGCCAGTGGCGCCGCTCCAGCCGACCAGGCCAGCGGGCAGCCGCCAACCCGACGGGAATCGCTGCCGGGGGAATCGGCCAGCCCCGTTCCACCAGGGCCTCCGCCATCGCCACCGCCACCGCGGCGTTGGCGCGCTGCAGCGCCCCGGGCAGCCCGAGCGGGGGGCCGCCCTGGGAGGGAGAGGGCAGGGGCTCCACCCAACGCAGCAGCGCCCCCACCCGCTCGGCCTCGCCCTGGAGCACCGCTGCGGCCTCGGGGTGCTGGGGGGCGCTGCAGGCCAGGCAGCCAGGCCGGAGCACGCCGGCCTTCTCGCGGGCGATCGCGGCGATGGTGTCGCCGAGGTGCTCGCGGTGGTCGAGGCCGATGCTGGCAAAGCCGATCACGGGCCGCTCTGGATGGGCGGTGGTGGCGTCGAGCCGGCCGCCGAGGCCCACCTCCAGCACCGCCAGATCCACGCCGCTGGACGCCAGGCGGTCGAAGGCGGCGGCGGTGAGCAGCTCGAAGGGGGTGAGGGAGTGCCGTTCCCCGATCGATCGCCAGCGGCGCAGGTCATCGCGCAGCTGGGTGGGGGTGATCCAGGCGTCATCGAGCTGGAGCCGCTCGCACCAGCTCACCAGGTGGGGGGAGCGGTAGGTGCCGCAACGCAGGCCGGCGGCCCGCAGGATGGCGTGCAGGAAGCTGCAGATCGAGCCCTTGCCATTGGTGCCGGCCACCTGCACCGCTGGGAAGCGCCGCTCCGGATGGCCCCCCTCAGCGAGGGCCGCCTGCAGACGCTCCAGGCTGAGGTCCACTCCGCGGCGGGCGAAGGGTTCGAGCAGGTCCTCCAGGTCGACCGGATCGGGGAGGGTCAGCGACACGGGGCGGGGCTCAGGCGAGGCTGGCGAGGGCCTTCTCCAGTCGTTTCACCGCCCGACGGATCTGGCGGGGCCGGATCACCAGCGGCGGCACGAAGCGCACCACCCGGGGGCCAGCGGGCACCAGCAACAGGCCGGCGGCCATCGCCGCCCGCACCACCTCGGCGGCGGCGGGCGCCCCCTCGGCGAGCATCAGACCGCGCAGCAACCCCCAGCCGCGCGAGCCCTCCAGCACGGATGGGTGTCGCGCCACCAGGGCATCCAGCTTCCGCTCCAACAACTCGCCCATGGCGGTGACGTGGGCGAGCAGGCCGCGCCGTTCGATCTCCTCGATCACCGTGAGGCCGGCGCGGCAGGCCAGGGGATTACCGCCGAAGGTGCTGGCGTGCTCACCGGGGCGGAAGTGATCCGCCGACGCCTTGACGGCCAGGGCACCGATCGGCACGCCGCCCCCCAGGCCCTTGGCCATGGTGAAGGCGTCGGGTTCGACCCCGAGCTGCTCGTAGCCCCACCAGCGCCCGCTGCGACCCACGCCGATCTGCACCTCATCGAAGATCAGCAGGATGCCCTTCTCGTCGCAGAGCTGGCGCACCCGCCGGAAGAAGGCCGGATCGCCGGGATTCACCCCGCCCTCCCCCTGCAGCGGCTCCAGCAGCACGGCCGCCACCCGGGGGCCCTCCGCTTCGCAGCTGGCCAGCAGGGTCTCGAAGGCGGCGGTGTCGTTGTAGGGGAAATACCGGAAGCCTTCCACCAGCGGCTCGAAGCCCTCGTGGTACTTCGGCTGGCCCGTGGCGGTGACCGCCGCCAGGGTGCGGCCGTGGAAGCTGGCCTGGGCCGTGAGGATCAGGGGCCGCTCGATCCCCCGCACCGTGTGGCCGTGCTTGCGGGCCAGCTTGATCGCCGCCTCGTTGGCCTCGGCACCGGAATTGCAGAAAAACACCCGGTCGGCGCAGGAGCGGGCCGCGATCGCGGCGGCGAGCTGCTCCTGCTCCGGGATCCGGTAGAGGTTGGAAACATGCTGCAACCGGCCGAGCTGGCGGCAGAGGCGGCGGCGCAGCACCGGATCGCTGTGGCCCAGGGTGCAGACCGCAATGCCGGCGACGCCGTCGAGGTAGCGGCGTCCGTCCCGGTCCCAGAGCCACACGCCCCGACCCCGAACCAGCTCCAGAGGGAAGCGGGCGTAGGTGTCCATCACCGCCGAAGCGGTGAGGGCCGACCCGGTGGCTGCCGACCCGGTGGCGGCGGGGACGACGGCTGGGGGCGCGGAAAGGGGCGCGGTGGGGCTCATCGTGATCCGGGGAGGATGGGAGCGGTGGGACTCGAACCCACATGCCCGAAGGCGCTCGATTTTGAGTCGAGTCCGTCTACCAATTCCGGCACGCTCCCGGTAACCCGACTTTAGGGGTCTCCGGGCTTGGGTGGCCTCAGGCGGGATCGCTGAGGCGAAGGATCGAGGCCCCCACGGCGTTGAGCTTGCCCTCGAAGTCGGCGTAGCCGCGATCGAGGAACTCCAGGCCGCGCACGGTGGTGACGCCATCGGCCGCCAGGCCGGCGAGCACCATGGCGGCGGAGGCGCGCAGGTCGGTGCCGTGCACCGGAGCACCGCTGAGGCGAGCCACCCCTTCGATGCAGGCGGTGTTGCCGTTGGTGCGGATCGAGGACCCCATGCGCTGCAGCTCGGCCACGTGCTGCAGGCGGTTTTCGAAGATGTTCTCCACCACGAAGCTGGTGCCCTCGGCGGTGGCCAGCAGGCTCATGAAGGGGGCCTGGATGTCGGTGGGGAAGCCGGGGAAGGGCTGGGTGGTGAAATCGACGGCGCGGATCCGCTCCGCCTGGATGGAGAGGCCCCCATCCACCGCCTCCAGGCGACAGCCGGCCTCCTCCAGCTTGGTGATCACCGCCCCGAGGTGCTCGGGAACCACCGGCCCGACGAACAGCTCCGAGCGGGTGATGGCGCCGGCGAGCAGGAAGGTGGCGGCCTCGATCCGATCGGGGATCACGGAGTAGTCGGCACCGTGGAGCTGGTCGACTCCATCGATGGTGATGGCGGGGGTGCCGGCACCGCGCACCCGGGCTCCCATGGCGATCAGCAGGTCAGCCAGGTCGATCACCTCGGGCTCCTGGGCGGCGTTCTCGATCACCGTCTCGCCGTCGGCGAGGGCGGCAGCCATCATCAGCGTTTCGGTGGCGCCGACGCTGGGGCAATCGAGGTGGATGTGGCCACCCCGCAGCCGCCGGCTGCTGCCGGGCACCACGGCGGTGACCACGCCATGCTCGATCGTCACCTGGGCTCCGAGGGCCTTGAGGCCCTTGACGTGCTCCACCACTGGCCGGCTGCCGATCTGGCAACCGCCGGGCAGGGGCACCTGGGCCATGCCCATGCGGGCGAGGAGGGGGCCGATGCAGAAGAAGCTGGCCCGCAGGCTGTTGACCAGCTCATAGGGCGGAGCGGCCTGGCTGATGTGGTCGCCATCGAGCTCGATCGAGTCGCCGCCGCGGCTGACACGCACGCCAAGGGCAGCCAGGATCTCGCCCATGGCCGCGATGTCAGTGAGCATCGGCACGTTGCGCAGCCGCAGGGTGTCGCGGGTGAGCAGGCAGGCGACCATCAGGACGAGGGCCGAATTCTTGGCTCCGCTGACGCGGATCTCCCCTGAGAGACGCCGACCACCGGTGACCTCGAGCCGGGGCTGGAGGATCTGCTTAGGAGCTACGGCGGTCAAAGTCATGAATTCCGTCCCAAAGAGTTCGGGCCCGAATCTTGACAACGAAGCGCGACTTCGTCTAGGGGGCCGCGCCCAGAACTGTCTCGTGGTGTCTCAGGCCACAGGCAGAACGCGAACGGCGCCACAGGTGCCCGCTCACCCGGGGAACGGCCATGGCCTATGATCCCGGAGTCGTCGCGGCAATCGCTGCGCTCGATCCACGCCAGCGGATGTGGCGGAATTGGTAGACGCGCTAGTTTCAGGTACTAGTGGCAGCAATGTCGTGGGAGTTCAAGTCTCCCCATCCGCATATTTTTTCCGATGATCGTCCTCAAGATCACCAACTCATCGGAGTTTCTCGCTTCGAAGATCGGCAAATTCCTCGAAAGTCTCACCCCGGATGGCTTTGACGCCACCACGGTAGAAGACATCCTCTTGCGCAAAATCATCGAGAATCTGGTTGCCGAGGGCCTGCGCGGCGAGGCGGCAGCCGTTCAGGGTCTCGACCTCGAAACCCGTCCAGAGGGTACCGAGCTGGTGCTGCACGAGAAAATGCGCATCCGCCACCACGAGAGCTTCTGAGCGGCCACCCCCCGTCCAGATCCCCCCACCCGCGAAGGCCAACGTGAGCGCCAGCGAATCCGACGGGAGGATCACAAGCCGGCGCAATCCGTTGGTGCGCAGCCTGCGCGAGCTCCACGAGGCCCGGGGCCGGCGCGAACAGGGCCTGCTGCTGCTGGAGGGCACCCACCTGCTGCAGGAAACCCTGCGGCTGGGGCTGCGGCCGGAGCTGGTGCTCGCCACCCCGGCCTGGCTCGACGCCCACCCCGCCCTGGTGCAAGCGCTTCCCGCCGGTGTACGCCTGCAGCCGGCCAGCGCGGAGGTGCTGGAGGCGGCGGCCACCACCCGCCATCCCGATGGCGTACTGCTCACCCTGCCGACGCCCCAGCGGCTGGAGGACAGCACCGCGCCCGCCTTCGTGCTGGCCCTGGATCGCCTGCAGGACCCCGGCAACCTGGGCACCCTGCTGCGCACCGCCCTGGCGGCCGGCGTCACGGAGGTGTGGCTGGCGGACGGGGCTGACCCCACCCAGCCCAAGGTGCTGCGGGCCTCCGCCGGCGCCGCCCTGGCCCTGCCGCTGCGGCGGCTGGAAATGGCGGGCCTGGCCGGGCGCCTGCGGGAGATGGCCAGCCAGGGCGTGCAGGTGGTGGCCACGGCGGTGGCCCGATCCGAAGGGCCGCCGCTGCGCCCCTACTGGCAGCTCGACTGGACGCGGCCCACCGTGCTGCTGCTCGGCAACGAGGGGGCCGGGCTGGATCCGCAGCTGGCGGCGCTGGCCGGGGAGGTGGTGACGATTCCCCACAGCGACGCCGTCGAATCCCTGAACGTGGCGGTGGCGGCGGCGCCGCTGTTGCTGGAGCGCTCCCGCCAGTACCGGCAGCGGCCGCTGGGCCCTGACGGGGGAGAATGCCCGTAAACGTCCGCAGCCGCCGCCGGTGATCGCCACCCCTCCCGCCCCCTCCTCCGCCAGCGTCTCCGGAGCCTTCGACTTCGACGTGATCGTGATCGGCGCCGGCTACGGCGGCTTCGATGCCGCCAAGCATGCGGCCGAGCATGGGCTGAAGGTGGCGATCGTCGAATCGCGCGACATGGGCGGCACCTGCGTGAACCGGGGCTGCGTGCCCTCCAAGGCCCTGCTGGCGGCCGCCGGGCGCGTGCGGGAACTGGCCGACGCCGAGCACCTGCGCGGCTTCGGCATCCACGCCGGCCCGGTGCGGTTTGAGCGCCAGGCGATCGCCGACCACGCCGCCCAGCTTGTGACCACCATCCGCGACAACCTCACCCGTTCCCTGGAGCGGGCCGGCGCCTCGATCCTGCGCGGCAAGGGTCGGCTGGAGGGGCCCCAGCGGGTGGGGGTGCGCGACAGCCATGGGGTCGACAAGGTCTACAGCGCCCGGGAGGTGATCGTGGCCACCGGCTCCGATCCCTTCGTGCCCCCCGGGATCGAAACCGACGGCCGCACGGTGTTCACCAGTGATGAATCGATCAACCTGGAGTGGCTACCGCGCTGGATCGCGATCATCGGCAGCGGCTACATCGGCCTGGAATTCGCCGACGTCTACACCGCCCTCGGCTGCGAGGTGACGATGATCGAGGCCCTGGATCGGGTGATGCCCACCTTCGATCCCGACATCGCCAAGCTGGCGGCCCGCAAGCTGATCGACAGCCGCGACATCGACGCCCGCGCCGGCGTGCTGGCGAAATCGGTGTCGCCGGGCAGCCCGGTGCGCATCGAGCTGGTGGATATGAAAACCCGCGAGCCGGTGGAAACATTGGAGGTGGATGCGGTGCTGGTGGCCACCGGCCGGGTGCCGGTGAGCGCCGATCTCAACCTGGCCTCGGTGGGGGTCACCCCCCAGCGCGGCTTCCTGCCGGTAGACGAGGCGATGCGGGTGCTGGCCAGCGCCGAGCCCGGGGCGCCGGTGGTGCCCCACCTCTGGGCGGTGGGCGACGTGACCGGCAAGATGATGCTCGCCCACACGGCGGCGGCCCAGGGCACGGTGGCGGTGGACAACATCCTCGGCCACGCCCGCCGCATCGACTACCGCTCGATCCCTGCGGCCACCTTCACCCACCCGGAGATCAGTTCCGTGGGTCTGAGCGAGGCGGAGGCCAAGGAGCTGGAGGCGCAGGAGGGCTTCGAGCTGGGCAGCGTGCGCAGCGACTGCAAGGCCAACTCGAAGGCGCTGGCGGAGCTGGAGGGCGATGGGCTGATGAAGCTGCTCTTCCGCAAGGACACCGGCGAGGTGCTGGGGGCCCACATCTTTGGCCTGCACGCGGCGGATCTGATCCAGGAGGTCGCCAACGCCGTGGCCCGTCGCCAGGGGGTGCGCCAGCTGGCCACCGAGGTGCACACCCATCCCACCCTCAGCGAGGTGGTGGAGGTGGCCTATCGCCAGGCCGCTGCCGCCCTGGCCTGAGCCCCTGCCGCTTCCGCTCCCTCTCACCGCAACCGCCAAGCCCCATGGAAATCCGCCGCCGTCCGCCCAACCCCTCCGTGAAGGTGGCCCACCTGGAGTACGCCATCCCCCATGAGGAGGGCCAGCCGCGCCACATCCTGGAGGAGATCGTCTGGGAGAAGGACCGGGAGGTGAACGCCGCGCGCGAGCGGGTGAGCCTCGAGAAGCTGCGCCAGCAAGTAGCGGAACTCCCCCCCTGCCGGGATTTTGTGGCTGCCCTGCGGGCGGCCTGTCGCAAGCCGGCGGTGATTGCGGAGGTGAAGAAAGCAAGCCCCAGCAAGGGGGTGCTGCGGGAGGATTTCGATGCGGTGGCGATCGCCCGGGCCTACGCCGCCGGTGGCGCCAGCTGCCTGTCGGTGCTCACCGACCGCCGCTTCTTCCAGGGGGGCTACGACGTGCTGGCCAATGTGCGGCTGGCGGTGGAGCTGCCGCTGTTGTGCAAAGACTTCATTCTGAGTCCCTATCAGCTCTATCAGGCCCGGGCCACCGGCGCCGACGCCGCGCTGCTGATCGCCGCGATCCTCACCGACAACGATCTGGCCTACCTGCTCAAGGTGGCCCGGGGCCTGGGGCTGGCGGTGCTGATCGAGGTGCACGACGAATCCGAATTGGCAAGGGTTCTGGCGCTTGACACGCTGACGGGCGCCAACGAGCGCCCCCTGATCGGCATCAACAACCGCGATCTGAGCACGTTTGCGGTGGATCTGGCCACCACCGAGGCCCTGCTGCAGCGATTCGGTGCGGATCTGCGCGCCCGGGGGGCGCTGGTGGTGAGCGAATCGGGCCTGTTCACGCGCGATGACCTCGACCGGGTGCAGAGTGCCGGCGCGGATGCGGTGCTGGTGGGCGAGGCCCTGATGCGCCAGAACGACGTGACCGCCGCGCTGGAGACCTTGATCGGGGGGTGATGTAGGCGCCAGCTCTCTGGCTTGTTGCCTATGGCTGGGATCCTTCCCTGGCCGGACGGTGCCAACCTTCGCCCGAGTCACCACCAGGAGGCGTAAGGCGGGGCTGCCCTGGAAAAGGTACAAAGGCCGGCGAGATGGATCGGCTCAAGCCGTTCGCCCCATAGCGGTCGCGCAGAGCAGCCGCCAGCTTCTTAACCACCTGCACGATTTCAGCGATCACCTCACGCGCCAGCAAGTCTGCTATCAATCCCCCCTTGCCTGCTGGAAATTCTAGTCGCGCTCTTCCTCGCCCCTCCATGGTGAGGTGGATGCAGTCTCTGCATTGCTCGGAGCCATTTGCAGGCCTGGGTGCACACTTGGCTCTAGGATGAAGATCTCCGGCGGGTTTCAGGTTAACCACGAGAATGGCGGAGCCTCGCTTCAATCCGACACCATCGGCACCTACCACTCCCATCAGCAGTGCAGCACATATGAAACAGTCACCGCGACCACTCTGCTTGGCAACAGGCTTGAAGGCATCGGCTATGGCAAGCCAGAAAACTATGCCGACACCATGGATTTTGCCCTCAAAGAAGACCCTTACGTTGCCCCCCACCTCGATGGGCGTGAGGGAAGCCCAGCCCGTGCCGGCCAACTGGAGGCGGCCGCTGCTGCCCGTGCTGGCGTCGCTGTCCCTGGCGCTGGGGCTGGAGCTGGGGCTGGTCCTACCCGCCCGAACCGCTCCCACCGTGCTGGCGAGGGTCACCGTGGCCGCCGAACCCGGCCGCTTCCTCGCCTGGCCCGCCAACAACGGGATCTGGAGCTGGGATGGCGGCCGCGAACTCCTGGTGGGCTTCCACGATGGCCCCTGGCAGGAGAAGGAGGGCCACAAGGTGGGCCATCCCCAGGTGCAGCGCCTGGCCCGCTCCCTCGACGGCGGCCGCAGCTGGCAACAGGAAACCCCCTCTCCCTACGTGGGCCGGGAGGGTGCGCCGATGCCTCTCCTGAAGCCGATCCGCTTCGACGATCCCGATCTGGCGATCCGCGTGGTGGCCGACGGCAAGGGCACGGCGCAGGACCGTCTTGGCCGCTTTTTTGTTTCCCGCAACCGGGGCCGGAGCTGGCAGGGGCCGTTCCGCTTCGAGGGCCTCGAGGGCACTCCGGAGCTGCGCGACCTGATCCTCACCTCCCGCACCGCCGTGCGGCCCACTGGGGCGAACGGCGCCCAGTTCCTGCTCTCCGCCCGTGATCCCCGGCTGCGGCGCCACAGCAACCGCCTCGACAAGACCTTCGTGGCCGAAACCCGCGATGGCGGGCGCCGCTTCCGCTTCGTCAGCTGGGTGGTGCCCTGGAGCGACCCATACCGGGCGGTCATGCCCTCGCTGGTGGATCTGGGCGACGGGCGGTTGGTGGTGGCGCTGCGGCGCCGGGATCCCCGCGCCCCGGAAGACACCCCCAGCTGGATCGACGCCTACGCCTCTGGCGACGGTGGCCGCAGCTGGCGCTTCCTCAGCCGGGTGGGCCAGACCGGCGCCCATAACGGCAACCCCGCGGCCCTGGCACGGCTTCACGATGGACGCCTGGCGGCCACCTACGCCAACCGCAGCCAGCGGGCGATGGTGCTGCGCCTCAGCGACGACGAGGGCCGCAGCTGGGGTCCGCCCCTGCTCCTGCGCGCCAACCCCTCCAACCTCGACATGGGCTACCCGCAGATGGCCGTGAACGACCGGGGCGAGCTGGTGGTGATTTACTACCTCGCCACCGCCGAGCGGCCCCACAGCTTCCTCGAGGCGACCGTGGTGAAGCCTTGAGGGGCACCAGCGAGTTGGCCCTGGTCCTGACCATGGTCATCATCCAGCTAGGATTGGGGCCGCACCCTGTGGGGACAACCATGGCGGCCACGATCAGCGCCTCCCAGTTCAAGGCCCGCTGCCTGGGGTTGATGGACCAGGTGGCCGCCACGGGTGAGGTGTTGGTGATCACCAAGAACGGCCAGCCTGTGGCGGAGCTGCACCCCTGTGCCTCCGTCCGTCGTCCCAGTCCCTTCGGACTCCATCCGGCCGTGGAAATCCACGGGGATGTGCTCGCCCCGATCGATGTTCCCTGGGCGGCTCTGGAGTGATCCTGCTCGACACCCATGCACTGCTCTGGCTTGATCGCGACGATCCGGCCCTTGGGCCCGCCAGCCGTGAGTGCATCCGCACGGCCTGGGCTGGCGGGGGGCTGGCGGTGAGCTCCATCTCCTTCTGGGAGGTGGCCATGCTGGCAACCCGTGGCCGGATCACCCTGCACCAGGCTCCCGGCAGCTGGCACCTCGAGTGGCTGCAGGCCGGGCTGGTGGAGATCGCCCTGGATGGGGCCCTGGCCCTGGCGGCGGTGGAGCTGGAGGCCTTTCACGCCGATCCGGCCGATCGCTTCATCGTGGCCACCGCCCTGGCGCGGGGCGCCACCCTGCTGACAGCAGATCGGGCGATCCTCGAGTGGCCGGGGCCGCTGCTGCGCCAAGCCGCCGGAGCGTGAACGCCAGGGCGGAGCCGGGGCCCAGGCTCGCTGGCGCCAGGGCGTGCCGGAATGAGGGGATGGCCTTACCCCTGGGAGAAGCGGCGACGCAACCGGCGGCTCCAGACCAGCGCAGAAGCCGCGCCGAACAGGGGCAGAGGGGCGGGAGCCTCCGTGGTGAAGACGATGCTGCTAGCCGTATCCCCGCTCCCCCAGCTGTAGACAGATGTGCCGAGCTTGATGCCCATACCAGCCAAAGTACGATTCAGGTACGTACTGCTACCGGCTAACTCAGTTCCAGAAACGTAGTCGAAAGGCACAGCGATTCCCTTGTATCCGTCAAAGTCCCAGTACCCGAAAGCGTCACCGGAGCCAAGGTCGGGGAAGTTGTAACGCTCCGAGATAGTGCCAAAACTCTCAGGCCCCACGATGCAAGCCCCAAACGCACAGGAATAAAGATCAACCGTGCTGCCAGGAACCGGGCCCACCTGGAACTCGGCGTCGCTTGGCCTGGTGCTGAAATAGTTATACCAAAGGGGGACTGTCTGCAGGTAGTTCAACTCTGTGAGGTTCAGGCTGCCCGAACCGCTGAACACGACATTGGCTCCATCCTGCTTCGCAAAGATGGTTGCCATCGCCTGCGCGTCACCACCTGGCAAGACGAGCAGTGAAGCGAAGCAACTTGCAAGAATAGTGCGAAAAACTGGCAGCTGCATGTCACAAAGAGAGCTGCTTCAACTTAAACCCACACAGCGACATCCAACCGAAGGATGCACGATGCTTCTCGGCTTGCCCCTGCGCAGCTGTCCCCGAACCCCTAACCCGACAAAAAAGCCCCCGCCGCAGCGGAGGCCATGGGTCGATGACAAGAGGCGGCCAGAGAACTGCCGCCCCATGGGCTCACACCTTGCGGCTGTAGAACTCCACCACCAGCAGTTCGTTGATTTCAAGCGCCACCCATTCGCGCTCGATCCGGCCGGTGACCTTGGCGGTCATCTTGGCCTTGTCGAACTCAAGGTGGGGCGGGATGTTCGACAGACCCGGGAATTCCATGTTGGTTTCGGCCAGCTTCTTCGAAGCCTTGCGCTCGCGGATCGCCACCACATCGCCCGCTTTGCACTGGTAGCTGGGGATGTCCACCACCCGTCCGTTGACGGTGACGTGGCCATGGTTCACCAGCTGGCGGGAGCCTGGGACGGTGGGGCCGAAGCCGAGGCGGAAACAAACGTTGTCGAGACGGCTCTCGAGCAGCTTGAGCAGGTTGGTTCCGGTGGAACCCTCCTGGGCACGGGCTTTCTTGACGTAGCGAACAAGCTGACGTTCAGAAATGCCGTAGTTGAAGCGCAGTTTCTGCTTTTCTTCAAGACGGATCGCGTATTCGGAGCGCTTGCGACGGGCTTGGCCGTGCTGACCGGGGGGATAAGCCCGCTTGGCGGACTTACGGGTGAGACCGGGAAGGTCTCCCAAGCGCCGCGTAATCCTCAGGCGAGGGCCGCGGTAGCGAGACATGAAAACGATGCGGGGAACAACGGACCCGCGGCGCGCCATGCTGGGGAAACCCCCTTGCACGGCTACCGTGCCGGACCGATCCACGATCTTAGAGGGCGGCCGATCCGTGCCCCCGTCCGGCGCCCCGCCAGCCCCCGCCACGCTGGGGGATCGCCTGAATGCGGCGTTGGCCGCCCTGCTGCTGGCCCTGATCGGCGCCTACCGCCGCTGGATCTCCCCCCTGCTCGGGCCCCGCTGCCGCTTCATCCCCAGCTGCAGCGCCTACGGGCAGGAGGCGATCCGCAGGCATGGCCCCTGGCGTGGCGGCTGGCTCACCCTGCGCCGCCTCGGCCGCTGCCACCCCTTCACCCCCTGCGGCTGCGATCCGGTACCCGATTGATGCCCCCCCTTCTCCTGTTCACCCGCGCCGGCTGCTGCCTGTGCGAGGGCCTGGCGGAGCGGTTGCGGGCCCTGGAGCCCGCCCTCTCCTTCACCGCCGTAGACGTCGACCACAACCCGGCCCTGCAGGCCCGCTGGGGACTGGAGGTGCCGGTACTGGCCATTATCGAAGAGAGCGAAGGAAGCGAAGGGACGGACCCCCAAGCCGCACGCCCCCTGCCGCGGGTGCCCCCCCGCCTGGAGGGGGAGCGGCTGCGGCAGTGGCTGGAGCGCTACGGCGCCTTGTAAGGGCAAACCGGGCGCCCTTTGGCCTTAGAAAGGGCGGCGTCCGCACCCCGGGCCCCGCCTCCCGGTTCCCCCATGTCGCCGCTGCTGCATCCCCTGCTCCGCCAGGTGGGGCTTCCCGTGCCCCCCGCGTTGGCCAACCCGGAGGTGCGCAGCATCAGCTGCGATTCGCGGCGGGTGGGGCCAGGCACCCTGTTCGTCGGCCTGCCCGGCACCCGGGTGGACGGAGGACGGTTCTGGCCGGAGGTGCTCGCGGCCGGAGCCTGTGTGGCCGTGATCGGCCGGGAGGCCGCCGCCGCCATGCCCCCGGGGCCGGACGACGCCGTGATCGTGGCCGAAGAGCCCCTGGCGCTCTGGGCGGGACGGCTGGCGGCGCAGTTCTGGCAGCAGCCGAGCCAACGCCTGGCGCTGCTGGGGGTGACGGGCACCAACGGCAAGACCACCACCACCCATCTGATCGAACACCTGGCGGCGGCGGCCGGCCATTCGGCAGCCCTGTTCGGCACCCTGCAGAACCGCTGGCCCGGCCACAGCGTCACCGCGTCCCACACCACGGCCTTCGCCGACCAGCTGCAGGCCGAGCTGGCCCAGGCCGTGGAGGCCGGCGCCGGGCTGGCGGCGATGGAGGTGAGCTCCCATGCCCTCGACCAGGGCCGGGTGGCGGGCTGCCGCTTCGCCGGGACGGTGTTCACCAACCTCACCCAGGACCACCTCGACTACCACCCGTCGATGGAGGCCTACTTCGAGGCCAAGGCGAAGCTCTTCGCCGAACCGCTGCTGGCGGGCGGCGCGGTGGTGAACGGGGACGACCCCTGGGGCCGCGTTCTGGCGGAGCGCCTGTCGGAGGCCGGTCGCCCCTGCTGGCGCAGTTCCCTGGAAGATCCCGAGGCGGAGCTGCACATCACCGATCTGGCCATGGCCGCCGGCGGGGTGAGCGGCACCCTGATCACACCGCGGGGCAGCGGGCGGTTCCGCTCGCCGCTGGTGGGCCGCTTCAACCTGATGAATCTGCTGCAGGCGGTGGGGGCCCTGGTGCAGCAGGAGCTTCCCCTGGCCCAGGTACTGGCGGGTCTGGAGAGCTTCCGCGGCGTGCCCGGGCGGATGGAGCGGGTGCCGGCCCCCGAAGGCCTCGGGGCACCGGCCGTGCTGGTGGACTACGCCCACACCCCCGATGGCCTGGAGAACGCCCTGGCGGCCTGCCGACCCTTCACCGAGGGGCGTCTGATCTGCGTGTTCGGCTGCGGCGGCGACCGCGACCGCACCAAACGGCCCCAGATGGGGGCGATCGCCGCCCGCCTCGCCGATGGGGTGGTGGTCACCTCCGACAACCCCCGTACGGAGGATCCCGAGCGGATCCTCGAGGATGTGGTGGCCGGCATTCCGGCGGGCACGGACCTGCGGGTGGAAAGCGACCGGGCACGGGCGATCGCCGAGGCCATCGCCGCGGCGGGACCCTCCGATCTGGTGCTGATTGCGGGCAAGGGCCATGAGGACTACCAGATCCTCGGCACCACCCGCATCCACTTCGACGACCGCGAGGAGGCCGAAAAGGCCCTGCGGGCCCGCCCCCGCTGAGGGGAACGGCCCGCAGGGCAGATCGGCCTCAGACCGAGCGCCGCCCGGCCGCAATCCCAGCGCGATCCCAATGCACATCGGCCTCGCGCACCCAGCCGCCGCCATCCACCTCCAGCCACTCCTCGGCGCGGCGGCCGGTGAGGGAAATGGTGTCGCCGTTGCGGAAGCGACGGCGCACCTGGGAGCTGTCATTGGCCAGCTCGTGCACGTTCACCGGGCTGTCGACCTGACCATGGCGGCTGCGGGCCTGGGCCAGGAAGGCGTCGGCGGTGGGGCGGCCGGCGGTCGCGCCGTAATCGGGCCCGCCGACCCTGCCATGGCCCTGCTGGGGGAGGGCGTTGTAGGCCTGTTGGTCACGGCCCCGCAGGGCGGCCCAGCAGAGGGCGGCCAGGCCCACCGGCAGCAGCAGCCACCAGGCCCGGGAGCGATCCACCGGCCCACCGGCGTTGCCGGCGGTGCTCATCGACTTGGTGAAATCCTTGCCGAAGTCATTCTGGTCAGCGTTAGCCCCGAGCTTGGAGCCCACGGCGCCGATCTGCCCCATCACCCCCTGTCGGGCGCTGTAGGGGCAGGTGAGGCGGGCGGTGTTGGTGCCGTCGCGGCTGACATCGAAGATCACCTCGACGCGATCGGCATCAAGGCTGCGGCTGGAGACCACCTTGGCCAGATCGCGGCGCCAGCCCTGCTGGACGGCGGCATCCAGGCAGGCGCTCTCGGCGGTGCGCAGCATCTGGTCGGAGCTGGCGGCGAGGGTGGCATTGCCGGCGACGGCGAAGCTGAGGCCGGCGGCCGAGGCCAGCAACAGGGCGCGGCAACCGGCGGGTCGGGAGAAGTGGGTCATGAATCCCAGCACAGGGGTTGAAGGGGGCGCTGAGGGGCCCTGGAACAGCCAGATCCCCTCGGCACACGACCTATGGGTACAAGCTATGCAGAGGCGAGGAATTGACAACACGTCTGCACCTCAAATCAGCGATTCTTTTGCTTTGCCTCCGTTTCCCTGCCCTACCAATGGCGGCGGCGCCAGCATCGGACCGAGACCCAGACAGGACAGCAAACGCGGCAACGACCGCAGGCCAATCGCCGGCATTAGCAGATCTTGCCGCTCTTGGCAAATGGGCCTAAAGTGTGGGTTGTGCAACAAAAAAGAAGATCCCTCCCCGGGTCTTTGGCACAATCAACTCGTCCTCTTGCGTCCTGAGATGGCAACAAGCATTCCCCTCTCCAATAAGTTTCTCGCGGAACTTTTTGGCACTTTTTGGCTCGTGTTCGGAGGCTGCGGCAGTGCCGTGCTCGCCGCGGCCTTCCCCTATAACGACGCCGGCAATCCCTTCGGCCTTGGCTTCCTCGGTGTCGCCCTCGCCTTCGGCCTGACGGTGCTGACCATGGCCTATGCGATCGGCCACATCTCCGGCTGCCATCTCAATCCAGCGGTGAGCTTCGGTCTCTGGGCCAGCGGCCGCTTCCCCGGATCCCAGCTGCTCCCCTACATCACGGCCCAGGTGCTGGGCGCGATCATCGGCGGTGGCGTGCTCTTCTTGATCGCCAGCGGCCGCAACGGCTTCTCCCTCGCCGGCAGCAATCCGCTCGCCACCAATGGGTTCGCCAACCATTCCCCCGGCGATTACGGACTCTGGGCTGCGCTGGTCACCGAGCTGCTGCTCACCTTCTTCTTCCTGATCGTGATTCTGGGCGCGACCGATAAGCTGGCCCCCCGCGGCTTCGCCGGCGTGCCGATCGGCCTGGCCCTCACCCTGATCCACCTGATCAGCATCCCGGTCACGAACACCTCGGTGAACCCCGCCCGTAGCACCGGCGTGGCCGTCTGGGCCGGACCGGAGCTGGTGGGCCAGCTGTGGCTGTTCTGGTTGGCGCCGATCGCCGGCGCCTTGCTGGCCGGCATGGTGTACAAAAACCTCCTCTCCCCTGAGCCCCCGATCGACGAGGCCATCTCCTCCGAGCCGATCTGACGATCGCCGGGCCCCGGCGGCCATCAGCCGGCCGGGGGCCTCCCGCTCAGACCTCGATCGCGGCCAGGGCGGCGAGGAGGCGATCCACCTCCTCCTCCTCGGTGGTCAGATGGGTGCAGGCCCGCAGGCAGAACGGGTCGGGCAACGAACGCAGCCAGATCCCCTGCTGCCCAAGAGCTCCCACCACCGACCCGGGGTCCACTGCGCTGCCATCGCGGCGATGCAAGGTGAAGCTCACCAGGCCGGCCGGGGGCGGAACCGGCAGGAGGCAGCGGGCGGAGGGCAAGGCCTGCAGACCCTCCCAAAGCCGCTGGCTGCGCCCGCGGATCGCCGCCAGCCTGGCGGGGGCGTCGCCCTCAGCCTCCAGCAGCTGCAACGACGTGTCCAGGCCCGCCAGCAGGGGTGTACACGAAGTAGCCACTTCAAAGCGGCGGCCGTCGCGGTGATAGGCGCCGCCGCCGCTGTTTTCATCGCGCAACGTGCGCCAACCGATCAGCGTGGGCCGGGCCTCCTCCAGCAGCCGCTCGGAAAGCGCCACGGCCCCCAGGCCTTCGGGCCCGCAGCACCACTTATGGCCGGTGACGGCATAGATGTCGGCCGCGCGGGCGGCATCCGCCACCGGCAGGCTCCCGAAGGACTGGGCCGCATCCACCAGCAGCCAGGGATGGCGCGGATGGTCCGCGAGGCGTTGGGACACCGCCTCGATCGGCAGCACGCGGCCGGTGTTCCACAGGAGATGGGAGAGCACCACCAAACGGGTGCGGGGGCTCAGCACCCGCTCCAGGGCCTCCAGGGTGCCCGCCTCGGCCTGGGTGGCATCGCCCGGCAGATCGCGCACGGGCAGGGGGGTGATCGTCAGCCCCTCGCGGCGGGCCAGCTCCTGGCAGGCCGCCACCACCCCCGGATGCTCCGCATCTCCCAGCAGGATCTCCTCGCCCTCGCTCCAGGGCAGCCCCCAGAGCGGCAACACACAGCCGCTGGTGACGTTCTCGGTGAAGGCCACCCGCGCTGGGGACACCCCGAACCACTGGGCCAGCCGGGAGCGCAGGGCACCACTGAGGCCGCCCAGTAGGGGCCAGACATCCTCGGTGAAGGGGCCGAGTTCCTGGATGCGCCGCCAGGTGTCGACAATCGCCTCCAGGGACGGGGTGGGCAGGGGGCCCTGGCCGCCGTAGTTGAAGTAGGTCTTGTTGGCCAGGGCGGGCAGCTGGGCCCGCAGAGCGCTCACAGCACCTGGCCGACGGCCACGGCCGCCACGGCGGAGAACAGGGTGATGCCGAGGGCGGTGAGGGGATTCTGGCCCTGGGCCACCGCCAGGGTGGTGATCACGCCGGCACCGAGGCAGGCCACCGCCAGCTGGGTGGGGAGTTCGCCGCGGGAATGGGGACTGGGAAGCACGGACCAGGAAGGCATCTGGCCGGACGGTAGGGAGGCCTTGGCGCCGCGCCTCCGCGGAGGCCAACGCTCTTCACGCGTTGTGGCGCTTCGTTAAAGGCCTTTACATGTGCGTCCCCGAAGCGGGCCGGGCCCGGCCGCTGGAGGCCCAGGCGCGCAGGGCCTCCAGCTGCTCGCGGGCGGTGCGCGAGAGGGGCACCACCTGGCTGGCGGCGGCGACCAGATCGGCTTCCGCCAGCTCCCGGGCCTCCCCGAAGCCCAGGTGCATCGCCTCGATCACCGTCTGCTCGAGCTCGGCGCCGGAGAAGCCGGCGGTGCGATCCACAAGAACGTCGAGGGGGATGGCATGGGCTGGGCGCCGGCGGCGCAGCTGCAGATCGAGGATGGCTCGCCGCTCCTCGCGATCGGGCAGCTCCAACAAAAAGATCTCGTCGAAGCGTCCCTTGCGGAGCAGCTCCGCGGGCAGGCGCTCCACCGCGTTGGCGGTGGCCACCACAAACACCGCACTGCTCTTCTCCGCCATCCAGGTGAGCAGGCTGGCCAGCACGCGTTGGGTGGTGCCGCCATCGCTGCGGGAATCGCCGCCGAATCCTTTATCGATCTCATCGATCCAGAGGACGCAGGGTGCCATCGCCTCAGCCCGCTGGATCATCTCGCGGGTGCGGGCCTCGCTGGCGCCCACAAGACCTGCGAACAGGCGCCCCACATCAAGACGCAGCAGCGGCATCGACCAGCTGTGGGCGATCGCCTTGGCGGTGAGCGATTTGCCGGTGCCCTGGGGGCCCACCAGCAGCACGCCACGGGGCAGGGGAAGCCCGTAGCGCTGGGCCTCCTCGCTGAAGGCCCGGTGGCGCTGCTCCAGCCAGTGCTTGAGGGCGTCCAGTCCGCCGATGTCGGCCGGGGTGGCCTCCGTGGGGCAGTACTCCAAGAGCTCGCTGCGGGCGATGGCCCGGCGCTTTTCCTCCAGCACCTCCGCCAGATCGTCGAGGCCGAGCGCGCCCCGGCGGGCCAGGGCACGGGCGGCCAGCTGGCGCACCCGCTGTTCGCTCAGGCCGTGGCAGGCCGCCGTGAGGGGTTCGAGCACCTCGGCCCCCAGGGGGCGCCCGCTGGCGGTGGCGATCGAGCCCAGCAAGGCACTGATCTCCGGGGCATCGGGCAGGGGCAGCTCCAGCAGGGTCACGCATTCCTCCAACTCCCGGGGCAATTGCCAGTCGGGCGCACTGATCACCACGGTGCGGGGCCCTTCGCGCAGGGCCACCGAAAGATTGCGCAGCCGTCGGCAGACGCCGGAGTCGTCGGCATAGCGGTGAAAATCCTTGAGCAGCAGGATCGCCCCCTGCTCCGGCGACAGGGGGGCGAAGGCCTCCAGCGCGCCCAGTGGGTTGCGGGCCGCCTCCCCCTCCCGGTTGGGGGCGCCACTGAGGCCACCGATGAAGTCCCAGCGGAGCAGGGTGCGGCCCCCCAACCGCTCCGCCGCCCGCACCAACAGGGACTCCACCCGTTCCTCCTCCAGGCTGCGGATCCACAGGAGGGGGGTGCGGGCGCGGATCAGCAGATCCAGCTGGTCGGCCAGGGGCGGAGGAGCGCTCATCCGGGCCGCAGGGAGCGCAACGCCCCCCAGCGGGGATCGGTGCCGGTGGGCCCATCCCCCCAGCTGGGTGGACCGGGACAATCGGCTCCGCAGCGGCTCACCAGCGGCAGACGCAGGCTGAGCTGCTCGAACAACCACTGCTCCGGATCGAAGCGACCGTTGGCATCGAGGCGATCATCCAGGTCGTCGCCCAAAATAAATTCGCCTACGGCCTCGGCTGGGATCGGGCCGCCATCGCCGGGGTCGGTGGCGCCGGCCAATTCGAGCAGCTCGCAGGCCTCCGCATGCAGGGGGTGGTTGAACGGCTGCAGGCAGCGATCGCAGCAGAGGGTCACGATCGTGTCCGCGACACCCTTGATCTCCAGGGCGTTGCCATGGTGCAGGGCTTGGATCTCGCCCCGCACGGGGGTGAGGGAGGGGAGGCCGGCGATGGGCTGATCCACGGACCATCGCCGGCCCTCGGCCTGCAGCCTTAGATCCGGTAGCGGCACCGGCCGCAGCCGAGGGACGCCCGCCGAGGCTGAGGGGCTCACTTGCGGCCTTTCGGCTCGAACGGCATCCGGACCGTGCCGGTGCCATCGGCGGCAACGGTCTGGCTGGTGAGCTGCTTGTTGAGGATCTGCTGCAGGTTCTCGGGCAGCGTTTCGCGGCTGAGGAGGAAGGTCTGCAGGCCCTGGAAGATGTTGGCCACCACCATGTAGAGCAACACGCCGGCGGGCAGGGGGAAGAACAGGAACATCGCCGTGATCATCACCGGGGTGATGCGGTTGGCGGTGGCCTGCTGGGGATTGGCGGGCATACCCCTCCCCGAGAGGATCTGGCTGATGAAGAGGGTGGCGCCGAAGGCGGCCACCAGCACGGCGATGTCCCAGTTCACCGCGCCGTCGGTCATGAAGCCCACCTGGCCGAGGGCCTGGATGAACAGGAAGCCGCTGCGGGCCGCCAGACCAGGAATGCGGGCCTCCACCGTGGCATCGCCAGGGGCCAGGGCCTTGATCGTGCCGTCCGCATCGACGGCAACCACGCCTTCACCTTTGGTGACGCTCCAGGTGGGCTGGAAGGTCTCCCCGTTCTCGACGCCGCCGAGCACGGTGGCGAAGCTGTCGCCGCTGCGGGTATGCAGCGAAGCCTTCTGCTGGTCGCCCACCCCAAGGCGATTGCCCTGCTCCAGGCTGCCGATCACCGGCACGTGATTGGTGGCGGTGACGAAGATCGAGTGGCTGGGCGTGTTGAACGGCTTGGGCTCCACCGCGGCGAGCTGGTCAGCCGGCAGCACCTTGACGTTGAAGGTGTAGGGCACATCGGCAAACGGGCTGCCCCGCAGCGTGGCGAACAGGGCGAAAAGGATGGGCATCTGCACCAGCAGGGGCAGGCAGCCCGACAGGGGGCTGCCGAACTCCTTCATCAACTTGCCCAGCTCTTCCTGCTGCTTCTGGGGGTTGCTGGCGTACTTGCTGCGGATCTCCGCCTGGCGCTCCTGCATCACCGGCTGGGCGATGCGCATGCGCCGGGCGCTGCGGATCGAGCCGGCACTGAGGGGATAGAGGGCGAGGCGGATCACCAGCGTGAGGGCGACGATCGCCAGCCCATAGCTGGGCACCAATCCGTAGAAGAAGTCGAGGATCGGGAGCAGCAGGTTGTCGGAGATGTAGCCGATCACGGCGCGGATTCTGGGGGGAGGGGGTGGGAACCGGCACCACTGTGCCCGAGAGCCGTGGCGGGCGACGGGCGGAATGCCGGACTGCGGATCAGGCGCTGGCGCGCTCCTCAGGGGCGAAGCCTTGGGAGGGGCGGGAAGAGCCGGCGGTTGCGGCGCCCTTGCCGCCGCTGCGGCCCTGGCGGTGCTCCTCGATCCAGGCCTCCACGGCCCGGAAATTGGGCACCGAGCGCATCTCCAGCCGGCTGCCGTCGGAGAGCACGAGCACCATGTCGCCCCAGGCGCCGAAGGCGCGGGGCACCGAGCGCACCTCGCGGATCTGCGAGTACACCACCTGGGTGCGGTCACGGCCAAGCCAGCCACCATTGACCTCAATGCGCCGGCTGGTGATGCGGTAGCGGAGCCACAGTGCCCGCACGAGGGAAGCCACCGCCAGGGGCAAGCCGAGGATCGTGAGCGCAAGGACCACCCCCACGATGAGGTCGCCGCGGGCGGGGCCCCCTTCGTAAAAAACGGTCTCCTGGATCGCCCCCTTGGCAGACGGGCTCACGGATTCGGTCATGGGAGGAGGCCTGCCCGGCGCAACAGATCGCTGCATTCTCCCAGCAGGGCGTCCGCGGACAGCTCAGCGCATCCCGGCCGGAGGCTCAGGAGCAGCCAAAGCGGTTCGGCGACCTGGGGGGGATGGGCCAGCAGGTGGGCATGGAGACGGCGGCGCAGTCGATTGCGCACCACCGCGCGGCGACTCACCTTGCCGCTGACCACCACGCCACAACGCCAGGGCGACGGGGCGGCGGCGCGGTCGGGCGGGGAGAGCAACTCGGCAGAGGCGGGGAGCACCCGCAGCACAAGGGAGGTGCCGTGCAGGCGACGGGCGCGGCGATGCAGACGCTCAAAAACCCGCCGCCCCCGGAGCCGATGGCGCTGGGGCAGGGCCACGGGGCAGGAGCTCAGACCGCCAGCCGGGAGCGGCCGCGACGGCGACGGGCGCGGATCAGGCGACGGCCGGTGTGGGTGCGCATTCGCACCCGAAACCCGGACACACGCTTGCGCTTGCGACTGGTGCCTTCCAGGGTGCGCTTGGTCATAACAGCCTGTCCGTTCCTTCGTTTCTGACGGTTTGTCACCCTATCAGCCGAGGGGCCGGCCCCCTGTGCGGAGGGGGGCGCAACGACGGGAGGCTTCGCTGCGCCCCTAGGGATCAGTTGGGATCGATCTGGATCAGCCAGCTGCCGAGCACACCCGAAACCGGGATGTCACCGGGAGCCTGGGCGAGGGCATTGAACTGATACATGCCGGCATTGAAGGGATTGAAGAGGTTCATGTACACCCCAATCGTGCCCTTGTCGGAGACGGGGCGCTCGGGGAAGATCTCGATCGCCTTGCCGTTGGCGGCCACCTCAATCGTGGCCGGAATCGTTTTCTTGCAACGGGTGCGCGCCAGCATGCCGCCCTCGCTCATCTCACAGAGCTTGACATTCTTGGCCTTGATCTCGCTGTCGAAATAGCTGGGGATGGTGACGCTCAGTTTGAGGATGGCGGTCTTGCGATCCTTGGGTCGCAGAATCAGGTAGTACTCCGATCGCTTCAGACGGGCCGTTTCCGTCATGAAGAAATAGAGCTTGCGATAGTTCTTGTCGTTGTCCCAGCGGAACTCCAGCAGGCCGGGTGTGCCCTGGGCCCGGGCGGGCTCAAGGCTGGCGGTGGAGAGGAAGACGCTGGCGAGCGAAACACCGGCGAGGCAGGCAGCGGTCCCGAGGACCGTGGCAACGGCCCGGGGACGCGTGAGGCGGGGCATGGGATGCCGGGGAGGAGTTCCTGGATTCTCAGAAGGCCCAGGGAATCCCCGAGGGGTCGGTGGCCGGCCGGATCACCGGCCGGACCCGCCGGCGGAGGGGGCCGGGGGCTCCAGGTCGGGCGGCTCGGTCGGGCAGGCCCGGTCGGGACGCAGGGCGGCGGCGCCCCGGAGGTAGGGATGGACCACGCTCTGATGGGCCTCCAGCCAGGCGTGGGCCAGCAGACGGATGCAACGGGGCAGATCGCCCGCCACCGCCATCTGCTGGCAGTCGAGCAGGGCCACCGCCCCCCAGCCATCGCGGCGCCGGGCGATCGCCGCGGGGAAACAGGCATCCAGGTCGGCGGTCACCGAAAACGTGACGGAGAGCACCCGCGCCCCCTCCAGATGGTTGTGAAGCACCAGGGAGTCGATCAGTTCGGCCACCGCCTCGCCGATCGCCTCCACGGTGTTGGCGCTGGCGGTGGTGGCGCCACGCAAAGCCCGCAGCTGCATGGGTTCGCTCATGGGCGCCACAGCCAGAGGGGCTGGCCGCCCCAGGCAAGCTCCAGGCTCAGGGCCTCGTGCAGGCGGCCCAGCAGGTTGCGACCGGGCAGCAGGCGGGCGAAGCGCTGGGGGGGGCGGCCGAAGGTGACCACCCTGGCTTTCTCCGGATCCAGTCCCGCCAGCGAGGCGGCCAGTCGCCGGGCGGCCTCCTCATCCCCCAGTTCGTCCACCAGCCCCAGGGTCAGGGCCTGGGCTCCGGTGAACACCCGGCCATCGGCGAAGGCGCGCACCGCCTCCGCCTCCAGGCCGCGCCCTTCCGCCACCGCCGCCACGAACTGGCCATAGCTGGAATCGATCAGCTCCTGCAGCAACGCCCGCTCGGCCTCCGTGAGGGCGCGATCGGGCGAGAGGATGTCTTTGTAGAGGCCGCTCTTGACGGTTTCGAAACGGATACCGATCCGCTCCAGCAGCCGGGAGAGATCGTTGCCGCGGAGGATCACACCGATCGAACCGGTGATCGTGCCGGGATTGGCGACGATCTTCTCGGCCGCCACCCCGATGTAGACGCCGCCGGAGGCGGAGATGTTGCCGAAGCTGGCCACCACACGGCAGCCCTTCCCACGCAACCGGCGAATGGCGGCGTGAATCTCCTGACTGTCGCCCACGGTGCCGCCGGGGCTGTCGATGCGCAGCAGCAGGGCCGGGCACTCCCGCTGGGCCACCTGCTCGAGCGCCTTCAGGACGCGGGTGCGGGTGGGGCCGGCGATCGGACCCTCAACAACAAGGCGCGCCAGGGTGTGGCGACTCTTTCGACGCCAGGGCCAGGGCATCAGCTACCGGTGCGTGAGTGGATTGACCGGATCTTAAAAAGAGAGACCGATCTGGCCACGCCGATGCCCCAGGCCCTGCGCTGGCCCCTGATGCTCCTGCCCTTCGCCCTGTGGGGCACGGCGATGGCGGCGATGCGCCCCCTGCTCGACGGGGGATCGCCGCTGCTGGTGGCCAGCCTGAGGCTGCTGCCGGCGGGGCTGGTGTTGCTGTTGGTGGCGGTCGCCCTGCGGCGGCCGGCGGCCATCGATCCGCGGGACCGCGGCTGGCTGCTGCTGTTCGCCCTGGTCGACGGGGCCCTGTTCCAGGGGTTGCTGGCCCGCGGACTGCTACAGACCGGCGCCGGCCTCGGGTCGGTGCTGATCGATTCCCAGCCCCTGTTGGTGGCCCTGTTGGCCCGCACCCTCTTCGGGGAGGCGATCAATCCGGTGGGATGGGTGGGGCTGCTGCTCGGGCTGGCGGGGATCTTCTGCCTGGGGCTGCCGGCACAGCTGCTGCGCCATTGGTGGCTGCAGGGGCCAGCCGTGGTGGAACCGCTCGCCTGGAGCCATGGGGAGCTGTGGATGCTGGGGGCGGCCGCGGCGATGGCGCTGGGCACCGTGCTCTGCCGCTTCGCCAGCCGGCACAGCGATCCGCTGGTGGTCACGGGCTGGCACATGGTGATCGGCGGCCTGCCCCTGCTGGCGGCCACGGTGTTGGCGCCCCTGCTCGACCCGGCCGCACCCCCCTTCGCCCCGCACTGGAGCAGCGGCGACTGGGCCCTGATGGCCTATGCCTCCCTCCTCGGGAGCGCTGTGGCCTACGGGTTGTTCTTCTGGTTCGCCAGCAGCGGCGACCTCACCGGCTTCACATCGCTGACCTTCCTCACGCCGGTGTTCGCCCTGCTGTGCGGCCAGTTGCTGCTCGCCGAGCGGTTGCGACCGCTGCAGTGGTTGGGGGTGGCCCTGGCCCTGGCCTCGGTGCTGCTGATCAACCGGCGCGAGGTGCTCTGGGCACGGGGCCGCATGGCGGCGGAAACGGGGGCGGCAGGATGACCACGCGCGTGCGGGTGCTGCTGATCACCCTGCTGCTCGGCCTGGGACTCTTCGTGTGGCGGCTCGGCCTTGACGGGCTGGTGGACGAAACACCCCCCCTATTCGCGGCCTCGGCCCGGGCGATGGCCGAGACCGGCGACTGGTTGATCCCCCAGGTGAACGGACTGCCTCGCTACGACAAGCCCCCCCTGGTGTATTGGCTGATGGGGCTGCTCTATGCCCTTCCCGACCAGGCCCGCTGGAATCCCCTGGGAACCTGGGCCGCAGGCCTTCCCTCCGCCCTGAGCACGGTGCTGGTGATGCTCGTGCTGGCCGACACGGTGATGCGCTGGCCCCTGGGCCGGGAAGGAGCCGGGGAGGGGCCTCGCTGGCCCTCGGCCCTGGGCGCAGCCCTTGCCTTCGCCCTCTCCCCCCTCGTGCTCCTCTGGGGGCGCATCCCGGTGAGTGATGCCCTGTTCAGCGGGCTGGTGGCCGTGAGCTTGCTGCTGTGCTGGCGCCGCTACGCCGCCGGCCCGGCGGCGCCGGCGGGCCATTGGTGGCATGGCTGGGTGGTGCTCGCCCTTGCGGTGCTGGCCAAGGGACCCGTGGCGGTGGTGCTGCTGGGGCTGAGCCTGGCGCTGTTCGCCTGGCTGCAGGCCGATTGGCGCTCGTTGCTGTCGCGCCTGCGCCCCGCCGCCGGACTGGGAGTCACAGCAGCGCTGGCCCTCCCCTGGTACGCCCTGGCCCTTGTGCGGGAGGGACAGCCGTTCTGGGACTCGTTCTTCGGGTACCACAACCTGCAGCGCTTCACCTCGGTGGTGAACCGGCATCTGCAGCCTTGGTGGTATTTCGTGCCGGTGCTCCTGGTGGCGGCGCTTCCTGCCACGCCGCTGCTGCTGCTCGGCCTGGCCCGCTCCATCGGGCGGGTGCGTCCCCATCTGCGGCGGCCGGTTCTGCCGCTGGCGGCCCCCGACTCCCTGGGCCGGTTCGCCGCCTGTTGGCTGCTGGCGGTGCTTCTGTTTTTCACGGCCGCCGCCACCAAGCTGCCGAGCTACTGGCTGCCGGCCACCCCCGCCGCGGCCCTGCTGATCGCCCTGGCGGCCCGCAGCCATCCGCACGACCGGCCGGCCGGCCTGGCGCGCGCCCTCACCGGGGCGCTCACCCTGCTGCTGGGGACCGTGTTCCTGGCCGCCCCCCTCTGGGTGCCCCTCATTCAAGACCCGGAGATGCCCACCCTGCCGGCCGAACTGCTGGCGTCAGGTCGTCTGCCGATTGCGGCGGCCTGCTTCCTGCTGGCGGCCCTGCTCGGCCTGCTACCCCTGGGCAACCGGCCCAGGGGCAACGGCGCCTGGCTGGTGGCCCTGCAGCTCCCCCTGGTGGCGTTCGTGGCCCTGGCCCTGCTTCCCTCCTGGAGCCTGGGGGACCGGCTGCGCGGCCTACCGGTGCGCACGATGGCGGCGGCCGCGGCCCGCGAGCTGCGCCCCGGGGAGAGCCTGGCAATGGTGGGGATTCTTAAACCCTCGCTGCACTACTACAGCCGCCGGGTGGTGATCTACGAGGGCAACGAGCCGCCGGACCTGGTGAACCTGGCGGACCGGTTATCGGGCGAGAGCCGCGTGGGCCAGCGGGGGAGCACGCCAGCACAGGTGCCCACGGTGCTGGTGGTGATCGACCAGGGCACCGCTGCCCTGCCCTTCTGGCGGGGCCTGGAGCCCCAGACCCTGGCCCACTCCGGCCTCTACCGCCTCTGGCGGCTCGACCGCGGCCGCCTGGAGCAGAGGGCAGCGGCCCTGCGGGCAGCGGGCGTACGCATCACCTGGCGGGATCCGGTACCGGAGCGCTACTGAGGACGCCGCCGCCGGGCCGGTGAGGACGGATGGGCGACGCGCGCGGCCCTCAGGCGGCGACCGGCTGGTGAATCACCTCCCCATAGAGACGCTCGAGGGCATCGATGTTGCGTCGCAGCGTGTAGCGCTCCTGCACCCGCAGGCGCGCGCGCCGCCCCAACTCAGCGGTGAGCACCGGCTGGTCGTGGAGCACCGGCAGCAAGGTGCGCAGCTGGGTGGTGACCCCCTGGGTGCGGATCACGATCCCCGCGCCCCCCTCCAGCACCTGGCCGTCGGCCCCGGCGTCCGTGGCGACGCAGGCCGTACCGGAGGCCATCGCCTCCAGCAACGCCAGGGAAAGCCCCTCCACCAGGGAGGGAAGCAGGAACACCTCCGCCAGCTGCAGCAGGGCCACCCGACGCTCCAGGCTCCTCTCGATCCCCCACCACACCACATCTGGCTCGCCGTTGTTTTGCAACAGCCCTCGCAGCGGCCCATCGCCCACGATCACCAGCACGCAGCCCTCAAGACGCGCCAGCCGCCAGGCCCGCAGCAGCGCCTCAACGTTCTTCTCGGTGGTGATGCGACCCATGTAAAGAAACACCCGCCGGCCGGCGAAGCGGGCCGCCAGCTCCAGGTAGTCGGCCGAGGGCACCACCCCGCACGGGCGCCACACCAGCTCATCGACGCCATTGGGGATCACGGCGATCCGCTCCGGCCGCACCCCCAGGCGCTCAAGCACCCCCGCCTGCAGCTCAGAGAAGACGATCACCCGGTCGTAGCGGGCCAGGGAGGGGGCGTAGAGCTGGTACGTGAGCTGCTGGGTGCCCGCGGCCAGGTTGCGCAGACCAGCATCGAAAGCCGGGTGGAAGGTGGCCACCAGGGGCAGGCCGAGCTGCTGGCAGAGATCGGGGAGGCGGAAATCGAGGGGGGAGAGGGTGAGGCTGGCGTGCACCAGATCGGGCCGCAGCCGCTCCAGGGATTCCCGCAACTCCCGCTGGGCTCCGGGAGAGGGAATGGTGTAAACCTGCGACTTCACCAGATAGGGGAGCACCACATCCGGGTCACTCCCCCCCGCGGGGTCGAGCTCAGCAGGCGACCGGAGCGGCTCCTGACGGGCGGACTCCAGCAGCCCGAGGCCGGCAGTGGGGGTGTCGAAGTGGATGAAGCTCACGGCGTGGCCGCGCTGGCGGAGCGCCTCAGTGGTGCTCAGGCCATAGGTGACGTTGCCGCAGAAGGGCGACTTCTTGCCCAGCCAGGCCACGTGAGCCACGGTGCAGTCGCGTCCGAGAGGGAAAGTTAGCAGCGACGCCAGGGCTGCTCGATCAACGCGGCGATCAAGGAGATGGCTGCCAGGCCCCAGAGCACCGGCAGCAACCCGTAGCGGCTGACCAGGGCTCCGGCCAGCACCAGGGGCAGGCTGAGGGCGATGTTGATCAGGTTGTTCTGCAGCCCGAACACCTTGCCGCGCTGATCCTCGGGCGTGTCTTCCTGGATCGTGGTCTGGGCGGGGATGGCCAGCAGGGCCGCGCCGACCCCCAGCAGGGCGCAGAGCACCAGGGTGGGCAGGAGGTGGCCCCGCACCTGGGCCAACAGCGCCAGGCAGAAGGCCACCAGGCCCAGGCCGGAGGCACCGAGGATGCGGCGGTTGAAGCGTTCGCCGATCTGGGCCATCGCCAGGGCCCCCAGGGCCAGCCCGAGGCCGCTGAGGGCCAGCAGCACCCCGAAGCGGGTAGGGCCGAGCGAATCGATGGTGGCCGCCAGGTTGATCGAAAGCACGTAGAGGGCCGCCAGCAGGCTGTACAGCAGCACCAGCTGGAGCATGGCGCCGCGCACGCTGCGGCGCTCCTTGAGCACCTGCAGGCCCTCGCCGATCTCCTCCCACACCGAAACGGTACGGACGGGGCGAACCGGCTCCTTCAGCACGATCCCGGCGATCATCAGCGCGGCCATGCCGTAGCAGAGGGGCAGCAGCACGAATTCGCCCCCGGGCAACCCGAGCCGGGCCAGCCCTGACCGGAGCAAGCGCAGCACCGGATCCCCCAGGGCAAAACCCACAATCGTGGCGCCCATGCTGGTGGCCTGGTACAGGGAGTTCGCGGCCAGGAGCCGGTGGGAGGGCACCAGCAGGGGGATCGCCGCCTGCTCCGCCGGGGCGAAGAACTGGGTGAGCACCGATTCCAGGAAGGTCATGGCCACCAGGGCCCAGTAGCCCCAGCTGAGGCCCAGCCATACGGGACCCGGCAGCAGCGAGAGGGGGGCGAGCAGCACCAGCACGGCCCGCAGCGCGTTGGAGGCCACCATCACGTTGCGTTTAGGCCAGCGATCGGCCCACACCCCCGCCACGGTCCCCAGCAGGATCGCCGGGATCGTATTGGCCACGTAGATGCCCGTGGCCATGAGGGTGATCACCTGGGCCCGGGTCTCCAGGTCGATCCGCATGGCGGCGGCGGCATCCACCAGGGCCGGATCGGCGCTGTGGTTGTCCCCCACCCAGTACTGGGCGATGAGGAAGACCATCAGCACGATGTAAAACTTGTCCGCCAGCTGCGAGAAGATCTGGCCGAGCCAGAGGCGGCGGAAGCCGGGAAGTCCCAGCACGGCGGCCAGGCCCGATTCTGGCGCGGCCGGCGGCGGGCTCTCCGGCGGCGCACCAGTGGAGGGAATCATCGCTGGGGCCACCAGAGGCGGGCCAGTCGGTTGGGGGGCATGGGCATGTGCAGGCTTGCCGGCAGTCTGAAACGGCGCCGGCCCAATCAGCGGGGCGGCGGCTCGGGCTCGAAGCCAACGCGCAGCAGCCGGAAGGCGCGGGGGGCCCGGGTGAGGTGTTCACGGCACCACTGCTCCACCACCGCCAGGAGCCGCAGCCAGGCCGCCGGCGGGCCCATCAGGACACCATCCCGGCGGCGGGGCGGCGCCGGCCGGGTGAGGCGCTGCAGCAGGGCGAGCTCGGAGGCGTTCAGCAGCATGCGGGCGCCCGGGACGGCCCCAATGACCAGCCCTTCCGCCGGCAGCAGGCTGCAGCGCCAGTCCCAGTTTCCCAGGGGAGGCTCGAGGGGCGCTCCGCTGCGGGCGCAGAGCTGCAGGGGCAGGGCATAGCCCCCCAGAGCCAGGAGGTGCACGGCCCCAAGCACGGCACACGCCAGGGCCTCCGGATCGGCCTCCGCCGCCGGACGTCGCCGCTCCGAGCCCTCGGCCGCGGCGGGGGCCGGCGGACAGGCCAGGGAGTGCAGGCGGCCGAGCTGAAGCAGAAGATCCGCCAGCATCTCCGGCGCCGGCAACTCCTCCGGGGCCAAGGCGAGGCACAGCTCCGCGAGGGCCTGGGCAGCCGCCAGGGTTTCCAGCCGCGCGGCCAGGGCTCCGTAGGTGCGCAACAGCCGCATCTGGCGCACGCGCCGCAGCCCGCTGCGGCCCCCCACCTGCAGTTGCAGATGGGCCAGGGGCACCGCCGCCGCCAGGCTGCTGCGGGGTCGCCGCGCTCCGGGCGCAGCCAGGCGCACCAGCCCCTCCTCGCGGGTGAGCAAAGAGAGCAGCCGGTCGTTCTCCCCCAGGGGCCGGCTGGCCAGCACCAACCCCTCCAGACGCCACTCAGACACCGAGGAGCCTCAGGCCCAGTCCGGGGCGGAGGCGTTGGGGGCCGGGGAGGCGTCGGCGGCCGGGGAGGGGCCGCGGCGCAGCGCCTCCATCAGGGACACCCCCCGGCTGGTGCCCAGCCGCACCGCACCGGCCTCCACCAGGGCCAGAGCCGGCTCAAGCTCCCGGATCCCCCCCGCCGCCTTGATCGCCGCCCGGCCCCGGGCCAGGGCGCGCAGCCGCTCCACCTGGGTGGCCGTCACCGCCCCGCCGAAACCGCTGCCGGTCTTGAGGAAGCGGGCGCCGGCATCGATGCTCACTTCCACCAACAGCGCCAGGGAATCCGGATCCAGACGCCCCATTTCCAGGATCACCTTCACCGGCAGGCCCAGATCGGTGATCGCCGAGAGGTCATCGAGCAGGGCGGCGCTCTGCCGATCGGCGAGGGCGCCGAAGTCGGGCACCACATCGAGTTCATCGGCACCGGCGGCGGCGGCGGCCTCGGCTTCGGCCCGCTTCACCGCCGCCGGCACGGCCCCAAACGGAAAGCCCACCACCGACACCAGCCGCACCGCCCCCCCCACCGGCAACCGCTCCCGTGCCGCCGCCACCCAGCGGGAGGCCACGCACACCCCGGCAAAGCCAAAATGGCGCGCCTCCTCGCAGCACCGCACGAGGGCGTCGATCCCGTGGTGGGGATCGAGCAGGGCGTGGTCGATGAGGGGGGCCAGATCGGCGGGTGCGCGGCTCACTCCCGGGGTTGGATCAGGCCGAAACCGCCGTGGTTGCGGCGGTAGACCACCTGGATCTGGCCGCCGTCCGCATCGCGGAAAACGAAGAAATCGTGATCGATCAGCTCCAGCTGATGCAGGGCGTCATCGAGGCTCATCGGCGGCATGGCGAAATACTTGCGCCGCACGCCGGGATGGGGGATGCCCGGCTCCTTGCCGTCGGTGAGGCTGCTGCCGGGCGGCGGCAGGGCAACCGCACCGGCCTCCTCATCACGGGCGGAGCGATGGACCGGACCGTGGCTGCGCTCGTGAGCACGCTCCTTGTAGCGATTGAGCTGGCGGCTGAGCTTGCTGGCCACCAGGTCGATGCTGGCGTAGAGGTTTTCGCTTCGCTCCTGGGCGCGGATCACCGTGCCATTGGCATACATCGTGACCTCAGCGATCTGCTGGGGCACGCGGGGATTGCGGGCTACCGACAGATGCACATCCGCTTCGCGGACCATGTCCCCGAAGTTGCTGATGGCGCGGCTGAGCTTGGTTTCTGTGTAGTCGCGAATTGCTGGCGTGACTTCGAGATTGCGGCCGTGGATCACCAGTTTCATCAAACCTCACCGCGGGGGTCTCTGGCTTCAAGCTAGAGAGCGATGCCCATGACCAGCCGCAGCTCCGCAATTCTTTTTGAACCACCGGCTCCGGTGCCGTTCGCCCGTGCCTGGCAGTGGCAGCGTCTGCTGCAGGCACGGCTGCTGGCGCGCCGCGACCGAGCGACCGCGGACGCTTGCGATGGCGATGGCGGGCCAGAGGTCAAAGCCGAGGCCGCCGAGGCGTTGCTGCTGCTGGAGCATGAGGCCTGCTTCACCCTCGGGCGGGGGGCTGATCCAGCCTTTCTGCGCTTCGATCCAAACCAGCCCCCCCACCCCCTGTTCCGCATCGACCGCGGAGGCGAGGTGACCCACCACCTCCCCGGCCAGCTGGTGGCCTATCCGGTGCTCGACCTGCGACCGCGCGGGGCCGATCTGCACCAGTACCTGCGGGAGCTGGAGGGGGCGGTGCTCGATGTGCTCACGGCCCTGGAGCTGGAAGGCGAGCGCTGGCCCGGGCGCACGGGTGTGTGGCTGGAGGGGCGCAAGGTGGCGGCGATCGGCGTGGGGGCGCGGCGCTGGATCTCTCTCCACGGCCTGGCCCTCAACGTCGACTGCCCACTCGACAGCTTCGAGGCGATCGTGCCCTGCGGCATCGCCGACCGGCCGGTGGGGCGGTTGGCGGACTGGCACCCGGAACTGACCGTGGCGGCGGTGCGGCCCCTGCTGCGACAAGCCTTGGCCGATCGCTTCCATCTGGCCCTGCGCCCTGCGGAACCGGCAGAACGGCTGGAAGGGTGGTAACCATTGGCCCCAATGATTCCTCCCTTCCCCGCCATGCCTGTTGCCGAGATCCACTGGAATGGCAGTGATCGCGACCGGGAGGCCCTCGCCCAGCGCCACGACTGGAGCGGCCTCGATGGCCTGGAGGGCCTGTGGCCGGAGCTGTCCCGCCAGCACGGCGATCGGCTCGCCCTCGATGCCCCCCACGCCCGGCCGCCGCAGCGGCTCAGCTATCGGGAGCTCCATCAGGCGATCGAGCGGTCGGCGGCAGCCTTCGCCGACCTCGGGCTCAGGCCCGGGGAGGTGGTGGCCCTGTTCGCCGAGAACGGCCCGCGCTGGCTGCAGGCCGACCAGGGCATCCTGCGGGCCGGCGGCGCCGACGCCGTGCGGGGTGGGGCCGCCCCCGTGGAGGAGCTGCGCTACATCCTCTCCGATTCAGGCGCCGTGGCGCTGGTGGTGGAGTCGGCAGAGCTGTTCGCGCGGTTGGAGCTCAACCCAGAGGCCCTGGCAGCGCTGCGATTCCTCGTGGTCTTGGAGGGGGAGGCACCCCAGCCGCCGGGGCTGACCTGCCTGAGCTGGGAGCAGCTGCAGGAGCGTGGCGCCAACGCTCCTGCAGCTGCTCCGTCGGTGGGGGGCAGCGGCAGGCTGGCGACGTTGCTGTACACCTCCGGCACCACCGGCCAGCCGAAGGGCGTGCCCCTCACCCACGCCAACCTGCTGCACCAGGTGCGCAGCCTCGGGGTGGCCGTTACCCCCAGCCCCGGCGACCGGGTGCTGAGCGTGCTGCCGATCTGGCATTCCTATGAGCGCAGCGCCGAATACTTCCTGCTCTCCTGCGGCTGCACGCAGACCTACACAAACCTCAAGCGACTACGGGGGGACCTGCAGCAGGTGCGGCCGCAGTATCTGATCAGCGTGCCGCGGTTGTGGGAGGCCCTGCTGGCTGGCTTCGAGGATGCGCTCAAGGAGATGCCGGTGGGGCGGCAGCGCCTCCTGCGCGGCGCCTTGGCCATCAGCCAGGCGTACCACCGCTGCCGGCGCACCGCGCTTGATCTCACCCTGCAACCGGAACCGCTTCCCTCCCGGCTGAGGGCGGCCCTCGGGGCAGCCGGGCGCTGGCCCCTGCACCAACTGGCGGGCGCGGCCCTCTGGCCGAAGGTGCGCCACCAGCTCAGCGGCGGCGCTCTGCGCACGGCGATCAGCGGCGGCGGCGCCCTGGCGCTGCATGTCGACAGCTTCTTCGAGGCGATCGGCATCGAACTGCTGGTGGGCTATGGCCTCACGGAGACCAGCCCGGTGCTCACCTGCCGTCGCCCCTGGTGCAACCGCCGCGGCAGTGCCGGTCAACCGGTGGCCGAAACGGAGCTGCGGATCGTCGATCCGGAAAGCCGCGCCCCCCGGGCCATCGGCGAGCGAGGGCTGGTGCTGGCCCGGGGTCCCCAGGTGATGGGGGGCTACCACGGCAAGCCGGAGGCCAGCGCCAAGGTGTTGGACCCAGACGGCTGGTTCGACACAGGCGACCTGGGGCTCCTGCTCGCCGACGGCACCCTGGTGCTCACCGGCCGCGCGAAGGACACGATCGTGCTCAGCAGCGGCGAGAACATCGAGCCGGGCCCGCTGGAGGATGCGTTGGCCGCCAGCCCGCTGGTGGAACAGCTGATGGTGATCGGGCAGGACCGCAAGCAGCTAGGGCTGCTGCTGGTGCCCCGGGCCGAAGCACTGGCCGCCTTCGCCGGTACCGGTGGCTTCCCGGCCCCCGCCCCGGGCGCAGCCACTGATCCAGCCCTGCTGCGGGCCCTGACCCGTGAGTTCAATCGGCAGCTGGCGGAGCGCCCCGGCTCACGGCCCGACGAACGGCTGGGGGGGGTGGCGCTGGTGGAGCCGTTCACCCTCGAGAACGGCCTGCTGACGCAAACGCTGAAACTGCGCCGCGACGCGATCCTCGTCCGCGACGCCACCACGGTGGCCAACCTCTATGGCGACGGTTGACCGAAGCGCCGCCCCCTGACAGCCTGAGTGTTGCCCTTTCCGTTCCATGACAGGCAGCCTCACGATCAAGCGCACGATCACGGTGCGCGCCGTGGTCACCCCCCGCTGGAAGGAGGATGCGGAGCGGGAGCTCAGCAACGCCATCAGCAACCTGGATCAACAGCTGGCCCAGCTCGAGCAAGAGGGCCAGCGGGTGATCGAGGAGATCCGCCGCCAGAGCGCAAACCCCCTCGATCCGCGGGTGCAGGAGCAGGTGGGCTCCGTGCAGCAGCAGGTGGGGGCGAAACGGGCGGAATTCGAGGAGCAGAAGCGCCAGGTGCTGGAGCAGCAGCGCCAGGTGCGGGAGCTCGAGATGAATCAGGTGGTCGACCAGGGCCAGATCGAGAGCACCTGCGAGGTGGTCGTCGGCGACAACCTGGTGGAGAAGTTGCAGGTGGCGATCCTCGTGCGGGACGGGGTGATCGAGTCGATTGAGGGGGGCTGAACCGACCCCTCACAACACAGATCTAAGCTCGCTGCCATTCGGGTTTAACGCCCGTAAGCCCCCCTATCCGCCCTTCGCCGTCCGGAGCTTTGGCCACCCACGAAATCTTCATGCCCGCCCTCAGCTCCACGATGACGGAGGGCAAGATCGTGGAGTGGCTCAAGCAGCCGGGTGACCGGGTGGAGCGAGGCGAGTCGGTGCTTGTGGTCGAGTCCGACAAGGCCGACATGGACGTGGAGTCGTTCAACGAAGGCTTTCTGGCCGCCGTGCTGATGCCCGCCGGTGGCACGGCCCCCGTGGGCGAAACGATCGGTCTGATCGTGGAGAGCGAGGACGAGATCGCCGCGGTGCGGGCCGCCGCGCCGGCCCCGACGGCGACCGCCCCCGCTCCTGCGGCAGCCCCGGTCGGTGCTCCCCCCTCGGCGGCCCCGGCGCCGGTGGCCGCCGCACCGGCACCTGCAACACCAGCTCCCTCAGCACCTGCAGCCTCCGTGCCCGCGGCACCGGTGGCAGCTGCGGCCGTGGCGCCCGCCACCGCAGACGGACGCATCGTGGCCACCCCCCGCGCCCGCAAGCTGGCCAGCCAACTGGGGGTGGCGCTCACGGGCCTGCGGGGGAGCGGTCCGAACGGCCGCATCCAGGCGGAAGACGTGGAACAGGCGGCCGGCCGCGCCGTTTCCCTGCCGCGGGTAGCGGAGGGCAGCGCACCGGCGCTGGCCAGCCCCGCGGTGGCGGGCGCCCCGACGGCGGCAGCACCCCAGGGACAAACCTTCGGACGGCCCGGTGAAACGGTGCCGTTCAACACCCTGCAGCAGGCGGTGGTGCGCAACATGAACGCCAGCCTGGCGGTGCCCTGCTTCCGGGTGGGCTACACGATCACCACCGACCGCCTCGATGCCCTCTACAAGAAAGTGAAGGAGAAGGGGGTCACGATGACGGCCCTGCTCGCCAAGGCGGTGGGGGTGGTGTTGGCCCGCCATCCCCAGGTCAACGCCGCCACCGTTGGCGATGCCATGGCCTATCCGGAAGCGGTGAACGTGGCCGTGGCCGTGGCCATGGAGGACGGGGGCCTGATCACACCGGTGCTCGCCAACGCCGACCGCACCGACCTCTATGCCCTCTCCCGCAGCTGGGCCGATCTCGTGAGCCGGGCCCGCAGCAAGCAGCTCAAGCCTGAGGAATACAGCACCGGCACCTTCACCCTCTCCAACCTGGGCATGTTCGGCGTCGATCGTTTCGACGCGATCCTGCCGCCGGGCACCGGGGCGATCCTGGCGGTGGCGGCGTCGCGTCCCGCCGTGGTGGCCGGCAAGGATGGCTCGATTTCGGTGAAGCGCCAGATGCAGGTGAACCTCACCTGCGACCACCGCGTGATCTACGGCACCCACGCCGCCGCCTTCCTCAAGGATCTGGCGGAGCTGATCGAAACCGCCCCCGAGAGCCTCGCCCTCTGAGCCACCACCCTCGAACGTGATCGACCCGGCGGATCTGCGCCTGTCCAGCTACGACTTCCCGCTCGACGACGGGCGCATCGCCCAGCGGCCGGTGGAGCCTCGCCACGCTGCACGCTTGCTGGCGGTTGAGCCCCCCGGGGCCGCCACCGACGCCCGCCACCTGACGGTGTGGGATCTCCAGCACGAACTGCGTACCGGCGACCTTCTGGTGGTCAACGACACCCGCGTGTTGCGCGCCCGGCTGGCGGCGCGACGGGCCAGTGGCGGAGCGGTGGAGGTGCTCGTGCTCGAACCCTGCGGCGAAGCCGGCCACTGGCTCTGCCTGGCCCGTCCCGCGAAACGGCTGCGCCCGGGCGAATGGCTGACCGTGGAGGCGGCCGGGGAACCGCCGCTGTCGCTGCAGGTGCTCGAGCGCGATCCAGCGACAGGCGGCCATCGCATCGCCTTCCCGGCCGACTGCCTTGACGCGGCCCGCCTGGAGCCCCTGCTGGTGCGCTACGGCGCCATCCCCCTACCCCCCTACATCCACGCCCACGACGCCAGCGACGCCGAGCGCTACCAGACCCGCTACGCCGCGCGCCCCGGAGCGGTGGCCGCCCCCACCGCCGGCCTGCACCTGAGCGATGCGCTGCTCGCCGCCCTCCAGGAGCGCGGGGTCCGCCTCGCCACGGTGACGCTGCACGTGGGCCTGGGCACCTTCCGGCCGGTGGAACAGGAGGATCTGGGCAGCCTGGAGCTCCATAGCGAATGGGTGGAGGTGAGCCCCGATCTGGTGGCGGCGGTGGAGGCCTGCCGGGCCCGCGGCGGCCGCCTGATCGCCATCGGCACCACCACGGTGCGCAGCCTGGAGGGGGTGGCGGCACTGCACGGGGGCCAGCTCGTGCCGCACACCGGACCGGTGAATCTGGTGATCCAGCCGGGCTTCCGCTTCTCCCTGGTGCAGGGGCTGCTCACGAATTTCCACCTGCCGCGCAGTTCCTTGCTGCTGCTGGTGAGCGCCTTGATCGGCCGGCGGCGCCTGCTTGGTCTGTATGGCGAGGCGATTGCCAACGGCTACCGCTTCTTTTCCTACGGCGACGCCATGTGGATCCCGCCGGGGGCGATTCTTCCGGAGGCTGGCCCTCAGTGGGTGAGGCTGTAGGAGATCCCTGCCAGCACGAAGGCCACGAAGATCAACTCGATCAGATCCGGACCGTCGTGGTTCATGCCGGCGGCTCCCGTCTCCCCGGCAGGTTGTGCAGAGCGGCATCGAGGGCCCGCTCCACACGGGCGGCTCCGGGAAGCCAGAGGGCAAAGCCCAGCAACAACACAGCCAGCGGCAAGCCGCGCTCGCTGGTGATCACGGCCAACACGGACATCACCGCCAGAATGCGCAGGCAGAGCTGCCACACTTCGTCGCGGTCGGTGTTGCTGCGATCAATCAGCATCACTGCCGCCAACAGAAGCAGCACATCAACCAACAGATCCATGGGCAAGGCGGCTCGGCAGCAGCGAAGCCCAGCCTAGGGGTGAACCGGAGGCAGGTCTGCCTCCTGGGGGGAAAAGCCGGGGCGCGGCGATGGACCTCGCCCCGACGGGAGCCGGATCAGGCTGCGGCCAGATTGGCAGCGGCGAAATCCCAGTTCACCAGCTTGTCGAGGAAGGTGCTGATGTAATCGGGCCGGCGATTCTGATAATCGAGGTAATAGGCATGCTCCCAGACATCCATGGTGAGCAGGGCCTTCTGGCCATGGGCCAACGGCAGATCGGCGTTGGGGGTCTTGGTGACCTTCAGGGTGCCGTTGTCGAGCACCAGCCAAGCCCAGCCACTGCCGAACTGGGTGGCACCGGCGGTCTTGAAGGCCTCCACGAAGGCATCGAAGCTGCCGAAATCGGCGTTGATCTTCTCAAGCAGAGCGCCGCTGGGCTGGCCGCCGCCTGCCGGCTTCATCGACTGCCAGTAGAAGGTGTGGTTCCAGACCTGGGCGGCGTTGTTGAAAATGCCGGCCTTGCTGGCGTCGCCGGCGGAGGCCAGGATCACCTCCTCCAGGCTCTTGCCGTCGAGGTCGGTGCCTTCGACCAGCTTGTTGAGGTTGGTGACGTAGGCGGCGTGGTGCTTGCCGTGGTGGAACCCGAGGGTGTTTGCCGTGATGTGGGGCTCGAGTTCGGTGGGGCCGAAGGGCAGTTCGGGCAGCGTGAAGGCCATGGAACGTCGATTTATGCGGTGGGGGAACCGGAGGGGGGCCGGCCCGGCGGCGGCATCCTAACGATCGCCTTCCGGGCCGGATGGGGCGGTTCAGCCGCCAACCTCCAGCAGTTCCACCTCGAAGATCAAGGTGGCGTCCGGGGGGATGACGCCGCCGGCTCCGCGGGAGCCGTAGCCCAGGTCGGGAGGGATCACGAGCTTGCGCTTGCCGCCCACCTTCATCCCCGCCACGCCCTCATCCCAGCCACGGATGACCCGGCCGGCGCCAAGGGGAAAGCGGAACGGACCACGGCCGTAGCTGCTGTCGAACTCGCGGCCATCGGTAAGGGTTCCCCGGTAGTTGACCACCACCCCCTGACCGGCCACGGCCTCAGGCCCCTCGCCCACCACCAGATCGGTGATGCGCAGGCCGCTCTCGGTGACCCGCTCGGGGCTGGCCTCCAGGGGGCCGCCGAGGGCGGCGGCACCCGCCACCAGATCGGTCTCAGGGGCGGGGCTATCGGGGGCCATGGTGAAGAGGGCGGGGTTGGGGTCGTCGGGGTCGAGCTCGAGTGGAGCGGCGATCGCCGGGGCCACCGCAGCGGGCGCCGCACTGGCTCCCGCGAGCGCGGGTTGGGCGCCGAAGGCAGGGGCCACGGCCGCGGCTGGGGCGGCGGATTGGGGAGGGGCTGCGGCGACCACCGTGGAAGGGGACACCAGCTGGCTGACCAGGGCCACCAGCAGGCAGGCCACGCAGACCGCCGAGCTGATCAGGATCTCGCGCATCGAGGCAGGACCGGAACTGAGGAATTCTGGCAGGGTCCGGCGACCCAGTCAGGCGGCCCAGTCAGGCGACTCAGTCCGGCGGGAAGTCGGTGTCCGAGAGACCACCGGCCGCGGGGCCCGCTCCGCCGCCGCCCTGGCGCATCTGCCGCTCCAGCCGGTCGAGGCGACCGCGCAGCTCATCGATCTCCCGCTGGCGGGCGAGGCCGAGGTCCTGCAGCAGCTGGTCGCGGTTGCGCTCCAGCTGGCGCTCGGCCTGCTGCTCCACCTCCGGCGAATCGCCCCGCAGGGCGCGCATCACGTCCTCCACCAGCGCTGAGGCGTGGGTGGGGTCGAGGCGGCCGCTGCTCACCCACTCCTGGCTCACATACCGCAGGCGGTCGGCCACCAGAGAGGTGGTGCCGAGGCCGCGCAGCAGCAACATCTGCAGCAGATTGCCCTGGTCCATGGTCAGGAGGGATTGCGTGTCACCACAGGCAGCCTGGCGCGTCCTGCGCGACACGGCCATGGGCAATGACCGTCGGCGGCGCGGGGCCCTGACCCTGACGGCAGTTCTGGCGGCGGGCACGGCGGCGGGCCTGGCGCTGCCGCCTCTGGGCTGGCTGCCCCTGCTCTGGGCCGCGCTGGCCGTGCTCTGGGCCCTGGCCGGTTCTCCGCCCACGGCCGGCCGGCCGTGGGCGGCCGGCGCCTTCCTCTGGGGGCTGACGGCGGTGCTGGCAAGCCATCGCTGGCTCCTGTGGCTGCATCCGCTCGACTGGATCGGTGTGCCCGGGCCTCTGAGCCTGCCCGTCTGCGTACTGCTCTGGCTGCTGGTGGGCAGCTGCGGCGGGCTGCTGGTACTGCTCTGGGTGGTGCTGATGCGGCGGCTCGATGCGGCCCGTCCCGCCACCGCCCTGCTGGGGGCAGCCCTCTGGGGGCTGGCGGAGGTGAACCTGGCACGCGGTCCGCTGTTCTGGATCGGGCTGGGGGCGGCCCCCCTACCCACGGACCGCCCCCTGGCGGGGCTGGCGGCCGTGGGTGGGGCCGGCCTGGTGGCCGCCCTGCAGCTGGCCATCGGCTGGGCCCTTTGGCGGGCGGTGGCGGCCCCCGCGCGGCGCCGCGCCGCCGTGGCCCTGGCGCTGCTGCTGGTGCTCGGCGGCCACCTCGGGGGAATGGCGGCCCTGGCCACGGCGGCGGAGGAAGGTCCGCGCGAACGGCTGCTGGTGCTGCAGCCGGCCATCCCCACCCGCCAGAAGTTCAGCGCGGCGGAACAGCGGCGGCTGCTCCGCCAGCTGGGGCAGGCCCAGGCCCAGCTGGCTGCGGCGGACTCCGTGAGCAGCCTCATCCTGCCGGAGGGGGCCCTGAGCACCGGCCAGCGGTTGCCCGCGCCGGCGCCGGTGGAGGTGCTCAGCGGCGGCTTCCGCCAGGAGGGAGAGGAGCTCCGCAGCAGCCTCCTGCGCTTCGCCGTTGGGGCCCAGGAGCCGGAGGGCTGGATCGACAAGCACCGGGTGGTGCCCCTCGGGGAATGGGTGCCGCTGGCGGGGCTGCTGCGCTGGAGCGGCCTCTCGGCGGTGGGCGGGGTGGAGCCGGGGCCCGCCTCGCGGCTGCTGGAGCGGCCGGCGGGGCCGGTGGGCGTGGCGATCTGCTACGAGCTCTCCGATGGCAGCGCCCTGGCCACCGCCAGCCGGGATGGCGCCCGCTGGCTGCTGGCCAGCGCCAATCTCGACCCCTATCCCGCCCTGCTGCAGGGCCAGTTCTCAGCCCTGGCGCAGCTGCGGGCGATCGAGAGCGGGCGCTGGCTGGTCAGCGCCGCCAACACCGGACCGAGCCTGGTGATGGATGCCAGGGGCCAGCTGCGAGAACGGCTGCCCGCCGGTCGCAGCGCCAGCGCGGTGATGACCCTCTACCAGCGGACCACCCTGACGCCCTATGCCCGCTGGGGGGAGTTGCCGTTGCTGGCTCTGGCGCTGCTGGGGGCGGGCCTGCGGCTGCGCGGCGGCCGCCCTCAGCGGCCGTAGGCCACCTGGCAGGCCGCATTCACCAGCTCCGCCTGGGCGGCACCGGCAGGCTCGCGGCCGTTCAGTTCCCCCTTGCTGCAGTCGGCCTGGGCCTCGAAGCGCGTATCGCCGGTGGCGGCGGTGAAGGTCACCTTCTCCTCCCCGCTTGGGGAAACACTGTTCACAAAGAGGCTGTACCCCGCATCGGCCACCGTGATCGTGGGGCGGCTGGCGGCAATCGCGTCGTCCACCGCGGCATTGATCGCCGCGGCAGTGGCAAGGCTCGTCACCCCCCAGGCGAGCGAGCGTCCGCCCCACCAGCTCCACGGCGGTCGATTCCAGTCGCCGTACCAGCCGGTACGCCAGGGTCGGGCCACCGCCCAGCCAGGGCGCACCCAACCGGGCCAGTGGCGGGCGCGGTCTACGGCGCGGTCCACGCCGCGGTCGAGGGCGCGATCGACACGCCGATCGAGGTTGTCGAGGTCGAGGTTGCGCACCTCGCGACGGGCCCGGTCCCACTGACGGTCGGCCCGATCGAAGCTGCGCCGCACGCGGTCGCGGTCGATATCGGCGAGGCCATCGTTGGCCCAGCGGCGGCCGCGGCGCTCCAGATCTCGGCGATCGATGTCGCGGCGGGCGCGGTCGAACTGGCGGCGCGCCCGGTCCCCATCAGCAACCCGGCGACTCCAACCACCGTCGGGGCGCCGGTTGCCGCGATCGAGGCTGGCGTGGCGGCCGCCGAAGCCGCTGCGCTG
>CANEWU010000003.1 GCA_947442825.1 Synechococcaceae cyanobacterium
AGGGCCAGCCCCACCAGCACCAGCGCCCCCAACCACTGCCGCCGCTCCCCCAGCAGCCGCTGCAGCAGCGCCTCCTGCCCCTGTGGGTCGTAGCTCAGCCACAGGCGGGTCCAGGCCAGATCCAGGCCCCACCATTGATGCTGCACCCAGCGCAGGGCTCCGGTGCTCGCCCCGCCCCCCTCCTCCAGCGGCGCCGGCACCCAGCTGGTGGGATCCACCGGCCGCCAGCCCTGCTCGGGTAGCCACACCTCGCTCCAGGCGTGGGCGTTCCCCTGGCGGATGTCGATGTAGCCGCTGCCCCCCAGCGGCACCACCCAGTCGCCGCCCCGGTAGCCGCTCACCACCCGGGCCGGCACGCCCGCCGCCCGCATCAGGGCGGTGAAGGCGCTGGCGTAGTGGCCGCAGAATCCCTCCTGTCGCTCAAACAAAAACGTGTCGAGGGGCGCCCGCCCTGGCAGCGTGCCGGGCCGGAGCGTGTAGCGGAACGGCTGGCTGCGGAACCAGCGCTCCGCTGCCGCCAGCCGCTGCTCGGGCGTCGCCAGGGTGCCCCACTGGCGGCCCAGGGCCTCCAGGCGTGGGTTGGTCCCCAGCGGCAGCTGTTGGTCGAACAGGTCGGGTGGGCGCGAGGCCCAGGCGGCGGGGCGGCCGTCGTCGTGCACGGTGTACACGCGCCGCAGGCCGGAGGAGCCGCTATGGCGCAGCTGGCCCAGGGGGTCGATGCGCAGGTCGGGGTTCTGGGGGCGGCCGCGGCCGCTCCAGGGCACCGGCGGCAGGCCGCTCGGCTCCACCAGCCACAGCTGGGGGCTGCCCGCCATGGCGTCGGCGCCAGTGCCGGCCGAGGGGGGGGCGGGCGGCCGCGGCGGACGCGGGCTGCGGCGGGGTTCGGCAGCGCTCCAGCGGCGGCCGTCGAATTGCCCATGCACCAGCACCCGCCAGTAGCGATCCCCCGCTGGCGGCGGATCCCCCTGCGGGAAGGCCACCCGCGCCGCCGGGGCCTGGCTGGTGGCCAGTTCGGCGATGCCGGCGGGATCGAGGGTGTCGCTCAGCCCGGTGGTGGCCCCCACCCCCCGACCGCCCTCAACCACCGTGAACGGCCCCAGCCGGGGCAGCAGCAGGAACAGCACCAGCGCCATCGGCAGCGCCGCTAGCACCAGCTGGGCGCTGCGCCGCAGCATCACCTGCCAGCCCAGGCCCTCCCCCAGCTCCAGCGCCAGCAGCCCCGCCAGGGCGAACAGGGCGGCCAGGCCCTGCAGCAGGCTGCCCGCCAGGTCGGCCTGGAGTGAGGCCAGCAGCCCCGCGCAGAACAGCTGCAGCAGCCCCACCAGGCGCCGCTCGCGGACGCTGCGGGCCTCCGCCAGCTTCAGGGCGGTGAGCACCGCCAGGCCGATCGCCAGGGCGCCCAGCGGCTGGGACCACGGCACTGCGACCAGGGCGAGCGCCAGCAAGCCCATGGTCAGCCATCTCACGGACACTGGGCCAGGGCCGCCAGGCAGCGGTCGCGGTGGGCGGCGCCGCGGCCGATGGGGATCGGCACGCCCGCCAGCGCCAGCCCGTAGGCCGCCCCCTCGCCGTGCAGCCGCCAGATCCGCTCGCTCAGGTGCTCCATCGCCTGCTCCAGCGCCACCGATGGGTCGGGGGCCAGGAGCGGCGGGGGATCGCCGGGGCTGGCGAAGCGTTTGCTGAAGCTGCCCCGGCCCTGGGCCAGCAGCGTCCAGGCCAGCCGGCTGGGGGCGTCTTCTGGGCGGTGGGGGCGCAGATCGTGCCACTCCTCGCTGCCCTCCCGCCGCCGCCCCTCCCGCAGCGGGCCGTCCTCCGGTCCGCCCTCGGGCGGCAGCGCCTGCACCGGGCCCTGCCGCCGCGCCGGGTAGATCAGTTGCGGCACCGTCGGACGCCAGCGCGACCAGCAGATGAACAGCCCCAGCGGGGCGGTGGTCTGCAGCCGCAGGCAGCCGGGGCTGTGCCATCCCCGCCGCGCCGGATTCCAGGCCACCGTCAGCTCGTGGACGCCGGGATCGAGGCTGCGGGGTGCCGTCAACCCCTCGCCCCCCGGCCCCGGCTCGAAGCCCAGCTGCAGCCCTTCGCAGCGGCTGCGGTTGCGCAGCCGCAGGGGGTAGGCCAGTGGGCTGCCGGCGAAGCCCGGTGGGGGGTCTGCGCAGGCCAGCTCCAGCCCCTGCAGGTTGAGGTGGGTGAGGTGAAGGGTCAGCAGGAACAGGCCCAGCATCAGGAAGCTGAGCAGCAGCGGGCCGTTGCGCTGCATCTGGATCCCCAGCAGCTGCAACCCGGCGGTGGCCCCCAGCCAGAGCCAGCCGAAGCGCGTGGGCACGATGTAAAGGGTGCGCAGCCCCAGCTGCACCTGTGCCCCCTGGAGCGGGCGGCCGAACTCCATCAGCGCAAGCTCTCCACGCCGCTCAGCAGCTGGCGGCTCAGCTCCGCCGCCCCGCCCCCGGCTTGGCCCCCATCCAGCCGGTGTTCGCACACGGGGGACAGCACCGCCTGCACGTCGTCGGGCAGCACGTGGCTGCGGCCCTCGATCAGCGCCCAGGCGCGGGCGGCCGCCAGCAGGCCCAGGCCGGCGCGGGGGGAGAGGGGAAAGCCCCGCTGGCTGCCGTCGCGGCTGCGGGCCAGTAGGTCGAGCACGTAATCGAGCAGGGCGGGGCTGGCATGCACGGCCGCCGCCTGCTCCTGCAGCCGCAGCAGATCGTCGGGGCTGAGGGAGGCCTGCAGCCCGTCGGGACGCTCCGCCTCCCCCTGCAGCAGCGCCCGCTCGGCCCCGCGCTCCGGGAAACCGAGGCTCAGGCGCATCAGGAAGCGATCGAGCTGGGATTCCGGCAGAGGCGCGGTGCCCCCCTGGTCGAGGCCGTTCTGGGTGGCGATCACCAGGAAGGGATAAGGCAGCGCATGGCTGGTGCCGTCCACGCTCACCCGCCCCGCCGCCATCGCCTCCAGCAGGGCGCTCTGGGTGCGGGGGCTGGCGCGGTTGATCTCATCGGCCAACAGCACCTGGGCGAAGAGCGGGCCGGGGCGGAACTGGAACTGCCCCGTGGTCGGATCGAACACGTTGACGCCGGTGAGATCGGCCGGCAGCAGGTCGCTGGTGAAGCTGACGCGGCGGAAGTCGAGGGCGAAGCTGCGGGCCAACGCCTCCGCCAGGGTGGTTTTGCCCACGCCGGGCAGGTCTTCGATCAGCAGGTGGCCGCGGGCCAGCAGGCAGGCCAGGGCCAGGCGCACCTGCCGCTCCTTGCCGAGCAACACGCGGCTGATCGAGGCGATCACGGGTTGGAGGGGGGAGGCGGCCACGGGCACAGGCAACCCGCCTAGCCTGGCGGATTCCCTGCGGCCCTGCCCCGTTGCCCCCGGAGACGTCGCCTGAAATCCATGGCGGCAACCGCCAGGCGGTGGCCCGAAGGCTCGGCTGCCGCCCCGAAGAGATTCTTGATGCCAGCGCCTCGCTGGTGCCTTTCGGCCCGCCTGCGGTCCTGGTGCGGTCCCTGAAACGCGGCATCTCCGGCCCGGCCCTGCGCGACTACCCCGACCGCGACTACCACGCCCTCCGCGGCGCCCTTGCGGCACTGCATGGCGTGGATCCGGCCGCGGTGCTGCCCGGCAACGGAGCGGCCGAGCTGTTCACCTGGGCGGCCCGCGATGCCGCCGCCGCTGGCGTGAGCCTGCTGCCCGCCCCGGGTTTCGCCGATTACGGCCGCGCCCTTGCCTGCTGGGGCGGTGCGACCCGCCCGCTGCCCCTGCCGCTGCACTGGGGAGCCGCCTTCCCCCAGCCGTTCCCGGCCCCGCCGCCGGATCCGATCGAGCCCGCGGCGACGCTCTGGATCACCAATCCCCACAACCCCACCGGCCAGCTGTGGAGTCGGGATTCGTTGGAGCCGCTGCTGGAGCGTTTCGCGCTGGTGATCGTCGATGAGGCGTTCCTGCCGCTGGTGCCCGATGGCGAGAAACAGTCGCTGATCCCGCTGCTCGCCGATCACCCCGGGCTGGTGGTGATCCGCAGCCTCACCAAGCTGCTGGCCATCGCCGGACTGCGCCTCGGCTATGCACTGGCGGCACCGGAGCGATTGGATCGCTGGGGACGCTGGCGCGATCCCTGGCCGGTGAACGGCCTGGCGGCGCTGGCGGGGGTTGAGTTGCTGGCCGATGGGGAGGGCTTCGCGCGCTGGCAGACGCGCGTGCAGACCTGGACCGCCCGCGAGGGCGCCTGGCTGGCGGCGCAACTCGCGACGATTCCAGGGCTGGAGCCGCTGCCCTCGGCGGCCAATTTCCTGTTGCTGCGCGGCGAGGGGTCGCTGGAGCCGCTGCGCTGCGCCCTTGAGAAGCGGGAGCGGGTGTTGGTGCGGGATTGCCGCTCCTTCGAGGGGCTTGGCCCTCAGTGGCTGCGGCTGGCGCTGCTCGATCGGGTTGGCAACAGCAGGGTGATTGAGGGGCTGCGGCGGTGTAGTATGCGCGGTTAGGTGTTGTGGTTCGGCAGGTTGTTTTTGATAAGGGTGCGTCGCCTGGGGTGAGGTGCGATCCCCGCCAACTCAGGAATCACAGATCCATGCTGAGCTATCTCTCGCGACTCACTGGATGGAGATCAAACACGGAATGACTACGGCTTGCGTGACTGCCTCCTCTTGGCAGGCAATTTGAAGGAGGCAAGGGACCAGGCTCACTGCCTTGCCCGGCCAAAAGGCAGGACAATGTTGTATAGTGAAGAGCCGTCTCAATAAAGCCAAGCCTCAAGAAAAAACCTGAGCCAAGACAGGCAATAAACAGCGTAGACAGGTGCATGCCGACGCCCCTAGACGCTTGACTCAGGCTTATTGTGCTATAGGTTCTATCTGATTTTGGGCCTTTTCCTGTTGATATTGACGCTGCCGTTTGCAGTGCTCCTTTCAGTGCCACTTTTGCTGGTATTGTCTGGCCTGCTTGTCGCAATTTTTGTTACCACTATAGCCCTCCCCAGGCAACGTAAACGTGTTACAAGATTTGTGGCAGTGATCTGCTTTGTACTGTTATGCCTTGCTTCTTTAGTCGGGGGATTCAGTTTTGCTTTCTGTATCGTAGTAGGAGCCAATCAACCCGAGCCCACGGGAAACCACTTTTGGAGTGCTAATGAATACTGTCGGTCATCCCCATTGCGTCATTTGTATCTCCAGTAAACTATTTTCTGATAATCTTTTCGGCTTCAATCAAAGAAGCGCTTTTGGCCTCACTATGCAACAGAGTGCTTCAACACACAGGGTCTAGACAGAAGACCAGCCCGCAAAGACCTATATTTAGTGCTGAACATCCATCTCGCAATAGATGGACGGGCAGCTTTTTGAGGGGGCCAGAAGTGAGACATTCTTGTAGTGAAACAAAGATCGGATTCTCCGTCTCCTTCGTATAGTGATTGTTCTTTTTCTGCCATGATCGCGAATGATTAAGCTAGCATTAAGTTGCAAATGTAGGGATTTTCCGCCAAGATGTAGGCATGATTAAATGGCTCTCCTCCAAAAAGAAGGTATGGGTAGGGACTAACAGCCCCCTTGAGTGGACAGACCTACGGCAGCCCTATGCTGCGCCACCCAAGCGATCTGCCTGCCACTCAGGGGCGGCATGGCTTTATCAGATGCCAATCCTGGGTGGGCCTGGAGAAGGTCTCCTGGTGGCGGTGCCGAAATCCTGCGGATTAGGCCATACCGGGTCTATTTCCATAGCCATGAATGAAGTGAGCCTCCCCATATTCACGTTGATCGTGATCGGGCAAACTGCAAGATGTGATTAAATCTTGTCGCGCTGGCTTCAGGTCTGGGGTTCAAGGCAGCAGAGCTTCGAGACATTGAGCAGCTTGTTAGTGCCAACAGGGCTATGCTGGAATAAGTATGTGAGGAGTTTCATGGTGAATCCTGGGGCGCGTGTCATGAATGTGAGTTCTGCAGACGACGTTCTTGTTGTCGAGATTGAGGACGGCAGAGCTATTTCGTTCCAATCACTTGCTAGCCAAGACTGTTGCATGCGTCTCAAAAGGAGCGTGATCACTGGCAAGTCGCCGGTGGTGGTTTTGGCGTGCACCGGCCGATTATTGATGAGGATCTCAGCGTCGATTGTCTGCTTCGTGGAGCACCAGCTCCCCGAGTCCGTGTGATGAGCAGCTAACACCGCCATGCACCTGACCTGCCACCACAGATTCACTTCCCCCTTTGAGTTCCGTGGGAAACTCATCAGGCGTGCGACAGCTCTACATCTCTCAGGTTAGTCTTGGTACATTGGAGTGAAGCTGGTTCCCCTATGACAGCAGCACCCTCCACCACGGCCGCCATCCCGATCGACCCGCGGATCAGCGCGATAGCCGCAGCGATCGCAGCAGCCATCCCTGAAGCCCAGGTCCGCTCTTGAGGAGGTGCAGCGCATGGTGGAGCTCTCGGGCTTCCGCGAAAGCAGCCTCGGTTTCCGTCTTCAACAGGCCTGTGAGAAGGCTCTAAAAAGCTGGATGCACTTGATGGATTGGCTGGAGGAATCGGGAAGTGATGTCAGCGCGTTCGAGTCGACTCCCGATCTCACTCTCTTTGCGGTTCAAAGCTAGAAGCCTGCCGCCAGCGCCGTGATCCGCTCCGCCAGCTCCCGGTCGGCGTCGCGCACCGCCAGCCGCTCCATGCCGGCCCGCAGCACCTGCAGCGGATCGTCAGGCCCCGCTTCCCCCCGCAGGCGTGGCCCCAGCAGCCGCTCCACCGCCTCCGCCAGCGCCGTGCCCTCCGGACCGTGCTGCCACACGATCACCGCGGCGCCGAGGGCGGCGGCGGCGTTGGCGTTGGCGTCCTGGTGGCGGTCGGCGGCGGCCGGGAAGGGCACCAGGATCGCCGGCGTGCCGCACACCGCCAATTCGCTGAGGCTGCCGGCTCCGGCGCGGCTGATCGCCAGGTCGCAGTGCTGCAGCAGGCCGGGCAACTCGTCGCTGAAGGGGCGCTCCACCACCTGCGGCAGCTGGAGCTGGCCCGCCTCCGGGTCGTTGCTGCCGGTGAGGTGCACCACGCGGCAGCCCGCGGCCGCCAGCTTCGGCAGCAGGGGTCGCACCATCCGGTTCAGGCCCACCGCCCCCTGGCTGCCGCCCATCACCAGCAGCAGGGGGCCCTCGCCCGTCGGCACCCAGTCCGGCAGCGGGGCTGGTTCGAGGAAGTCGTGGCGCACCGGTGTGCCGGTCACCAGCGGTCGGCAGCGCGGCAGCCGCTCCGCCGCCTCGGGTAGCCCCACCGCCACGTGGCTGCATAGGCGTCCGAGCAGCCTTGTCACCTTGCCGGGCACCGCATTGCTCTCGTGCAACACCACCGGCACGCCGCACCAGCGGGCCGCCAGGATCGCCGGCGCCGCGATGTAGCCGCCACTGCTGAACACCGCCGTGATCCCCTCCCGCCGGATCAGCCGCCGCACCACCCGCGTGGCGGTGAGCAGCTGCACGAGGTTCCACAGCTTGCGCAGGCCCCGCCCCTGCAGCCCACCAGCCCGTACGAAGTGCATCGGGTACAGGCTGGGCACCAGCTGGCGCTCCAGCCGGTCCGGCACCCCCAGCCACTGCACCCGCCAGTCGGGGGGCAGGGCCTCCGCCACCGCCAGGGCCGGAAACAGATGGCCACCGGTGCCGCTGGCGGCGATCAATAGCGTCGGCATGGGCGGCTTGGGGTGGCGGCAGGGGGCGGCGCGCCTAACTTAAAAGCCATTCACGACCCCGCCGCCCCGCGCCGATGGCTTCGCCCCGCCCGCTTCCCGCCGCGCTGCTGGGCGCCTTGTTGGCACTCACGGGGGTGCTGCCGGCGGTTCTGTCCGCGGCGCTGGCCCCGACGCCTGCCCGGGCCGCCAGCCCCGCGGCGCTGCCCCTGCCGGCCCTGGAGGCCGCGCTCAATGCCTCCGGCGACGACGGCCTGGAGGCCTTGTTGCAAAAGGGCCCGGGGCTCAATCCGCCGGAGCTGCTCGCCCGCCGCCGCCAGCTCCGCGACCAGTTCCCCGACCTCCAATGGCGGGTCAGTGCCGGCGCGCCGCTGCGCGACGGGCGCCCCACCGTGAGCCTGAAGGTGAGCGGCACCCGCCGCCAGGGGGCCAGCACTTTCCGGCTCGATGGCGAGCAGTGGCTGCAGCTGCAGAGCGATGGCACCCGCTTCACGGGCCAAACGGTGCTGCGCGAGCAGTCGATCGTGCGCAGCGGTGAGCAGGCGCCGCCCGTGAGCGTGCTGATCCCCGACGCCGTGCTCACCGGCCAGCGTTACGACGTGGATGTGATCTTTGATGAGCCCCTCGACGGTGCCCTCACCGCCGGCGGCATCACGGCCCTCACCCCCGAGCAGGTGGCGGCGATGGAGAGCCCCACCATGGAGCTGGGCGCCCTGGGCGGTGGCGGCCTCTTCAAAACGGTGCAGGCCCCCCTCACCCCCGGCTCGCAAACCTGGGCGGTGCTGCTGGTGCATCCGCGCGGGGTGGTGAGCGCCGCCAAGCGGGTTCGGGTGGTGGCCGACCGGCGTTCCCTCGAGCTCTGAGCCGGCGGCCATGCCCAGCCCGCCCGGCCGAAAGCACCGCGTCTGGGTGGTCGACGACGACGCCGAGATCCGTCAGATGCTCGCCACTTACCTCGGTCAGCAGGGCTACGACGTGCGCACCCTCGCCGATGGCGTCCAGCTGATGGCGCGCTTGCAGAGCCAGCGCCCCGATGTGCTGGTGCTCGACCTGATGCTCCCCGGCGACGATGGCCTCACCCTGCTGCGGCGCCTGCGCGACGCCGACGACGACCTGCCGGTGCTGATGCTTACCGCCCGCGCCGATGCGGTCGACCGCATTATCGGCCTGGAGCAGGGCGCCGACGACTACCTGGCCAAGCCGTTCCTGCCGCGGGAGCTCACCGCCCGCATCGAGGCGGTGCTGCGGCGCCGCGGTCGCCTCGGCACCGGGGCGCCGCTGCCGGAGGGGGAGCGCATCCGCTTCGGCGATGCCGAGGTGGATCTGGCCACCCGCACCCTGGAGCGTGCCGGCCAGCCCTTGGCGATCACCAGCGGCGAATTCGCCCTGCTGGCGGCCTTTGTGCAGCATCCCCAGCGGCCCCTCTCCCGTGAGCGCCTGATCGAGCTGGCCCGCGGCCCCGATAGCGACACCGATAGCCGCAGCATGGACGTGCAGGTATCGCGGCTGCGCCGCCTGATCGAGCCCGATCCATCCCGGCCCCGCTACGTGCAGACGGTCTGGGGCTACGGCTATGTGTTTGTCCCCGATGGCCGCCCCCGCGCCCACTGAGGCGCGCCGCCGGCCCCGGCTGGCCTATGCCGCCGCCGCGCTCGGCGCCGCCGCCCTGAGCCTGCTGCTGCTCGAAACCCTGTTCGCCCGCCGGCTCGAGCAGACCCGCCTGCGCCAGCTGGGCTCGGAGGTGGCCGGCCGGTTGCTGCTGGGGGAGGTGGCGCTGGAGCGCTTCAGCCCGGCGGCGCTGGCGGAGCTGGGGGGCATGCGCCTGGCGGTGGGGGTGCGGCCGCAGTTGGAGGCCAGCAGTCAACGCCGCCCGGCCGATCGCCTCCTGCGGCGCCAGGCCGAGCGCCTGCGGGCCGAACTCTGTCGCCGCCTGCCGAGTTGTCCGGTGGTCTGGCCCAGCGTCGGTCGGCCGCGCGGTGTGTGGGTGGAGATGGCTTCCTCGCTGGAGCTGGAGCGGGTGTGGTTGTTTGTGCCCCTGCCGCCCTGGCACGCCTGGCCCCCCGATCCGCTGCTGCTGGGTCTCGGCCTGGCCGGCGGCTCCCTGGCCGGGATGCTGCTCTACCTGGCCCTGGAGGTGCAGCGGCCCCTGCGCCAGCTGGAGGCCGCCCTCGCCGACGTGGGCCTGGAGGCGCGCCCTGCCGCCCTGCCCGCCCGCGGCACCCGGGCGGTGCGGGCCCTCACCGGTCGCTTCAACGCCATGGTGGAGCGGCTGCAGGCGGCCAGCCAGGAGCGCTCCACGATGCTCGCCGGCATCGGCCACGACCTGCGCAGCCCACTCACCCGCCTGCGGCTGCGCCTGGCCCTGGCGGCCGAGGCGCCGATGGGGGCCGGCGAGCTGGCGCGGGCGGAGGCGGATCTGGTGGCGCTGGAGCGCATCACCCGCCAGTTCCTGGTGTTTGCGGGCGCCGAGGCGGCCGAGCCGGCGGTGCTGGTGCCACTGGAGCACCTGCTGGCGGAGGCGGCCGCCGGGGTGGAGTTACCGCTGGCGCTGGATCTGCCGCCGCTGGAGCGCATCGTCCGCCCCACCGCCCTGGCGCGGGCTGTCGCCAACCTGCTCGATAACGCCCGCGCCCACGGCCAGCCGCCCCTGCGCCTGGTGCTGCGCCCCTGGACTCCGCCGGGGGGGGCGCCGGAGTCAGCGCCTCCGGAGGGGCAGGGCTTCGAGATCCAGGTGTGGGACCGCGGCGCGGGCATCCCGGAGGAGGCCTGGGGCCGGGCCCGCCAGCCCTTCCAGCGCCTCGACCCGGCCCGCGGTGATCCGGGCCATTGCGGTCTGGGCCTGGCGATCGCCGAACGGATCGCGAGCGAGCACGGCGGGTCCCTGCTGCGGCTGCAGGGGCCGGATGGTTTTGCCATCGCCCTGCGGGGCCGCTCCCTGCCGCCCCATGCGGTCACATTCGGTCACAACCCGCCGCCTGCCGGTATGGCTTGAGTCGGATCTGTCCCCGAGGCTGACCCTGTTGCGTTTCCGGCCAAAGCTGGCCGATCCCGATGACTTCCTCTCCCTCCCCGCTGGCTGCCTTCGCCGCCGCCCTCAGCCTGGCCCTCAGCGCCGGCACCGCCCTGGCCCAGCCCGTGGGCGATCCCGGCGGCGGCGGACGCCTCACCCAGGCCCAGTGGCAGAAAATCTTCCCCGAATTCCGTCAGCAGGCCCTACAGGATCACCGGGCCCGCGCCGTGATCCTGCAGCGCGGCGAGCGCTGCATCGCCGCCGCCAGCAATGGCGATGCCCTGCGCACCTGCATGCGGGAGGAGCGCAGCGCCATGCAACAGCAGCGCCAGCAGCACCGCACCGCCATGCGCAGCTTGTTTGAGCGCAATGGCATCGCCGCCCCCGAATGGAAAAACCGCCGGGGCGGCCCGGGCGGTGGCCCCGGTGCGCCCGGCGGTGAGGGGTGAGGGCAGGCCCCTGGATGGGGCCTGAAATCAGGCCTCGTCCAGGGCGGCCACGCCCGGCAGCACCTTGCCCTCCAGCAGTTCCAGGCTGGCGCCGCCACCGGTGGAGATGTGGCTCATCTTTTCGGCCACACCCACCTTCTCGACCGCGGCCACAGAATCACCGCCGCCGATGATCGTGATGGTGCCGGTGGCGCTCAGCTCGGCGAGGGTGTGGGCGATGCCGTTGGTGCCGGCGGCGAACTTGTCGAACTCGAACACGCCCATCGGCCCGTTCCAGATCACGGTCTTGCAGTCGGCCAGGGCCTCCTGGAACACCTTCAGCGAATCGGGGCCGATGTCGAGGCCCATCCAGCCATCGGGAATCGCGTCAATCTTGGCGATCTGGCTGTTGGCCTCGGGCTTGAAGTCATCCGCCAGCACCACATCGGTGGGCAGCAGAAACTGAACGCCCTTGGCGGCCGCCTTGGCTTCCAGCTCCTTGGCCAGCTCCAGCTTGTCTTCCTCCACCAGGCTCTTGCCCACCGAAAGGCCGCGCGCCTTGTAGAAGGTGAAGATCATGCCGCCGCCGATCAGGATCTTGTCGCACTTGTCGATCAGGGCCTCGAGCACGCCGATCTTGCTGCTCACCTTCGAGCCACCCACGATCGCCGCCAGGGGGCGCTTGGGAGCGTCGATGGCGCCCTGCAGGTACTGCAGTTCCTTCTCCATCAGGTGGCCCGCCACGCTGGGGTTCAGAAACTTGGTGACGCCTTCGGTGGAGGCGTGGGCCCGGTGGGCGGCGCCGAAGGCGTCGTTTACATAAACCTCGGCCAGGGCGGCGAGCTTCTCGGCGAAGGCGGGGTCGTTCTTCTCCTCCTCCGCGAAGAAGCGCACGTTCTCGAGCAGCACCACGCCGCCCTCGGCCATGGCCGCCACCTTCGCTTCGGCGTCCTCGCCGATGCAGCTGTCGGTCTTGGTCACGGGCACGCCGAGCAGGTCGCTCAGGCGGGCCGCCACCTGGGTGAGGCGCATGCCTTCGTTCACCTGGCCCTTGGGCCGGCCGAAGTGGGCGGCCAGGATCACCTTGGCGCCGAGATCGCGCAGGAAGCCAATGGTGGGCAGGGCCGCGCGGATGCGGGTGTCATCGGTAATGGCGCCGCTTTCGTCCTGGGGGACGTTGAAGTCGACCCGGACCAGCACGCGCTTGCCGCGCAGGTCGCTTTCGCTGAGGCTGGCCAGGGAACGCTTCGCCATGGAGTCGGGCAGGGAAAACTGGGGGAGATTAACCCCCCGGGATCGCGAGGTCGCGGGCAGGGGCGCCAGCCGGCGCTAGATCTGTGGGTGCCGGCTGCCCTTTTCCCGTCCCCGCGCCATGTTCCAGACCGTTCTGTTCCCCGTTGACCAGAGCCGCCAGACGATGGATACCGCTGCGGTGGCCCTCAAGCTCGCCCGCCAGCACGGCAGCCGGGTGGTGCTGCTTTCGGTGGTGGAGGAAGAGGAGGGGGCGATGCATGACCCCGCCACCGTCACCCGTGTGCTGGAGCAGGCCCGGGCGCTGTTTGCGGAGGCGGGCCTGGCCTGCGATGTCTTCGAGCGCTCGGGCAAGCCCGCTTTCGTGATCGGCGATGTGGCCGATGAGGTCAACGCCGATGTGATCGTGATGGGCACCCGGGGCATCAGCCTCGAGGAAGACCAGCACAGCACCGCCGCCCGGGTGATCCAGCTGGCGCCCTGTCCGGTGCTGGTGGTGCCCTGATGCCCTCCCTGAGCCCGGCGGCCCCCTCCATCCAGTGGTACCCGGGCCACATCGCCCAGGCGGAGAAATCCCTCAGCGCCAACCTGGAGAAGGTGGATCTGGTGCTGGAGGTGCGCGACGCCCGCATCCCGCTGGCCACCGGCCATCCGCGGCTGGAGCGCTGGATGCGCGGCAAGCCCCGCCTGCTGGTGCTCAACCGCCGCGACATGATCAGCGAAGCGGCCCGCCTGGCCTGGGACCGCCAGTTCCGCGCCGCCGGTCGCACCCCCTGGTGGTGTGACGCCAAGGTGGGCACGGGCGTCAAACAGCTGCAGCAGGCGGCGATCCGCGCCGGTGAGAACCTCAACGCCCGGCGGCGTGCCCGCGGCATGCGCCCCCGGCCGGTGCGGGTGCTGGTGCTCGGCTTCCCCAACGTGGGCAAGTCGGCGCTGATCAACCGGCTGGTGCGCCAGAAGGTGGTGGAGAGCGCCCGCCGCGCCGGTGTCACCCGCAGCCTGCGCTGGGTGCGGCTCGGCCAGGACCTCGACCTGCTCGATGCCCCCGGCGTGCTGCCCCCCCGGCTCGATGACCAGGAGGCCGCCCTGCACCTGGCCCTCTGTGACGACATCGGTCAGGCCGCCTACGACGGCGAGGCGGTGGCGCTGGCCCTGATCCAGCGGCTGGCGAGCCTGGAGGCGGTGCCGGCGGCGGCTGTGGCAGCGGGGTTGTTGGAGGGGCGCTATGGGCCATCCCTGGCGCCCCTGGGGGCCTCGGCTGTGCTGGCGCCCGCGGGGGTCGCGGCGGTGGATGCCGGCGGGGTTGCGGTGGATGCCGAAACCTGGCTGGCGACGGCGGCGGCCCGCCACACCAGCGGCGACACCGGCCGCATGGCCCAGCGCCTGCTCGACGACTTCCGCCGCGGGGTGCTGGGCCCGATCGCCCTCGAGCTGCCCCCGCCCACCCCGCCCACCCCGCCCACTCCGCTCACGCCAGCGGCAGCTGATTGAGGTAGGCCAGGGCGCCGCTGAAGCCGGCGTTGTAATCGATCGCCACCTCGTTGCGCTGGTAGTCGCTGCGCAGGTCGGCGTAGTCGAAATCGTTGGCCGAACCCGGGCCGCCCACCAGGGCCCCATTCAGCGTGTGCACGTTGGGCAGGCCGTTGCGGAAGCCCTCCCAGCCCACCCCCGAGGCGCCGCGGTGGTGCGGCTGTTGGGGCGCGTTGCGGCCGTAGCCCACCACGTAGCTGGACTGCCGCGGGTTGCCCCCGAGGATGTAGCCGATCGTGTCGCGGGCCAGGCGGCTGTAGGCGCCGCCCGGATCGATCAGGCTGTCGGCCACCACCCCAGCGGCCATCGCCGTGTTGGCGGCGTAGCGCAGCGATCCCCACGGGCTGATGAAGCGCAGGCCGCCGGAGGTGATGCGCACGCCGTTCGTGCCCTGCACCCAGCTGTCGAGCCAGCCGGTCACATCGTCGCGCAGGCGCTGATCGCCCGTGTCCTGGGCCAGCAGCACGGCGGCGCCGTAGGAGACGTCATCCCAGCTCGTGGTCCAGCCCCGGCCCAGGCCGCCCACGTTGCCCCGGTAGACGGCGAGGGCCTTCTCGCGCCAGGCGCTGCCATCGCCGCCGGCCGCCTCCTGCGCCCGCGCCAGCCAGGCCGCGCCATAGCTGAGTTCGTCGTAATAGCCGCTGAATGAGTTGTAGGCGTCGCGCATCTCCGGCAGGCTGTCGGAATAGCGGCCGCGGTAGGTGTCGGCGAAGCGGTAGAGGGATTCGGCGCGGCGCAGCAACGTATCGGCATAGCCGCTGTTGCCGTTGCTGCGGAAGAGAATCGAGGCCGAGGCCAGGGCTGCGGCGCTGCCGGCGGCCACGTCGGAGCCGGGCTTGGCGGCGGTCACCGCCATCGCCGGCCGCGCGATGGTCTGGGTTTCCGGCGCGCTCCAGAGGGCGTGATCCGCGGCCACATTCCCCACCTGGGCCACGAAGTAGGTGGTGGCACCGGCGGCGTCGGTGCCCTGGGCCTTGAGCAGGTAGTCGGTGCCCCACTTCACCGCATCGAGCAGCTCCTCCGTCTGGCCGGCGGCCGCGTAGCCGCGCGAGAAGGCCAGACCCCCCCAGGAGAGGGTGGAGAGGGTGTAGGCCAGGGGCAGGCCGAATTTGCCGTGGTCACCGGCGTCCTGATAGCCGCCGGTGAGATCGAGGCTGAGGCCCTGCTGCAGGTTGGCGGCCGTGCGGCTGCCGAAGTACACACCGTCGCGGCCGTCGCGCAGTCCCGAGTCACCGCGCCAGGGGATGCGGTTAGTCGCCTCGTCGAGGTCGCCGGAGCGCTGGGCTTCGTAAAACAGCATCGACTGGCGCAGGGCCTCGGCGACCCCCTCCACCGGCGGGGCCGGTGGGTTCGGTGGGGTCGGGGGTACCACTACCGGCGGCACCACGGGTGTGGGCGGCACCACCGGCGTCGGTGGCACCGGCGTGACCGGCACCACGGGCCCCACGGGAGACTGCAACAGCTCCGCCGTGAGCGTGCCGCTGCTGCCGATCGCCACCCCCTGGCTGGCGTTGAACCCCACGCTCACCGTGGCCCCCGGCTTCAGGGCCGCCCCGTAACCGCTGCCGCGGAGGGTGTACTCGCTCAGGCCGTTGCCCAGGTCGACGCGGCTCACCGTGGCGCCCCAGGGGCTGCCGGTGATCCGGTGGGGGGAGCGGAAGGTGTGGCTCCAGCTCGCCAGGTCGCGGCTGCTGCGGTTGCTGATGCGCAGTTCCGCCGTCAGCCCGTTCCACCAGATGGTGCCGGCCACGGCCACGGCGAGCTCCGGGGGGGCCGCCGGCGGGGGCGGCGTGACCGGCGGCACGGGCGGAACTGGCGGCGTGATGGGCGGCGTGATGGGCGTGGTGGACGCTCCCCCGGCTGCCTGAAGCTGGGCGACGGTGCCCGGGGCCAGCAGCATCTCCGCGCTCAGGGCCCCCGCGTTGCCGATGCTCACCCCCTGGCTGGCGTTGAAGCCCACCGTGAGTGACGCGCCGGCCTTGAGGGTCTGCCCCCAGCCCGTGCCGCGCAGGGTGATCTGCACCAACCCGCCACCGAGATCCACGGTGGTGAGGCTGCAGCCCCAGGGGGTGCCGCTGGGGCGGTGGGCGCTGGTGAAGGTCACGCTCCAGTCGCTCAGATCCTTGCCGCTGGTGTTGGTGAGGGTGGCTTCGGCGGTGAGGCCGTTCCACCAGCGGCGACCGCCGATCGCGAGCGTGAAGCCGGGGCTGGCCGTGGTGGTGCGAGTGGCAACCATGGGAAGGGGAGCAAGGGTTCCCTCGTCCTACGGGCGCGGCTCCGGGCCGGTCCATCCGTCATCTGCAGGGAGTTTCCCTGCGCCCGGCTCCGCAGCCCTTCAGTGGCTCTTCAGCGGCAGTAGCCGAGCCGTACGCCGGCCACCGCCGCCGCCGCCCGGCTGCGCACCCCCAGGCGCCGCAGGATGTCCTGCACGTGGTCGCGGGCGGTGCTGGCGGCGATGTGCAGCTGCTCGCCGATCTCCCGGTTGCTGCAGCCCTGGGCCACCAGCCGCAGCACCTCCACCTCCCGTGCCGTGAGCGCTTCCGCCGTGGCCGGCCCCTCTGGGTTAGAAGCCTCCCCGGACGCCCCGCAGGCCGGATCGATAAACCGGCGCCCCTGCACCAGCTGCTCCACGGCATGCACCAGGGCGCCGGTGCGCCCCAGGCTCTCCTCCAGCACCACCGCATCGGCGCCGCTGGCCAAGGCCGCCTCCACCAGCACCCGGTGGTTGTGGGTGAGCAACAGCACACAGCGGTGCTGGGGCGACCGCTGGCGGACCGCCGCCACCAGATCCAGGCCCGGCCCATCCGCCAGGTGCTCGCTCACCAGCAGATAGAAGGGCTCCTGGCAGCGGTCGAGGATCGCCAGGGCCGCCTCCCGGGAGCTGGTGATCTCCAGTCGGCGCAACGGCGAGGGCGCTTCGCTGGGTGGGCTGCGGAACGCCAGGCTCAGGGCCAGCAGGCGCGGGAACACCGCCACCAACAGGTTGCGGTCGCGCAGCAACACCAGCAGCAGATCCCGCCGGGCCTCGAGCAGCGCGCGATCGGGGAGGAGATCCATGGGCTCGGGGGACAGCTCACGACGGCAGCATGGAGGCGATTGACCGGAGGGTGATGGCGGGGTTCGGGGAGGGGGAGGGGGAGCTGCTGACGCTTACCTACCCGAAGCCGCTGCCGATGCGGCTCGACCGCTGGTTGGTGGCCCAGCGGCCGGAGCAGAGCCGCGCCCGTATCCAGAAGTTCATCGATGCCGGCTGCGTACGGGTCAACGGGGTCACGGGCCGGGCCAAGACGCCCCTGCGCCCGGGCGACACGGTGGAGCTGTGGATGCCGCCACCCGAGCCGCTGCCCTATCTGCTGCCCCAGCCCATCCCCCTCGATGTGCTCTACGAAGACGCCCACCTGATCGTGCTGAACAAGCCCGCCGGCCTCACCGTGCATCCGGCGCCCGGCAACAAGGACGGCACCCTGGTGAACGGCCTGCTGCACCACTGCCCCGACCTGCCCGGTATCGGCGGCGAGATGCGCCCCGGCATCGTGCACCGCCTCGACAAGGACACCAGCGGCTGCATCGTGGTGGCCAAGAGCCAGGAGGCCCTGGTGCGCCTGCAGATCCAGATCCAGAAGCGCATCGCCAGCCGGGAGTATCTGGCGGTGGTGCATGGCCAGCCGGTGGGGGAGGCCGGCACGATCGTGGGTGCGATCGGCCGCCATCCGGTCGACCGCAAGAAGTACGCCGTGGTCAGCGACGAGAGCGGTCGCCATGCCCTTACCCACTGGCGGCTGGAGGAGCGCCTCGGCGACTACGCCCTGCTGCGCTTCAAGCTCGACACCGGCCGCACCCACCAGATCCGCGTGCACGGCGCCCACACCGGCCATCCGATCGTCGGCGATCCCCTCTACAGCCGCTGCCGCAAGCTGCCGATGGAGCTGCCCGGCCAGATGCTGCACGCGGTGCAGCTCGGCCTCGACCATCCGATCAGCGGTGAACGGCTGACGTTCCAGGCGCCGCTGCCGGAGGTGTTTGAGAAGCTGCTCAGCCTGCTGCGGCGGCGGGCGGCATGAGCGGCCATCGGCTGGAGCTGATCTGGGGCCTTGCCTTCGCCCTCGGGGCCGCCGCCCAGCTGCTGGCGCGGCTCAGTGGCCTGCCGGCGGTGGTGTTGCTGCTGGCGGTGGGCCTGTTGGCGGGACGGGCGGGGCTGGGCTGGATCCAGCCCGAGCAGCTGGGGGAGGGCCTGGAGCCCCTGGTGGGGCTGATGGTGAGCCTGGTGCTGTTTCACGGTGGCCTCAAGCTGCACCTGGCCGGCCGCGATCTGCAGCGCTCGGTGGTGCAGCTGGTGCTCGTGCGCCTGTTGCTCGCCCTGCCGATGGTGGCTCTGCTGGCCCACCTCTGGGCGGGCCTGAGCTGGCCCCTGGCCCTGGTGTTCAGCGCCATCGTGCTCTCCACCGGTCCCACCGTGATCGAGCCGCTGGTGCGCCAGATGCGGCTGGAGCCCCTGAGCGCGGGGATGCTGCAGGCCGAGGGCCTGATTCTTGAGCCGGTGGCGGCCGTCACGGCGTTGGTGCTGTTGGAGCTTGTCCTGGGGGCGACGACGGGCTGGCGGGAGGCGGGGACGCACTTGCTGCTGCGGCTGGGGGGTGGCGTGGCCCTGGGGGGCGCGGCGGGTGCCCTGCTGGCGGGGCTGCTGCGGCGCCTGGGAGAGCGGGCCGATCCGGCCCTGCAGCTGCAGCTTTGCCTTGGCAGCCTCTTCCTGCTGTTCAGCGGCGCTGAGTCGCTGTTGCCGGAATCGGGTCTGCCGGCGGCGGTCAGCGCCGGGGTGGTGGTGGGCCTGGGGTTGGGGGAGGCGGTGGCCCCGTTCGAGCCGGAGCTTGCCCAGCTGGCGATGCTGGCGATCACGGTGCTCTTCCCGCTGCTGGCGGCCGACCTGTCCCTGGAGGAGCTGGTTCCCCTGGGGGTCGGTGGCCTGGCCTGCGTGCTGGGGGTGATGGTGTGGCGGTGGCCGGTGCTGCAGCTGGCGGGCCTGGGGGTCCCGGCCCTCGACTGGCGCCATCGGCTGATCATGAGCTGGATCGCGCCGCGGGGGATCGTCAGCGCCGCAGTGGTCAGCGTGTTCGCCCTGCGGCTGGAGCGGGAGGGGGTGGCCGGCGGCGGCACCCTCAAGGGGCTGGTGTTCCTCACGATCCTGTTGACCGTGGTGCTGCAGGGGCTCTCCGCCCCGTGGCTGGCCCAGCGCCTTGGTTTGGTGGAGGAGCCAGATCCCTCCGCCAGCGCCGGGCTCAGCCCGCCAGGACCGGCAGCCGGGGGCACGCCTCCACCAGCCGCCGGGTGATCGGCGCCTCCGGGTGCTCCAGCAGCGCATGGCCTGGTCCTTCCTCCACGATCCGGCCGCCGTCGAGCACGATCACGCGATGGCAGAAGCCGCCCGCCACCGAGAGGTCGTGGGTGATGAACAGCAGGCCGAGCCCCAGCCGCTCCTGCAGCCCCCGCAGCAGCCCCAGCACCTCCGCCTGGATTTCGGCGTCGAGCATGCTCACGCTTTCATCGCAGAGGAGCACCTTCGGCTCGAGGATCAGGGCGCGCGCGATCGCCACCCGTTGCTGCTGGCCGCCCGAGAGCTGGCGGGGCAAGCGGTTCTCGAACGCCTCCGGTGGCTCCAGCCCCACCGCCGCCAGCGCGGCCCGCGCCCGCTGCCGGGCCTCCGCCCGCCCCGCCAGGCCATGGAGCAGCAGCGGGTCGGCCACCGCCTCCCCTACGGCCATCTGGGGGTTGAGGCAGGCCAGCGGATCCTGGAACACCATCTGCAGGCGGCGGCGGGCCTGGCGCAGGGGGCGGCCCCGCAGCCGCCGCAGGTCGCTGCCCTCCAGCCGCACGCTGCCGCTGCGCACCGGCGCCAGCCCCATCAGGGCGCGGCAGAGGCTGCTCTTGCCGCAACCGGAGGCCCCCACCACGCCGATCGTCTCGCCCCCGTGCAGGCGCAGGCTGATGCCATCCACCGCCTTGCGCCAGCGGGGGTTCCAGGGGGGTGAGGGCAGGGCATACCAGCTGCGCAGGTCGTCGACCTCCAGCAGCAGCGGCCCGGTGGGAGGCGCGCCGCCCGGGTTGCCCTCCCGCTCCCGCGCCGCGCTCACCAGCCGTTGGGCCAGGGGGCTGGCGGGGGTGGTGAGCAGCTGGTGGCTGGGGGCCTCCTCCACCAGCCGGCCCGCCTCCATCACGGCGATGCGGTCGCACCAGCGGCCGGCCATCGCCAGGTCGTGGGTGATCAGCAGCAGGGCGCTGCCGGCTTCCCGGCAGAGCCCACACAGTTCGGCCATCACCTGGCCGGCCACCGCCACGTCGAGGCTGGTGGTGGGCTCATCGGCGATCACCAGGGGCGGATCCATCGCCAGGGCCAGGGCGATCGCCAGCCGCTGGCGCATGCCGCCGCTGAACTCATGGGGGTAGCTGCCGGTGCGATCGGGGTCGATCCCCACCCGCTCCAGCAGCCGCCGCACCCGCTCCATCGCCTGGGCGCGGCTGCCTTCGCGGTGGTGACCGGCGAGGGTGTCGCGCAGGTGCTCGCCGACGGTGAGCAGGGGGTTGAGGCGCGTCATCGGGTCCTGGAACACCAGGCCCACGGCCTCGCCGCGCAGGTGCCGCAGGGCCGCCTGGGAGAGGCGGCGCGGATCGCGGCCGGTGAGCTCCAGGGTGCCGCTGCAGCGAGATCCGGGGGGGAGAAGCTGCAGCACCGCGCGCGCCACGGTGCTCTTGCCGCAGCCGGAGGGGCCCACCAGGGCAAGCCGCTCGCCGCGCGCCAGGCTCAGGTGCAGGCCATCGAGGGTGGGGGCGGTGGCGCCGGGATAGCGCACCCGCAGGTCGTGCAGATGCAGCAGGGGCACCCCTGGATCGGCGGCGGGCGCGGGGGCCATGGCGGGGGCAGCCGGGGGGTTCGGCCCGGATCCTCCCACCGCCGCGCGGCCGATCGCCACCCCTTTCCCCCCATCTGCCTACGATGGAGACCTTCAGCGGGTCCGGATGCTGCGAGCGGTTCCCGATCAGGCGCCCCCCCCGGCCGAGGCCTGTGCCGATGGTTCGGGCCGGGCGCTGGCTGATCCGGAATCCTCCCTCCAGCCGCGCCGCCGCCCGATTCACAGCCCCGCCGACTACGCCATTCCCCTGCCGGAATGGTTGCACCGCTGCATCGAGCACGTGCCGCCCGGCAGCGGCCGCAGCTGCCCCACCGACAGTGAGGGCCTGCTCGCCTCCGCCTTCGACTTTGCCTTCCAGCTGCACGAGGGCCAATTCCGGGCCAGCGGCGAGCCCTACATCGTTCACCCGGTGGCGGTGGCCAACCTGCTGCGTGACATCGGCGCCAGCGCCCCGGTGATCGCCGCCGGCTTCCTCCACGACGTGGTGGAGGACACGGAGGTGACGCCCGAGGAGATCGAGGGCCACTTCGGCGCCGAGGTGCGGGCGCTGGTGGAGGGGGTCACCAAGCTGGGCGGCATCCACTTCACCAATCGCACCGAAGCGCAGGCGGAAAACCTGCGGCGGATGTTCCTGGCGATGGCCAGCGATATCCGCGTGGTGCTGGTGAAGCTGGCCGACCGACTCCACAACATGCGCACCCTGGGGCCGCTCAAGCCCGAGAAGCAGCAGCGCATCGCCCGCGAAACCCGCGAGATCTACGCCCCGCTGGCCAACCGTCTCGGCATCGGCCGCTTCAAGTGGGAGCTGGAGGATCTGTCCTTCAAGATCCTGGAGCCTGAGGCCTTTCGCGAGATCCAGCAGGAGGTGGCCTCCAAGCGCAGCGACCGGGAGGAGCGGCTGGGCGTCACGGTGCAGCTGCTGCGCGACAAGTTGGCGGCGGTGGGGCTGGCGAGTTGTGAGGTGAGCGGACGGCCCAAACATCTCTATGGCATCTGGAGCAAGATGCAGCGCCAGCAGAAGGCGTTCTCCGAGATCTACGACGTGGCTGCGGTGCGCATCCTCTGCCCCAATCTCGATAGCTGTTACCGAGCCTTGGCGGTGGTGCACGACACCTTCAAGCCGATTCCGGGTCGCTTCAAAGATTATATCGGTCTGCCCAAGCCCAATGGCTATCAGTCGTTGCATACGGCGGTGATTGGCCGACACCGCCCGATCGAGATCCAGATCCGCACCCAGGAGATGCACCAGGTGGCGGAATACGGCATCGCCGCCCATTGGAAATACAAGGAGGGTGGATCCCCCGCCGCCTCCGGTGCCGCCGCCGAGCGCTTCAACTGGCTGCGTCAGCTGGTGGATTGGCAGAAGGATGGCGTCGGCGACGACAGTAGTGATTTCCTGGCGGCGATCAAGGAAGATCTCTTTGATGAGGAGGTGTTTGTCTTCACCCCCACCGGCGATGTGGTGGGATTGCGCAAGGGATCCACCTCCGTGGATTTCGCTTACCGCATCCATTCGGAGGTGGGCAATCACTGCCAGGGCGTGCGCATCAACGACCGCCTCTGCCCGCTGGCCACGCCGCTGCAGAACGGCGACTTCGTGCAGGTGATCACCGCTAAGAATGCCCACCCCAGCCTCGATTGGCTCAATTTCGTCGCCACCCCCACCGCCCGCAATCGCATCCGGGCCTGGTATAAGCGCAGCCACCGCGAAGACAACATTCAGCGCGGCACCGAGATGCTGGAGCGGGAGCTGGGCCGCGACGGCTTCGACCTGCTGCTCAATGGCGAAGCCCTGGCGCGGGTGGCCCGCCGCTGCAACCTGATCAGCACCGAAGATCTGCTGGCCACCCTGGGCTTCGGCGGCGTCACGCTGCAGCAGGTGGTGAATCGGCTGCGGGAGGAGATCCGCCTGGCCACGGCCGCGGCGGTGGCTCCGCCCACCAACGAGGAGCTGGCCGCCAGCGTCAGCGCCCGCCAGGAAAGCGCCGCCCCGGCGAGTGCCCCCGGCGGCAGCCCGATCCTGGGGGTGGAGGGGCTGGAATATCGGATCGGCGGTTGCTGCAGCCCGCTGCCGGGGGAGGCGATCGTGGGCACGGTGGCCTTGGGCAACCACGGCATCACGATCCACCGCCAGGATTGCGCCAATGTGCGCCAAGTGCCGGTGGAGCGGCGTCTGCCGGTGCGATGGAACGGGCTGCAAGAGGGCCAGAGCCGCCGCTACCCGGTACGCCTGCGCATAGAGGTGCTCGACCGGGTGGGGGTGCTCAAGGACATCCTCACCCGCCTCTCCGATCACCGCATCAACGTCAGCGATGCGCGGGTGCGCTGCAGCCCCGGCCGCCCGGCCCGCATCGACCTGCGGGTGGAGCTGGCCAGCTCCGGCCAGCTCGTCACCACCATCGACCAGATCCGTTCGATGGCCGATGTACTCGACATCTGCCGCACCGGCATCGGCTGAAGCGCCTCAGAGCCAGAGCCCAAGACGCCTCAGAGCCCAATCCGCCGCCGCCCCCAGGCCATGCCGGCGGCGTAGCCGAGCAGGGGTACCAGCAGCCAGAAGCGTCCGGCGAACAGCAGCACCACCCCGAAGCCGCCCACCAGCCACGGGGATAGCAGAACCACCGCCAACGCCAGCTGCCCCGGGCGAGAGGAGCGCCGCACCAGCGACCCGGAGCCCTGCACCAGCCGCGGCACCCCCTTGCCGAGCGCGTAGCCGAGCAGGGCGGACAGGAGTGTCAGCAGCAGGGTGGCCATGGGGGAACGTCAACCAAAGGTGTAGGTCTCAAAGTTTGGGTCGTTGCCCACCCGGTCGAGGGGTAGGGCGCCTGGGGTTGCCCAGGCCAGCAGGCGCTGCTGCCAGGCGGAGTGGGCTGTGTTCAGGCGCTGAAGAATGGTGCCCGGAAGGGTGGGGTCGATCGCCATGTGGCCAGCTTTGGGTATCTCCATGAAGGCCATTCTCCCGGCGAAATGGCGGAGCACGCCGTTGCCTGCCTTTGTCATCTGAATGATAGGAAATCTGCAAGAAGTAGTCGCCATGAGCTGTTTTGGCTTGCTGCTCGACCCCCCTCCGGCCCGTCCGCTCCAACGGTGAGCATCCCCCCACACCATCGGCCCCCCGTGTACCTGGCTACAGCTGCACCGTCAGCCGCTCCCTACAACCAGTCGACCCCGCTTCCGACCGTCATGACCTCCGACCAGGCGGCCCAGCTGATCGACAACACCCTCGATTTGGTGCACCAGCGCCTGCTCGACCTCGAAGCCCAGCGCCTCGACCGCGAGCACAGGGCCCTGGCCGCCGAATTCCGGGAGTGGCGACAGCCGGTGGGTGGTCACATCGATCTGATGGTCTTTCCCGGCATCGCCGATGCCTGATTGCCGGCCCCTCGCGGGCCATCGCGAGAATGGATCCCCTGGTTCCGTGCCTCCCTGGACACCATCGCCGCCATCGCCACCGCCGTCGCCCCGGGCCAGGGCAGCGTTGCCATCGTGCGGCTGTCTGGCCCCCGGGCTGAGGCGATCGGTCGCCAGCTGTTTTGCGTTGCTGGCCGCCAGGAGTGGGAGAGCCACCGGGTGCTCTACGGCCATGTGGTGGATCCCGCCAGCGGCGAGCGGGTGGATGAGGCCCTGCTGCTGCTGATGCGCGCCCCCCGCAGCTTCACCCGCGAAGACGTGGTGGAGTTCCACTGCCACGGTGGCCTGGAGGCGGTGCGGCGGGTGCAGGAGCTGGTGGGGGCGGCCGGGGCCAGGCCCGCCGGGCCGGGGGAATTCAGCCAGCGCGCCTTCCTCAACGGCCGCCTCGACCTCACCCGGGCGGAGGCGATCGTGGAGATGATCAACGCCCGCAGCCGCCGCGCCGCCTCCCTGGCGATGGCCGGCCTCGATGGGGGCCTGCAGCAGCGCATCGCCGCCCTGCGCCAGCGGCTGCTCGACCCCCTGGCCGAACTGGAGGCCAGGCTCGACTTTGAAGACGACCTGCCGCCCCTCGATCCGGCCGCCGTCACCGCCGCACTCCGGGAGGTGCGCGACGAGCTGGAGCAGTTGGTGCGGGAGGCCCGTCAGGGGCAGCTGCTGCGCGAGGGCCTGCGGGTGGCCATCGTGGGGCGCCCCAACGTGGGCAAGAGCAGCCTGCTCAATCGGCTCAGCCGCCGGGAGCGGGCGATCGTCACCGACCTGCCCGGCACCACCCGCGATCTGCTCGAGAGTGAGCTGGTGCTCGACGGTGTGCCCCTCACCCTGCTCGACACCGCCGGCATCCGCCCCAGCGACGACCCGGTGGAGCGCCTCGGCATCGCACGCAGCAAGGAGGCCCTCGCCGCCGCCGACGCGGTGCTGCTGCTGTTTGATCTCGGGGCCGGCTGGACCGCCGCCGATGCCGAGCTGCGCTCCCTGGTGCCTGAGGGTGTGCCGCTGCTGGTGGTGGGTAACAAGGCGGATCTGAGCCCCACCCCCTCCCCAGCCGACGTGGCGATCAGTGCCCGCACCGGCGACGGCGTCGACGAGCTGGTGGGCCTGCTGCTGGCCCGCTGCGGCGCCACCGACCTGGGCGGCCTGCAGGTGGCCCTCAACGCCCGCCAGCGCGACCTGGCCGCCACCGCCGCCACCGCCCTGGAGCGCAGCCTGGAGGCCGCAGCCGACGGCCTGCCCTGGGACTTCTGGACGATCGACCTGCGCCAGGCCGTGCGCAGCCTCGGCGAGATCACCGGCGAAGAGGTGAGTGAAGCGGTGCTCGATCGGGTGTTTGCCCGCTTCTGCAGCGGCAAGTGAGCTCCTGCCTACTGTGGGCTCCAGAGCCGGCCGCACGCCGCCATGGCCGCCAGCCTCCCCTGCACCCCCGCCCTGCTGCGCGCCCTCGACCGCTGGCTCGACGAAGACCTCGGCCGCGGTGATCTCACGGCTCCGGCCCTCGAAGGTCGCAGCGGCCGCGCCCACTGGGTCAGCCGCCAGGCGGGGGTGTTCTGCGGCGGCGTGTTGGTGGCGCCCCTGTTCCAGCGGCTCGATCCCCAGCTCACGGTGCGCCTGCTGGTGGGCGACGGGGAGCCGGTGGGGGCGGGCCAGCGGTTGCTGGAGCTGGAGGGATCCGCCGCCGCCCTGGTGGCCGGCGAGCGCACCGCCCTCAACCTGGCCATGCGCCTCTCGGGCATCGCCACCGCCACCGCCGCCCTGGTGGCCGAGCTGGAGGGCAGTGGCGTCGCCCTGGCCGACACCCGCAAGACCACCCCGGGACTGCGGGTGCTGGAGAAGTACGCGGTGCGCTGCGGGGGCGGCCGCAACCATCGCCTCGGCCTCGATGACGCCGCCATGCTCAAGGAGAACCACATCGCCTGGGCTGGCGGCATCGCGGCGGCGGTGGCGGCGGTGCGCGCCGGTGCCCCCTGGCCGGCGGCGGTGATCGTGGAGGCGGAAACCGATGCCGAGGCGGTGGCAGCGGTGCAGGCCGGCGCCAACGGGGTGCTCCTCGACGACTTCACCCCCGCCGCCCTCGCCGCCCTGGTGCCTCGGCTGCGCGCCCTGGCGGCCCACCGCGGCGCCCCGGTGGTGCTGGAGGCCTCCGGCATCGCCCCCGCCGACCTGCGCGCCTATGCCGCCTGCGGGGTGGATCTGATCTCCAGCAGCGCCCCGATCACCCGCAGCCCCTGGCTCGACCTCAGCATGCGCTTCACGCCCCATCTGGCCTGAGGGTGGCGCGCGGATGAAGAATCGCGGCGCTGGTGCCCCTGGCCCTGGCCAGGATCCGCGCTCCGTGGCCACAGTGGCGATGGCCTCCGCCGCCTTCTGTCCGTGCCGCGCTCCCCCCGCCCTGCGCGTCCCCGCCGCCAACTTCGGGCCTCGCTCGGCTCGCTGCTGCTGGTGGCCGCCGCTGGCGCCATGGCCGCCCAACTGCCCGCAGCCCTGGCGGTCCCTGCCCCTGCCCCTGCCCCTGCCCCTGCCCGCGCCCCCGCCCCGGGCGCGTCGGCCGCCGCTGCCGCCAGCGCCCCCCGCTCCTCCGATGTGGTGGGCCGCGTCGCCCGCACCGGCCAGCTGGTGATGGGCGCCCCCTCCGACCTGCCGCCCCTGGTGTTCCGCGATGCCTCCGGACAGTGGGCCGGCTATGCGGTGGATGTGGGTCGCGCCATCGCCGCGGAGATCGGCATGGCGGTGGGCCGTCCCGTGCAGCTTTCCGTGGAGCCCACCGCCTCGGCCCAGGAGCAGATCAGCGGTGTGGCCGATGGCCGCCTCCAGCTCGTCTGCGGCGTTCCCTTCACCTGGGAGGGCGACACCCTGGTGGACTATTCCCTGCCGATCGGTGTTTCCGGCCTGCGCCTGCTCGCCCCCACCGGCCGCCTCGACGGCTCCTCCGACTCCCTGCGCGGCCGCCGCATCGGCGTGGTGAAGGATTCGCTGGCGGCCACCGAGCTGCGCGGCATCCAGCCCACCGCCCGGGCGGTGGAATTCCCCAGCCTTGCGGCCGCCTTCGCCGCCCTGCGGGCCGGCCAGGTGGAGGGCGTGATCGGCGACAGCACCTTGTTGGCGGGCCTGGCCAAGACGGCCGGTGCCACCAATCTGGTGCTGGTGCCCGAGGAGCCCTACGAGGTGTACGCCGTCAGCTGCATGCTGCCGGAGAACGATTCGGTCTTCCGCAACCTGGTGAATCTGGCGATCGCCCGCCGCATGCAGGCCTATCTCGACGACGACCCCCGCACCGTGGCGGCCGTGCACCGCTGGGTGGGGCCGGGCGGCATCCGCGAGCTCTCCCCAGATCAGATCCGCAGCGTGTTTGAGATGGTGTTAAGCACCGTCGAGAAGCTGCGCCCGCTGCCAGCCGGCCCCAGCTCTGGCGCGCCCCCCGCCGGTTCCTCCTCCCCCTGAGGCCCGCCCCGCCCCGTTCTGAAGCGCTCCCGCTCCCCGCGCTTCCCGCCTTCCGCCTTCGCCCGTCTCCCCGCCCCGTTCCGCTCCGATGGCCTTCCTCTCCCGCGCCCGCCTGCTCGGTCTGCTGCTGCTGGTGGCGATCCCCCCCGAGGGAACCGCCGCCCTGGCGGTGGCCGCCGCCCGCTCCGCCGCACCGCCACCGCTGGAGCAGCCCACCAGCCTGGAGGAGCGGCTGCAGCGCATCGAGGCCGCCGTGCGCGCCCGCAACCCGCAGGCCGCTGACCCAGAGGTCGTAGACCCCGATGGCGCGGCCTCCTCCGCCGAGGCCGAGCCCCGGTTGGCCCTCACCTTCGTGAACGGGCCGAACGTGGGCTGGGGCAATGGCGGCTTCCGCAACGGCGGCTTCTACAACGGCGGCTTCCGCAATGGCGGTTTCTCTAACGGTGGCTTCCGCAATGGTGGCTTCCGCAATGGCGGTTGGCGCAATGGCGGTGGCGGCTTCCGCAACGGCGGCTTCCGCAACCATTGGTGAGCCGAGCGGAGCGACGCACCATGGGCGATCCCCCCTTCGGACCGGTGCAGCTGCTGGTGGTCCAGCCCACCCCCTTCTGCAACCTCGACTGCGATTACTGCTACCTGCCCGACCGCGGAGACCGCAGCCGCCTGTCGTTCGAGCTGCTGGAGCGGGCCGTGGAGCGGGTGCTGGAGAGCCCCTGGTTTGCGGGGCCCTTCACCCTGCTCTGGCACGCCGGCGAACCCCTCTCCCTGCCGGTGGCTTACTACGACGAGGCCAGCGACCGCCTCCAATCCCTGCTGGCCCGCCGCGGCCTGCCGCCCGACACGATCCTGCCCTCGCTGCAGACCAACGCGATCGTGATCAACGAAGCGTGGTGCGACTGCTTTGAGCGCAACAACATCCACGTGGGCGTCAGCCTCGATGGCCCCGCCTTCCTCCACGACGCCCATCGCCGCACCCGCACCGGCCGCCCCAGCCACGCGGCGGCGATGCGCGGCATCGGCTGGCTGCAGCGCCGTGGCATCCCCTTCCAGGTGATCTGCGTGCTCACCGCCGAATCGCTTAACCACGCCGAGGCGATGGCCGCCTTCTTCCTCGAGCACGGCATCAGCGATGTGGGCTTCAACATGGAGGAGACCGAGGGCAGTAACGCCTGCTCCAGCCTCGACGTCGCCGGTGCGGAACAACGGGCCCTCGAGGAGCGCTACCGCCAGTTTCTGGAGGTGTTCTGGCGCCACAGCCTCGAGCAGGGCGAGCGGCTGCGCATCCGGGAATTCGAGGGCGTCACCAGCCTGGCGGCCGGCGGCGGCCGCCTCGCCTGCACCGACATGAACCACCCCTTCGCGATCGTGAACGTGGACGTGAACGGCAACGTCTCCACCTTCGATCCAGAACTGCTCTCGGTGCCCACCGCCGACTACGGCGCTTTCCACTTCGGCAACGTGCGCACCCACAGCCTCGAAGAGCTGGCCGCCAGCGACACCTTTCGCCGCGTGCAGAGCGAGATCCAGGCCGGGGTGGACCTCTGCCGCGGCAGCTGTGAGTATTTCGGCCTCTGCGGCGGTGGCGCCGGCAGCAACAAGTACTGGGAGCACGGCCGCTTTGACGTCAGCGCCACCCAGCACTGCCGCTACCGCATCCAGCTGGTGGCCGATGTGGTGGTGGCGGGCATGGAGCAGGAGCTGGGGCTCGCGGCCTGAGCGCCCCACCTCCCGGCGGCGCGACCGCCCAGAGGGATGATCACAGCAGTGCCGCTCCGCGGCTCCCCGGTTGACGCTCCGCCCATGCTCCGCCTCGCCCACACCCTCGAAGCCCAGCTGCGCGCGGCGATGGAGCGCTCCTTCCCCGAGGCCGCTGCCCTGGCCCGCCAGGCTGGCGCGCCCCTCGATCCCCAGCTGGTGCCGGCCAGCAAGCCCGAGTTCGGCGACTTCCAGGCCAATGGCGCCCTGCCCCTGGCCAAGCCCCTCGGCCGCAAACCCCGCGACATCGCCACCGCGATCGTGGAGCAGCTGGCGGCTGACCAGGAGTTCGGCCTTCTCTGCCTGGAGCCCCAGATCGCCGGCCCCGGCTTCATCAACCTCACGATCCGGCCGGAGCGGCTGGCTGCGGAGCTGGCCGCTCGTCTCGGCGATCCCCGCCTCGGCGTGCCCACCGCGGCGGAGGCGGCCGGCGACGCGGCGGCGGGCGGCGAGCCCCTGCCGGTGATCGTCGACTTCTCCAGCCCCAACATCGCCAAGGAGATGCACGTGGGGCACCTGCGCTCCACGATCATCGGCGATTCGCTGGCGCGGGTGCTGGAGTTCCGCGGCCACCCGGTGCTGCGCCTCAACCACGTGGGTGATTGGGGCACCCAGTTCGGCATGTTGATCACCCACCTCAAGCAGGTGGCCCCCGAAGCGCTCGACACCGCCGATGCCATTGACCTCGGCGATCTGGTGGCCTTCTACCGCCAGGCCAAGCAGCGCTTCGACGACGACCCGGCCTTCCAGGCGGCCGCCCGCGAGGAGGTGGTGCGGCTCCAGGGCGGCGACCCCCTGTCGCTCAAGGCCTGGCACCTGCTCTGCGACCAGAGCCGCCGCGAGTTCCAGAAGATCTACGACCGCCTCGCCATCCGCCTGAGCGAACGGGGTGAATCCTTCTACAACCCCTTCCTGGCCGCCGTGGTCGACGACCTGCGGGCGGCCGGGCTGCTGGTGGTCGACGATGGCGCTGGCTGCGTGTTTCTTGAGGGCGTCAGCGGCAAGGACGGCGCCCCGTTGCCGCTGATCGTGCAGAAGAGCGATGGCGGCTTCAACTACGCCACCACCGATCTGGCGGCGATCCGTTACCGCCTGGCGACGCCGCCCTTAGGCGATGGCGCCCGCCGGCTGATCTACGTCACCGATGCCGGCCAGTCGGCCCACTTCGCCGGGGTGTTCCAGGTGGCCCGCCGTGCCGGCTGGATCGGCGAGGGGGTGCGGGTGGAGCACGTGCCCTTCGGTCTGGTGCAGGGGGACGACGGCAAGAAACTCAAGACCCGCGCCGGCGACACCGTGCGCCTGCGCGACCTGCTCGATGGGGCGGTGGAGCGGGCCGAGGCCGACCTGCGCCGCCGCCTGGCCGAGGAGGGCCGCCCGGAGGAGGACAGCTTCATCCAGCACGTGGCCACCACGGTGGGCCTGGCGGCGGTGAAGTATGCCGATCTCTCCACTAATCGCATCACCAACTATCAGTTCAGCTTCGACCGCATGCTTGCCCTCTCGGGCAATACGGCTCCCTACCTTCTCTATGCGCTGGTGCGCATTGCCGGCATCGCCCGCCGCGGCGCTGCCCAGGGCGAGGGGTTGGGCGACGGGTTGGCCGGTGGGCTGGCCGGCGGCGGTGGGGCGACGGCCTACCCCGATCCGCTTGTGTTCACGGAGCCGCAGGAATGGGCCCTGGCCCGTGAGCTGCTGAAGTTCGATGCTGTGATCGCTGAGGTGGAGGAGGAGCTGCTGCCCAACCGGCTGTGCAGCTACCTCTTTGAGCTCAGCCAGGTATTCAACCGCTTCTACGACCAGGTGCCCGTGCTGCGGGCCGAGGAGCCGGCCCGCGGCTCCCGCCTCGCCCTCTGCCGCCTCTGCGCCGACACCCTGGGCCTGGGGCTGGGGCTTCTCGGCATCGAAACCCTGGAGCGGATGTAAGCGGCAGCCCCTCCCAGGATTCGGGAGGGGCTGCCGCGGATCAGCGAGGGGGGCCGATGACGGAATCGCCGTTGAAATCCTGCTGGAAGCCGGTTTCAAGCGCCCAGGCCTGCGGGCTGCTGCTATCGATCAGGGGGGAGGAGGTTGTCCAGGTCCAGGTGCTGTCCAGCGCCCAGACATTGAGCTGGTTGGTGGGGCTGTAGCGCCAGACAATGCTGTTGGTGCCGGCAATGTTTTCGGCGGCGAGCATGCACCATTCGCTGGTGGGGTTCCCCACTCCTGCCCCCCAGGGTGAGGAGACGATCTGGCGGATGCCGCCGGCGCTCTGCACGAAGGCGCGGTCATCGCCCCGCCGCAGCAGGGTGGTGTTGCCCAGGCTTTCCACGCTGCTGAAGGGTGCGCCGATGATCGTGTCGTTGGTGAGATCCACCTGGAAATCATTCTCGAGGTCCCAGGCCTGGGGGCCGGTGCGATCGATCAGGGGGGAGGAGGACTGCCAGTTCCAGTTGGCATCGAGGTTCCAGACATGCACCTGACGGGTGGGCCGGTAGCGCCAGAGGATCTGGTTGGTGCCGCGGACGGTTTCCGCGGCCAGCATCCGCCAGTCGCTGGTATTGGTGCCCGCATCCGCGCCCCAGGGGGAGGAGACGGCCTGGAGGGCGCCACCGCCGCTGCTCACGAAGGCGCGGCCGTCGGCGCGCCGCAGCAGGCTGGCATTGCCCACACTCTCCACCGACGTGAGGGGGGCGCCGATGATCGCATCGGCATTGAGATCGAGTCGGAAGCCGGTTTCGATGTCCCAGATCTGGGGGCTGCTGCGAGGGATCTGCGGAGAGGAAGAGAGCCAGCTCCAGTTGGCGTCGAGGTTCCAGAGATGGAGTTGGTCGGTGGGGGCGTGCAGCCAGAGAATTTGGTTGGTGCCCGTGATGGTTTCGGCAGCGAGCATCCGCCATTCGCTGGTGGCGGAGCCCACATTGGCGCCCCAGGGGGAGGAGACGATCTGGCGGATGCCGCCCGCGCTCTGCACGAAGGCGCGGTCATCCCCCCGGCGCAGCAGGGTGGTGTTGCCCAGGCTTTCCACCGTGCTGAAGGGTGCGCCGATGGTCGTGTCGTTGTTGAGATCGAGTTGGAAGCCGGTTTCGATATCCCAGGTCTGGGGGCTGGTGCGATCGATCAGGAGGGAGGAGGATTGCCAGTTCCAGTTGGCATCCAGGTTCCAGAGGTGAATCTGGCGGGTGGGTTTGTAGCGCCAGAGGATCTGATTGGTGCCGTTGATGGTTTCGGCGGCGAGCATCTTCCAGTCGTCGGCGGCGGCGCCCACCTTGGTGCTCCAGGGAGCGGTGACCATCCGGGTGACACCGCCGCTGCGCACGAAGGCTTGGTCATCGCTGCGGCGCAGCAGAGAGGCGTTGCCCTGGGTTTCGACAGCCTGATCGTCGTTGAGGATCCAGTTCGTCACCGCCGCGCTGGTGCCCACCGTGTAGCCCGTGCCCGCCTGCAGGCTGAGGATGACGCTCTCGTTCTCCTCCGGGTCGGCGTCGACCAGGGGGTCGACCACCAGCGTGACAGTGTTGGATCCGGCGGCGAACGACACCAGCATGCTGGTGAGGGGGCCGGCGGCGGCGCTGGGAATCGTGTAGTCGCTGCCCATCCCCGCCGTGCCGCCGATGCCAACCCGCACACTCAGGGGGTTGGTGGTGGCGCCGCTGCGCAGGAAGCTGAAGGCCAGGGTGCCGCTGCCGTCCTCGAGGCTGCCGGCCGTCGGGGTGGTGCTTAGCGTGATGACAGGCAGGACGGCGTTGGGGTCAGTGAGGCTGATCGGCAGGACAGTGAGGTTGTTGGCTTCGCTGATTTCTCCCTGGACCTGCCCCGGATCACTGCGAAAGAGCAGGTAATAGGTGCCCTGGCGGAACAGGGCCCTCGGCACGGTGGCCGCCACGGTGCGGGAGTAGCTCTGGCCCACCGCCAATGGGATGGGGTTGGAGACCACGCTGAAGGCGAGCTCCCGGTCCCTTGCGTCGAAGATTTCGTCGTCGGAGAGATAAACGTCGTCGTACCAGCTGGCGATGGCGGCTGCCGTGCCGTCGTTGCGTACCGTCCAGGAGAGGGTGATGCTCTCACCAAAGCGGGCGCTGGTCGGTGCCGTGGCGGCCACGATGGCCAGATCCGGTCCGTCGAGATTGATGGTGATCGGCAGCGAGAAGAGGTTGTTGTCGCCCCGGCTTTCCTCGATGTCGGCGAAGGGGTTGGTACGGAAGAACAGGGTGTATTGCCCGGCGGCAGGGATGCTCGGCAGCTGAATCGTTTCCCTGCGGATCAAGCTGGTACCCGGCTGGAGCGGATCGCCATTGCCGCGGTCGTAGCTGCCGATCCAGATATCACCCGTGGAGAAGATATTGTCCGTAGATAGATAGATTTCGTCTGTCCAGAAGCCGAACGCAGCCAGGGTGCCCACATTGGCCACCGTCCAGGAAATCTGAATCGGGCGGCCGACGCCGGAAGGGGAAGGAACGGTGGCACCCGTAATCGTCAGATCGGGCAAGTCGGGCAGAAACATGGTCGGTGGCAACAGGAAGGAGTGAAGTCGGCGCGTTGTCCCGTCGATTCGGGGCTCGCAGGGTAAGACCTATCCGCAGGCTTGGGGGGCGGAGGGATGCCTCAGCGTGCTGTGTGATGGAGGGTGGGGAAACAGAGAGATGTGCAGGCCGCAAAAGGCACGCACCCAGGGGCGTCCTGATGGATAGGGTGGCGTGTTGTTGAGGAGCTTTTGGCTCCGCCGGTAAGGCAACGCTACCCCGTTTCTTGCCCCTTACTTGGATGTCGCTGTTGGTAGCGATCTCCGCACCCGGGGCCCAGAAGACCGGCCTGCCAGCCCCCCATCCCCGTCCGCCCGCCTGCCCACGGCGGCCTGTCTACGCTGCTGCGGAAGGTCGTTTGCGCCTTTCGTGACCCATCCCCAGGCCCATTCCGCCCCGCCAGCCGGCTCCGCCCCGCCGCCGGCCCGCCCCGAGGTGGAGACCCTGCAGGCCTACAGCGCCCCCCTGGAGGGCCGGCGCGGTCTGTTGCGGTTGGATTTCAACGAGAACACGGTCGGCCCTAGCCCGAAAGTGGTAGCGGCGATCCGCACCATCGCCGCCGAGGAGTACGCGATCTACCCCGAGTACGACGGCCTGCGGGAGGCGGTGATCGCCTCCCTCGGAGGGCCGGCCAGCGGTCTCACCCCCGCCCAGGTGGGCCTTTTCAACGGTGTGGATGCGGCCCTGCACGCCTGTTTCCATGCCTATGGCGCCGCGGGAGAGCGGCTGCTCACCACCAGCCCCACCTTCGGCTATTACACGCCGTGCGCCCGCATGCAGGGGATGGCCATCGAGGCGATCCCCCACCTCCTGCCGGGATTCCTCTTCCCCTTCGACGAAATCCGCGCCGCCCTGCGCGATCGAGCCCCCCGCCTGCTGTTGCTCTGCAACCCCAACAACCCCACCGGCACCCGCCTTGCGGCGCCGCGGGTGCTGGAGCTGGCGGCCTCAGCCCCCGACACCTTGGTGGTGGTGGATGAGCTCTACGAGGCCTTCACCGGTGACAGCGTGCTGCCGCCCCTGATCGCTGCGGCCGGCGGCCGTGACCCCTTCGCCGCCCACCCCAACCTCTTGGTGCTCCGCTCCCTCTCCAAGACCGCCGGCATCGCCGGCTTGCGCATTGGCTTTGCCCTCGGGTCGGCCGCCCTCGTCGATCGGGTGAGCCGGGTCACCGGGCCCTATGACGTGAACAGCTTCGCCGTGGCCGCCGCCCGTGCCGCCCTCGCCGATGCCGCCTACGTGGACGCGTACGTGGCTGAGGTGCTGGCGGCCCGGGAGGCCCTGGTGCGCCAGCTGCGACAGGCGGGCGTGCGCCATCACGTGGACGGGGGCAACTATCTGCTGCTCTGGCCCCAGCAGGAGCCCGGCCTGGTGGAGCAACGGCTGCGGCAGGAGGCCGGCATCCTGGTGCGCTCGATGGCCGGCAAACCCCAGATCGACGGCAGCCTGCGGGTGAGCCTCGGCACCCGTGCCCAGATGGAGCGCTTCTGGCAGGCCTGGCGTGCCGTGGAAGGGCTCTGATCCCTGGGGCCTCGGGGGATCAGCGCATCAGTTCGATCACCGTGGTGTCGCCCAGGGGCGGGGTGAGGCTGAGGCTGCGACCTGGCTGGTTCACCTTCGTGCCGGCCATCGCGTCGAGGAAGGGTTGGGCCCCGCCCTGGTCGCAGCCGGCGGAGGCACGGCCCCCGTACTGCACCGGAATCACGCGCCGGGGCTGGAGCTCCCGAACCACCTCAGCGGCTTCGCTGCCGCTGTACACCTTCGCGCCGCCGCCCACCCCGACGATCAGCACGTCGGGGCGGCCAAGAAGCACGCGGTCGGAGGGGCTCAGGCGACCGGCGGTGCCCCCGAGGTGGGCGAACTCGAGGCCGCCCTGCTGCCAGCGCCACACGGTGGAGAGCCCGAAGCGCTTGCCGCCGAAACGGTCGTGCGGCAGGGAGATGCCTTCGAAGCGCAGGCCGGCCACCCGGTAGGAGCCTGGCTTTACCAGCAGGCGGCCGCTGGCCACCGGGGCCCCCTCATCCTTCAGACGGCTGCTGGCCAGGATCACATCGGCGCTGACGCGCGGTTCGCTCAGCCCTGCGGCGCAGCCCACCGCCTGGAAGGGGTTGAGCAGCACGGTGGCGCCACCCCCGCGGATCAGTAGGGCGCTGTGGCCGTAGCTGGTGATCGTGACGCCGCCCCCGGCGGCGCTGGCCGCGGCTGGCGCCACGGTGGTGGCCAGGGCCAGGGAAGTGGCCATGGCCAGGGCCGGGGTTGCCGCGGCGGCACCAAGGCGGTGGGGCCGGATCCGGAGGGCAACGCGACCAGCGAACATGGCGGAGGGTGGACCGCGACGGCCCCGGCGATGGCGCGAAGCTATCACCGGTCCCCGGCATCGCCAGCGCCTGCCACCGGCCGCGCCTCCGCGTCTTGGAGGAAGTTGGCCAGGAGCCGGTGGCCGCTCTCGGTGAGCACGCTCTCCGGATGGAACTGCACCCCCTGCAGGTGGGGATACTGGCGGTGGCGCAATCCCATGATCGTGCCGTCCTCTAGCCAAGCGGTGATCTCCAGGCACTCCGGCAGGCTCTCCCGCTCGGCGATCAGGCTGTGGTATCGGGTGGCGGTGAGCGGTTCGGGCAGGCCCGCGAAGACCCCCTGGCCGGCGTGGTGCACCGGCGAGGTCTTGCCGTGCATCAGCTCCCGCGCCCGCACCACCTTGCCGCCGAACACCTGGGCCAGGCACTGATGGCCGAGGCACACCCCGAGGATGGGCACCTGGGGTCCCAACTCCCGCAGCACCTCCTGACACACCCCGGCCTGATCCGGGTCCCCCGGGCCGGGGGAGATCAGGATTGCTGCCGGCTCCAGGGCGCGGATCTCGGCGAGGCTGAGGGCGTCGTTGCGCACCACCTGCAGATCCCGCGCCAGGGGGTGGTCTGCCGCCAGCTCGCCCAGGTATTGCACGAGGTTGAAGGTGAAGCTGTCGTAGTTGTCGAGAACCAGGAGCATGGGGCGAGCGGACGGGTCAGAAGCCGATCTTCTGGAACAGGGGGGGGAGAAGGAGCAGCAGGGCGATCAGCATCGAGGAGAGGGCCGCCACAAGCACGGCGGCGGCGGCGCAATCCTTGGCGATGCGGGCCAGGGGGTGGTACTGGCGGCCGATCGCCAGGTCGACCACGGCCTCGGTGGCGGTGTTGAGCAGCTCCAGCACCAGCACCGCCGCCACCGTGAGCACGAGCACCGCCAGGCGATCCACGCTCAGCTGCAGCCAGAGGCCGAGGCCGAACACCATCACCCCGGTGACCACGTGGATGCGGAAGTTGCGCTGGCTGGCAAAGCCATAGGCCAGACCCTGGGCGGCGTAGCGAAAACTGGCGGGCAGGTCTCCCGCCACCCGCCAGGCCCCCACCCGCAGCCGGCGGCCGCGGCGATGCACATCAACGATGGGACGCAGCGGGGGCGGATCCTCAGGAACCAGCTTGGGCGTTGCCATCGACTGTGTGTCCGGCCAGCGGCACCCTAACCCCATCTGCCGGGGGGAAACCCCCGTTGTGGCCTAGTAAGAGCCGCTCCTGTCGGGCCAGCATCGCCGCCAGCGCCGGTTCGTTGGGGTGGTCCCAGCCGAGCAGGTGGAGCAGGCCGTGGCTGGCGAGAAAGCGCAGCTCGCGCTCCAGCGGATGGCCGTGTTCGTCGGCCTGCCGGGCGGCGGTTTCCAAAGAAACAATGATGTCGCCGAGCTCGAGCGAAGCATCCGCCTCCCCATCCCCGCCGGCCGGGGGCAAGGGGGGAGCTCCCTCCTGGGCGGCGAAGGCGAGCACGTCGGTGGGGCCGGAGCGGCCGCGCCAGCTTTGGTTGAGCGCGGCGATGGCGTCGTCGCCGCCGATCTGCAGGCTCAGGCTGTAGCCCCCGGAACGCAACGTCTGCGGCAGTTCGTCGGCCAGCTCCGCCAACCAGCGGCGAAAGAGGGCGGTCCACCGGGCTTCGGCACCCTCCGCACAGGCCAGGCCAGCGGCGGCGGCCCGTAGGGCCGGGGCAAGGGATTCGTCGATCTCGACGACCAGATCCAGCTCCGGAGCGGCGTTCATCCCGGCAGCTGGGGCCGTCCCAGCCAGGCGATCAACACGAGGAAGGAGGTGAGCCCAAGGGCGGTCAGGCCGAAGTGGAGCAGGCTCTGGCGCCCCTTGCGCACCATGTTGCGCATGGCGAGCTTGATGAAGCTCGATCGGGGTGGCGCAGCGGCGGCCCCGGGGGGAGCGGAGGGGGAGGAGGAAGAGGCTTCGAGGTCCGCCGACATGGCCGCCCGTGACAGGGGATCAGGTGACGTCACGGTACTCACCTGCGCAGGGTGCGCGAAGGGAGTAGTTGCATAGCCATCGCCATGGAAAGAAGAACCAGCAAGAGTGCAATCGCGTTAAAAGAATAGTAATAGCAATATCTTTTTATGCGAACAAGTGCCTCCGTTCCTAATGCAAATGGCTACATTTCGGGCTGACGACTTCTGCGCAGGCCGCGCGCAAGATCACCACCATGAATCTTCCCTCTTTCTCGAGTTTCTTTCGCCCCGCTCCTCTGGTCAAGGTGCTCGGAGCGGGGGTTGGTACCCTCGCAGTGCTCAGTCTGGGAAGCCTTCCCGGCCAGGCGATGGGCATTGTTCTGGACTTCGAAGGAGTCGGTAATGAAGTGCCGATTGCGAGCTACTACCCTTCCACAACCTTCGCGAATAACGCCCTTTCTCTTGAGGCCTTCTCCGCCGGTGGATCGGGAGATTTCACCAACGAGCCCACGCCGATCGCCGGCATGGCGTGGTTCAGCGGCACCGGCACCACGGCGAACTATGCCAGTGGCTTCCAAACCTTCTCCGCCTATTACAGCTCGATTGGCGCCTCGGGCCAGCTCAGCTTCTTCGATGGCCCCGACGGCACGGGCTCGCTGATCGCCAGCCGGTCTCTCGCTCCCCTCGGCTCGAACTGCCCGGGCGGAAGCGATCCTGGAGCCGCCTTCAGCTGCTGGGCCCAGGTGTCGGTGGCCCTGCCCAGCACCGCCACTTCGGTGAGGTTTGACGCCCCGGCGAACGAGATGATCTTCGATAACGTGGGCTTCAACAACGTTCCGGTGCCCGGTCCGCTGCCCGTCGTGGGTGCTGCCGCCGCCTTCGGGGTCAGCCGTCGCCTGCGTCAGCGGGTGCGCGCCGCCAGCTCGAACGCCCAGATCGGCTGAGCTCCTCCGCCTGCGGGGAGGGGGCCGCTCAGGCGGCTGCCTCCCCGCCGCCCACCTCCACCCCCTGCCGGAGCAGGGCCTGGATGAAGGGGTCGAGGTCGCCATCCACCACCGCCTGCACGTCGGTGGTTTCCTGGCTGGTGCGCAGATCCTTCACCAGTTGGTAGGGGTGGAACACGTAGTTGCGAATCTGGTTCCCCCAGGCCGCCTCCACGATGTCGCCGCGGATGTCGGCGATTTCGGCGGCCCGTTGCTCCTGGGCGATGACCAGCAGCTTGGCCATCAACAGCGCCATGGCCTTCTCCCGGTTTTGTAGCTGGGAGCGCTCCTGGGTGCACCGCACCGCGAGGCCGGTGGGGATGTGCATGATGCGCACGGCCGTTTCCACCTTGTTCACGTTCTGGCCGCCGGCACCGCCGGAGCGTGAGGTGGTGATCTCCAGGTCTTTGTCGGGGATGTCGAGCTTGACCTCCTCCTCCAGCTTCGGCATCACCTCCACCCCGGCAAAGCTGGTCTGCCGTTTGTCGTTGGCGTTGAACGGCGAGATCCGCACGAGCCGGTGCGTGCCCTTCTCGTTGCGCAGGTAGCCGTAGGCATAGCGGCCCTCGATCTCGATCGTGCAGCTCTTGATGCCCGCCTCCTCCCCTTCCGAGAGCTCGTCCACCGTCACCTTCATGCCGTGATCTTCGGCCCAGCGGGTGTACATGCGCATCAACATCAGAGCCCAGTCCTGGGCGTCGGTGCCGCCGGCGCCGGCATTGATGCTGATCACCGCGCCCTCCTTGTCGTAGGGACCTGAGAGCAGACGCTCCAGCTCCCAGCGATCCAGGTCAGTCCGCAGCCGCTGCAACCCCTGGTCGGCCTCCTCCAGCAGCTCGGCGTCGGCCTCGATCTCCTGCAGCTCCAGGGTGGCGCGGGCGTCGTCCACGGCGGAGCGCCAGCGCTCCAGCTGGGCCAGCTGCTCCTTCACCTCATCGAGCCGGCGCATCTGCTTTTGTGCCTGCTGTTGGTCGTCCCAGAAGCCGGGCTGGGAAGCCAGCTGCTCGAGGTCTTGCTGGCGGGCCTTCAGAGCGGGGACGTCAAAGACAGTCCTGGGCATGGCCCAGGCGGTCGGTGAGCTCTGAGAGGTCGCGCTTGAAGTCGGTGAGGTCGATCAAGGCAGGCGTGCCGCTGTCCGCTGACGCTATCAGCGAGCCCCCGCGGGCGCCCCGCCGGTTCTTGCCCTCGCCCCTCCCCTTAGGATCAGCGCGCTGACCAGGTCCGTGTTCATGCCGCCGAACCTGAAGATCGACATCTACACCTCGCGCTTCAACCCTGAGTGCATCCGCGCCAAGGGCCTGCTCGATCGCACCGGAGTCGATTACAACGAATTTGACGTGGATCTTGATGAGTTCCACCGCGAGATCATGAGGAAGCGATCCGGTGGCCGCACTTCTGTGCCCCAGGTGTTCATCAATGGCAAGGCGATCGGAGGCTTCGACGGGCTTGAGGGCTACCTGGCCAGCCTTGGCGGCGGCAGCGCCGGCCCCGGGGCCGGTGGCAACGCCAATCCCAGCTCGCTGTGAGCGCCCCCTCCGGGGCTGATCGGGCCCAGCTGTTCGTCATCGATCCGATCGAACGGCTCAATCCCGCCAAGGATTCAAGCGTGGCTTTGATGCAGGCCGCCCAGCGGGCCGGCCTGCCCGTTTGGGTTTGCACCCCTGCCGACATCTCCGCCGCCGAGCACCCCCAGGCCGGCCACACCGCCTGGGCGCTGGCCCGCTCGGTTCAGCTGGCGGCGATCGAGCCCGGGGTCGACGGCTGGCGGGTGCCCACCCCCTGGCACCGGCTCGGGGCGGAAGAGCGGCTGCCCCTGGAGCGCTTTGCCCACGTGTGGATGCGCAAGGACCCTCCGGTGGACGAGGCGTACCTCTATGCCACCCACCTGCTCGAGCTCGCGGAGCGGCGCGGCGGGGTGCGCGTGCTCAACCGCCCGGCCGCCCTGAGGGCCTGGAATGAAAAGCTCAGCTCCCTGCGCTTCAGCCACCTGATGGCCCCCACCGTGGTGAGCGCCCGGCTGGATGTGTTGGCGGCCTTCACCGCTGAGCAGGGGGAGGTGGTGCTCAAGCCCCTGGGCGGCCGCGCCGGCCAGGGGGTGGTGTTTGCCGCCGCCGCCACCCCCGGTCTGCGCGCCCTGCTGGAGCTGGTCACCGAGCAGCAGCGCCTGCCGGTGATGGCGCAGGCCTTCCTGCCTGGCGTGAGCGCTGGCGACAAGCGCATCCTGCTGGTGGATGGCGAACCGCTGGGGGCGGTGAACCGGGTGCCCACCGCCGGCGACTTCCGCAGCAACCTCGCGGTGGGCGGCGCCCCCGAGGCCGCCGGCCTGACCGAGACGGAGCGGCGTATCTGCGCCGAGCTGGCTCCAGCGCTTCGTCAGGAGGGGCTGTTCTTCGTCGGCATCGATGTGATCGACGGGCGCCTTAGCGAGATCAACGTCACCAGCCCCACCGGCGTGCGGGAGGTGGAGAGGCTGGGCCGGGTGCCCCTCGCCGATCTCACCATCGCGCGGCTGCTGGCCGCCCCGGCTCCATCGACAGATTGAGCTGCTGCTGCAGCACCCCCAGCTTCAGGGCCACCTCCTGCAGCTCTCGCTCCGGCTGGGATCCGCGCACCAGCCCAGCGCCGGCGGTGAGCTCCAGCTGGCCCTTCCGCAGCACGCCGCTGCGGATCGCCACCCGCAGATCGGCATCGCCATCCTGGTCGATCCAGCCGATCGGGGCGGCGTAGTACCCCCTCTCGAAGGGTTCAAGGCTGCGCAGCCACGCCATCGCCTGTCGCCGCGGCAGGCCTGCCACCGCCGGGGTGGGATGGAGGGCTTCGGCCAGCTCCAGCAGGCGCTGGCCCGCCTCCAGCCGCGCGGTGATCGGGGTGTGGAGGTGCACCAGCCTGCCGTGGCGGGCTAAGCGCGGATGGCGGGGGCGGTGGGGGGTCAGCCCCGCCCGTTGCAGCACCTCGGTGATCGCCTCCACCACCAGCTCGTGCTCGTGGCGGTCCTTGCTGGAGCGGAGCAGGCCGTCGGCCGGCTCCCCCCAGGGCGCCGTGCCTGCCAGGGCATCGCTGCGCAATTGCCCCTGGCGCAGCGAGAGCAGCCGCTCCGGCGACGCCCCCAGCAGGGCCTCGCCCCCCTCCTGCTGCCAGAGGAAGCGGCAGCTGCCCGGCTGGCTGTGGCGCAGCTGGGCGAGCAGCTGCAGCGGATCGAGGGGGGCGTCGAGCACGAGCCTCTGCCGCACCGCCAGCACCAGCTTGCGCAGCTCGCCGCTCTCCACCAGGGCCAGCGCCTGCTCCAGGGCGGCCCGGTAGTCGCCGTGCCATGGGCTGCCGTGGGCGATCACCGCCAGCGGTGGGGCTGGCCCGACCGCGTCTGTGGCGCAGCGTTCCAGGTGGCGGGCCTTCTCCCAAAGCTCCTCGGCGACGCTGCGGGCGGTCACCCCGCCGCCCAGCACCCGGTGCAGCCGTAGCCAACAGTGTCCCCCCTGGCGGCTGAGCTGCCAGCGGGGCAGCACCGCCTGCACCCCTGGGGCGCCGGTGCCCTGGCGCAGGGGGCTGTCGAAGAAGGCGAAGGCCAGCAGCACCCGCGGGCGGGCGAGTGGCGGACAGGGCTCGGGCCGGCTTGCGAGCCGGCTGAGGCTGAGGCTGCTGAAGCGCTGGGCGAGCGCGAAGCGACGCGGACCGCTCAGCTCCAGGCTGTTGCAGCGACCGGCGGCCGCCAGGCACAGCCCGGGGGCCCCATCCCAGAGGAACCGGAAGCCTCCCGGGGCCTCCGGCTCCGGGCTTTCAAGCTGCGGCAGCGCGGTGAGGGGATCGACGGGCTCCAGCGGCACCGCCAGGCTCAGCACCCCCTCCTCCTCCTGGCGGCCGGCCGTGGGGCGCTCCAGGGCCCGGGCCGCGGCGGCGGCTTCCTCCAGCAGCGCCCCGAAGGGAGCCGTGGGATCGTGGCGCCGGTCGCTGGAGCGATCGCTGGGGGGGGAGGCCTGCACCGGGGGCGCCTCGAGACCGGGGGAAAGGCTGCTCAAATGTATGGGTCTTCCCCCGCTCCGTGCCTGCGGCTGCCATGTCCGAGCATCAGGTCGTCGCAAGCCGTTACGCCCCGTCCGGCGACCGCGCCCGCCTGTGGCAGGCGGCGATCAAGTGGCCGATGTACGCGGTGGCGGTGATGCCCGTTCTTCTGGCGGCAGGCTGGCGGTTGGGCCAGGGCCTGCCCCTGCGGCTCGACCAGCTGCTGCTGTTCCTCCTGGCGGCGGTGCTGCTGTTGGCCTGGGAGAACCTGGCCAATGACGTCTTTGACGCGGATACCGGTGTCGACACCCACGGCAAGCCCCATTCCGTGGTGAACCTCACCGGGCGGCGCGACCGGGTGGTGGCCTTCGCCAACGTCTGCCTGCTGCTCGGGCTGGGACTGATGGCCTGGGTGGCCCTGCGCAGCCGGGTGGAGGTGTTGGCCCTGGTGCTCGCCTGCTGCGGCCTGGGATATGTGTACCAGGGGCCGCCCTTCCGCCTCGGCTACCGCGGCCTTGGGGAACCGCTCTGCTGGCTCGCCTTCGGTCCCTGTGCCACCGCTGCCGCCCTGCTCGCCCTCGCTCCGGCGGCGAGTGCTGGAGTCGCCGCCCCGATCCCGTGGGGCACCGCCCTGGCCCTGGGCGGCGGTCCGGCACTCGCCACCACGCTGGTGCTGTTCTGCTCCCATTTCCACCAGGTGGCGGAGGATGCCGCCCATGGCAAGCGTTCGCCGGTGGTGCGGCTCGGCAGCGCCCGGGCGGCGGCGCTGTTGCCCTGGTTCGTGGCCGCCAGCCTGGCGTTGCAGTGGGCGCCGGTGCTGCTGGGCCTGTGGCCGCCTACGGCCCTGCTCGGCGCCATCGGCCTCCCTCCCGCCCGCGCCCTGATTCGCCTGCTGGCCGACCACCACCACGAGCCCGAGCGGATCAGTGGCAGCAAGTTTCTCGCCCTCCGCTTCCAGGCCCTCAATGGGCTGGGATTGGCGGGCGGTCTGGCGCTGGCGGGCCTGCCGGCCTTCGCGGGGCTGGCGCTGCCGGGACTGCGGTGAGCGGCGCTGCGGCGCTGCGGCTGCACTGGCGATCCTTCCGCTTCGCCCTGCCCCAGGCCCTGGTCACGGCCCATGGCGCCCTGAGCGAGCGGCGGGGTTGGCTGCTGCGCCTGGAGCGGGGGGATGGGGCCCTCGGCTGGGGGGAGGCTGCCCCGTTATCTGTCGGCCTGGCTGCCGCCCGGGCCGCAGCGGCGGTGCCCGCGCACCCGGCGGCCCTGGGCCTGTCCTCCGGAACCTGGCCGCGCAGCGTGCTGGAGGAGCGCCTGCCCGCCCTGCCGCCGGCCTTCGCTTTCGCCCTTGGCCTGGCGCTGGCGGAGCTGGATGGGTTGGGGAGCGCCGCCAGCGGCGGCGGCTGGCTCCCGCCGCCCCCCTCCGCCCTGCTGTTGCCGGCGGGGCCCGCAGGCGTGGAGGCGCTGCGGGCGGCCCTGGCGGTGGGGCCGCCGCCGCCGGCCGTCAAATGGAAGGTGGCGAGCCAGGCGGATGCCGTGGAGCGCCAGGCCCTGGAGGCCCTGCTCCCCCTGCTGCCCGCGCCCTGTCGGCTGCGCCTCGATGCCAATGGTGGCTGGGATCGCCCCACCGCCACCGCCTGGGCGGAGCGGCTAGCCGGAGAGGCCCGACTGGAGTGGCTGGAGCAGCCGCTGCCCGCCGCGGATCACCAGGGCTTGCGGGCCTTGGCCCAGCGGTTGCCCGTGGCCCTCGATGAATCGCTGCGCAGCGAGGTTGGCCCTCCCCCGGGCTGGTCGGGCTGGCAGGTGCGTCGCCCGGCGGTGGAGGGGGATCCGCGGCCGCTGTTGGCCGCCCTGGCGGCTGGCGCCCCCCGCTGGATGATCAGCACCGCCCTGGAGACAGGCATCGGCTGGCGGCTGGTGGCCCACGCGGCGGCTCTCCAGCAGCGGGGCCCCACCCCCACCGCTCCAGGCCTGGCGCCGGGCTGGCGGCCCCAGGGGGGGCTGTTTGCCGCTGATCCGGCCCTGGTGTGGGAGGCGGCGTTGTGATCCTGCGCGGCGGGGAGGGAGCTGGGGCGGCGGCCATGGCGGCGGCGCTGGAGGAGGCCTGGCGGGCCGGCTCGGTGGTGGGTGTGGCGGGCCCCGGGGAGGAGGGGCGGCTGGCGGAGGCCCTCGGACCCGATCCCGCCGGCCTGGCCGACCAGTTCGGCCTGGGGCCGGGGGTGGTGGTGGGCAGCGGCGGCAGCAGCGGCGCCCGGCGCTGGTGCCTGCAGCCCCTGGCGCACCTGCAGGCCGCGGCGGCGGCCACCGGGGCGTGGCTGGAGGACCTGGGCCTCGATCCGTCGGCTTGCCATCACCTCAACGCCCTGCCCCTGCACCACGTGAGCGGCCTGCTGCCGCTGGTGCGTTGCCGCCAGTGGGGCGCCTCGCTTGGCTGGCTGGCCCCTGCCCTGTTGCGCCAGCCGGAGGGGCTGCTGGAGGCCGCCCCCCTGCCCCGCGATCGGCCCGTGCTGCTCTCCCTGGTGCCCACGCAGCTGGCCCGGCTGCTCGCCAGCGAAAGCGGCCGCACCTGGCTGGCGGGCTGTCGTGTGATCTGGGTGGGTGGGGCGCCGCTGCCCCCGGCCCTGGTGGCGGCAGCGCGGCGGCTGGGGCTGCCCCTGGCCCCCTGCTACGGCGCCACCGAGACCGCGGCGATGGTGACGGCCCTGCCGCCGCTGCGCTTTTTGGGGGGTGAAGGGGGTTGCGGCGGACCCCTGGGGGATGTGCGGCTGCGGATCGGTGCGGGGGGCGCCCTGGAGGTGCGTACGGGGCGGCTGAGTCCGGGCTGGTTGGTGGGGGGGGCGCTGCGGCCCCTGCCCCAGGCGGAGGCGGGTTGGTGGCGCAGCGGCGATGCTGCCGTCCTGGCGGCTGATGGATCGCTGCGGCTGCTGGGGCGCCTCGATGGTGCCCTGCTCAGCGGCGGTGAGACCGTGTTTCCGGAGGCGTTGGAGGCCCGGCTGCTGGAGGAGGCCGCTGCCGCGGGGCTGCCCCTGGGGGCGGTGCTGCTGCTGGGGGAGGAGGATCCGAGCTGGGGGCAGCGGCTGGTGGCGCTGGTGCGGCCTGGCCCGCCGATGGATCGCGAAGCCGATCGGCAGGAAGATCAGATCGCCGATCCGCAGCGGTTGCTGGCCGATCTGGAGGCCCTGGTGGCGGCCTGGCCCCCGGCCGAGCGGCCGCGCCGCTGGCGTCTCTGTCCTTCCCTGGCGCCCACGGCTGCAGGTAAGTGGCAGCGGAGCCGCTGGCGCCGCTGGTGGGCGGAGGCCCCCCCGAACTGAAGCGGTCCTCCCGAACTGAAGCAGCGGTGACCTACAGCGGCCTGACGCCCTCCCCGAGCCCGGACGCCTCCAGCCAACGGTGCAGCGCCGGTGGCAGGGCACAGCGGCTGCGGCCCTCGCTTTCGATCGCCAGGTGGCGCGTCAGGCCGCGGGCCACCTCCTCTCCGTCGCGGCTGAAGCGATAGCGCACTTCGAAGCTGCCGGGATCGAGCCGCAGGGGGGCCAGGGCGATCGCCAGGGGGTCGCCGCAGACGAGTGGCCGGCGGAAATCGGCCTGGCAGTGCACAATCGGCAGCGCCACGGCCGGGGTGCGCCCGGGGGCCGGGAAGATCTCGTCCGCGGCGATGCCGAAGCGCTCGAGGCTCTCTTCATAGGCCTCATGGCACCACCGCAGCAGCTGGTGGAAGTGCATCACTCCGGCGGCGTCGGTGTCGCCGAAGCGCACGGTGCGGCAGAGCAGCAGCCAGGAATCGGGATCCATCGGCGGGGAGGCGGGGAAGGGCGCGCGGGCGGAGGGGGCGTTCCACCCTGGCGCAGTGAGCTCAACCGTCCGCCGGGGTCGGGAAGCGCAGCAGCTCCAGGCCCGGGGCTAGGGAGGCGGGCAGATCCGCCGGCAGGCCTGCGCTCAGGCGCAGCCGCAGCAGCCAGTAGAGGAGCAGCACCACCCCTGCCCCCACCACAAGCGGGCGAGGTGGGGACGGTGGGGCCGCATCGCCGCGGCGCAGGGAGCGGGCCGACCAGAGCAGCAGGGCGACGGCCACCAGGGGCCCGAAGGCGTGCCAGCGCAGGGATTCCGCCAGCTGGCCGGTGAGGGCGGCGGCGGTGGCGCGGGTGAGAAAGCAGGTGGGGCAGGGCAGGCCGGTGACCGTTCGCAGCGGGCAGGGCCAGCCGGGCAGGGCAGGGTGGAGGCCCTTGATCCAGAGCGCCAGGGTGAGGCCGGCGGGCAGGAAACCGCCATGTAGGAAACCGCCACTCAGGAGGGGACTGCGCCGTAGGCGGGCGCGCCAGCGCCGCAGAGTACGGGGCCTCAGCGGTCGACCGACCCCATGATCACGTCGATTGAGCCAAGAATCGCCATGATGTCGGCGACCTTGGCCCCCTTGAGGATGTGGGGGAGGATCTGAAGGTTGTTGAGGTCGGCGGCGCGGATCTTGAAGCGCCAGGGAGTGACATCATTGTTGCCTTGGATGAACACGCCGATCTCCCCCTTGCCCGATTCAAGGCGGGTGTAGAGCTCGCCGCCGGGGATCTTGAAGGTGGGAGCCACTTTTTTGGCGACGTATTGATAATCGAAGCCGTACCACTCGCTGTTTTTGCCCTCGGCCATCCGGCGTGCCTCCAGGGATTCGGTGGGGCCCCCGGGAATCATGGCGCAGGCCTGGCGCAGGATCTTGAGCGATTGGCGCATCTCCTGGACGCGAACGCGGTAGCGGGCGAAGCAATCTCCCTCCTTCTCCCAGACCACATCCCACTCGAAATCGTCGTAGCACTCGTAGTGGTCGACCTTGCGCAGATCCCAGGGCACGCCGGAGGCGCGCAGCATCGGACCGGAAAGACTCCAGTTGATCGCCTGCTCGCGGCTGATGGTGCCCAGACCTTCGATGCGCTTGCGGAAGATGGGGTTGTTGGTGATCAGTTTCTCGTATTCATCGATCTTGGGGCCAAACCAATCGCAGAAGTCGAGGCACTTCTCCAGCCATCCGTAGGGTAGATCCACCGCTACGCCGCCAATGCGGAAGTAGTTATTGTTGATCAAGCGCTGACCCGTGGCTGCCTCCCAGAGGTCGTAGATCATCTCCCGCTCGCGGAAGATGTAAAAGAATGGTGTCTGGGCACCCACGTCCGCCAGGAAGGGACCGAGCCAGAGCAGGTGGTTGGCGATGCGGTTGAGCTCCAGCATCAGCACGCGAATGTAGCTGGCGCGTTTTGGTACCGGAATGTCAGCCAATCGCTCGGGGGCGTTGACAACAATCGCTTCGTAGAACATGCCAGCTGCATAATCCATGCGGCTCACGTACGGCACGTACATGATGCTGGTGCGGTTTTCCGCGATCTTCTCCATGCCGCGATGGAGATAGCCGATCACCGGCTCACAATCGATCACATCCTCGCCATCGAGGGTGACCACGAGCCGCAGCACCCCGTGCATCGAGGGGTGATGGGGGCCGAAGTTGACCACCATCGGCTCGGTGCGCGTTTCCAGCTGGGTCATGGGGGAGCGGGGCCGGGTGGAGGAATTGTAGGCAGCGGAACGGGTTGTCAGGCTGACCAGGGCTGACCTGCTGGCAGACCTCTTGGCAGACCTGCTGGCCTGTGGCCGTTCCGATCGCCGGACAGGCTGGGGAGTGGACTCAGAGAATCCAGACCTGCGAGACGCTGCCTTCGCTGCTGCTGAACCCTGTGATGCCGGAGACGTTCTGCAGGCGGATCAGCAGGTCGTTGGCTCCGTTTTCCTGGAAGATGTAGGTGTCACCGGCCAGGGCGAAGGCGGCGGTCTGCTGCGGGGCGGTAACCATGATGCGGGCTGCGCTCAGCCATTCCTCCACCGTGTTGAGATTGGCGATGGCACCGGAAAGGCTGAGAACACCCTGGCTGATGGCTCCGGTGATCGTATCGGCTTCCGTCGTGGCGGCCGAAACATCGATGCCCGAGGTGTGGGCGGGGATGAGGGGGAGGCCTTCGAGATCGAGGCGGTCGCCGCTGCTGCCCTGATAGTCGGTGATTGTGTCGAAGGAGGTGGCGCTGATCACGCCGGCTGCGCTGGCGTTGAAGCGGAACACATCAGCGCCGGCCAGTCCGCTGAAGCTGTTGCTGCCCGCATTGGCCACGAAGGTGTTGGCATTGGCGTTGCCGGTGATGGCCAGGTCGCCGGAACCGCTGAGGGTGAGGGAGTCGGCGGCGTCGAGGAGGAAGGAGACCCCGCTCACCCCGGCTTCGGCATGGATGGTGAGATTGGCGCGGTTCACGCGCACGGCCCCATCGGAGTAGGCCCCGCTGAGCAGGGTGATGCTGCCGCCAGGGGCCACCAGGTTCAGCGCTTCCTGAACACGCCCGCTGCCGCCAAACTGTCCGCCCAGAGGGGTAATGGCCAGGGCTGAGAAATCGGGCTGGAAGCCGGGGGTGGTGCTATCGCTATCCGTGCCGGAGAGCAGGAAGGGACCGAAATCAATCTGGCCTGTAGCCACGCTGGCCAGGCCGGCGGCGATCGTGCCTTCCACGTTGCTTCCCCACCAGTTGGCCGACATGTCAACGGTGGTGGGGAAGAAGCTGCTTACAGCGTTGGTCCAGCCGGTGAAGCTGTTGTTGGTGAAGATGGCATCGCCAGAGCCGTAACTGGAAGTCAGCCAGAGGGATTCTAACTCTGTGGAATTGTAAACCGTGCCTGCGACACGCGCGGTGTTGATGATGTTTTCGCTGAACGTCATCTGGGGAGGGGAGCTGGCCCCTGCTGTGCCCAGGTTGCTCACCTGAATGCCGCGGAAAACCACTGGGGTTGTGAAGGCTCCATTGACCCGTGAGCGGGTGCCTGTACGATCATTGGCGGCTATAGTGATTACATTCTGGCTCCACTCGACCGGAGCTGAACCATTCGATTGAACGTTGGCATAGAGCCCCACCAGGCCTGCGGAAATGGTGTTTCTCTGGATGGTGCTTGGCGTGGGATTGGCCTGCGGCATAAATTGAATGCCAACGGACATGTTGGTGATCGTGTTGTCTTGAATCACCCCGGCCGTGTTGCGGATGTAGAGCCCGCGGTTGAAGGAGCTGTTGACGTTGGGGCCGCCATTGATCTGATTCCTCTCGATCAGAAGGCCGGTTGCATTGCTGCTGCCGAGGATGTAGACGGGAATCTCTGATCCGTACATTTTGTTGTTGCGAATCGTGAGATTGCTGGTTTGTGTCGCGGAGATCAGGTAATGGAAGCGAGGAAGGGTTGTATCCGGGCAGTCTAATTGCAGGCCATCCAGGGTGACCCCATTCACGCCATCGGCGATGCTGATCAGTGGCGTGCCTGGGCTGGCGGTGGGGGGGATGGCAATGCGGGCCTCGGTGGTTCGATTAGTGGCACTGCCCGTTTTGCCGGCGTTGGGCCCCAGGAGGGTAAGGGGCTTGTTAATGATGATCTGCTCTAGGTATGTGCC
>CANEWU010000004.1 GCA_947442825.1 Synechococcaceae cyanobacterium
CCACACCCTGGGCGTGGTTGCCGGCACTGGCGGCGATCACGCCGCGCGCCAGTTCCGCGGCGCCCAGGCCCACCATTTTGTTGTAGGCGCCGCGCAGCTTGAAGCTGAACACCGGTTGGAGGTCCTCCCGCTTGAGCAGCACCTGATTGCCGAGGCGGCGGGAGAGGTTGGGGGCCGCATCCAGTGGCGACTCAATCGCCACGTCGTAGACGCGCGCCCGCAGGATGCGCTGCAGGTAGGGGCTGGCCAGGGGCATGCCGCCGGGACCGTAGGGGTTGGGGACGCCGTCATTCATGGCCCCCAGTGTGGCAAGCGGCCCGAGGGGGCCGCTCGGCGCTGGCAGGGTGCCAACGGCCGGCGGGGCGGCGGCGTGGGGCAAACAGTCGTGGTTGTCGCCGTCCGCCAGAACGGACCCCGTAGATTGCCAAGATCCAGATCGGTATGGTCATGCACCTCAGCGAGCTGAATCACCCGAATCAGCTGCACGGTCTGAGTACCGCGGAACTCGAGGCGATCGCCCGCCAGATCCGTGAGAAGCACCTTGAGGTGGTCTCCACCAGCGGCGGTCACCTCGGGCCGGGCCTGGGGGTGGTGGAGCTCACCCTCGCCCTCTATCAAACCCTCGACCTCGACCGCGACAAGGTGGTCTGGGATGTCGGTCACCAGGCCTATCCCCACAAGCTGGTCACCGGTCGCTACAGCGAGTTCCACACCCTGCGGCAGCGGGGTGGGGTGGCCGGTTATCTCAAGCGCTGCGAAAGCCGCTTCGACCACTTCGGCGCCGGCCACGCCTCCACCAGCATCTCGGCCGCCCTGGGCATGGCCCTGGCCCGCGATGCCCGCGGTGAAGATTTTCGCTGCGTCGCCGTGATCGGCGATGGCGCCCTCACCGGTGGCATGGCCCTGGAGGCGATCAACCACGCCGGGCACCTGCCGCGCACCAATCTGCTGGTGGTGCTCAACGACAACGACATGTCGATCAGTCCGCCGGTGGGCGCCCTCTCCACCCACCTCAACCGCATGCGGTTGAGCAAGCCGGTGCAATTCCTGCAAGACAACGCCGAAGAGGCGATTCGCCACCTTCCCTTCCTGCACGGCGAACTGCCCGCCGAGCTCAAGACGCTCAAGGAGAGCATGAAGCGGCTGGCGGTTCCCAAGCTGGGGGCCGTCTTCGAGGAGCTGGGTTTCACCTACATGGGCCCGATCGACGGCCACGACATCCCGGCGATGGTGCGCACCTTCGAGGCGGCCCACCGCACCGAAGGGCCGGTGCTGGTGCATGTGGCCACCACCAAAGGCAAGGGCTACGCCTATGCCGAAGCCGATCAAGTGGGCTACCACGCCCAATCGGCCTTCGACCTGGCCACCGGCAAGGCCTACCCCTCGAGCAAGCCGAAGCCACCCAGCTGGAGCAAGGTGTTCGGCCAGACGCTGGTGACCCTGTGCGAGCAGGATCCGCGGGTGGTGGGCATCACCGCGGCCATGGCCACCGGCACCGGCCTCGACCTGCTCGAGAAGGCCCTGCCGAAGCAGTATTTCGATGTCGGCATCGCCGAGCAGCACGCGGTCACCATGGCCGCCGGCATGGCCTGCGAGGGTCTGCGGCCCGTGGTGGCCATCTACAGCACCTTCCTGCAGCGCGCCTACGACCAGCTGATCCACGATGTGGGCATCCAGAAACTGCCGGTCACCTTCGTGCTCGACCGGGCTGGCATCGTCGGCGCCGACGGCCCCACCCACCAAGGTCAGTACGACATCAGCTACCTGCGAGCGGTGCCCAACTTCACGGTGATGGCGCCGAAGGATGAGGCCGAACTCCAGCGCATGCTCGTCACCTCGATCCAGCACGACGGCCCCTGCGCGATCCGCATCCCCCGCGGCGAAGGCGAGGGGGTGCCGCTGATGGAAGAGGGCTGGCAGGCCCTGGAGATCGGCAAGGGCGAGCTGCTCACCGATGGCGACGACCTGCTGATCGTTGCCTACGGATCCATGGTCTACCCAGCCCTGGCCACCGCCGGTCTGCTGCAGGAGAAGGGGGTACGGGCGGCCGTGATCAACGCCCGTTTCCTGCGTCCCCTTGATGAGGCCCTGATCCTGCCGATGGCTCGCCGCATCGGCCGGGTGGTGACGATGGAGGAGGGGGCCCTGGCGGGCGGCTTCGGCGCCGCCGTGGTGGAAAGCCTCAACGACCACGACGTGCTGGTGCCCGTGCTGCGCTTCGGGATCCCCGACCAGCTGGTCGACCACGCCAGCCCCGAGCAGAGCAAGCAGGCCCTCGGCCTCACCCCACCGCAGATGGCCGACCGGATTCTTGAGCGCTTCGCCGTGCTCGCTTCCGCCACCCCCCGCGCCGTTGTGCCGGCCTGAGCGCCCTGAACGAATGCTCGGTGCTGGTGGTGGGCGCCGGTCCGGCCGGCGGTGAGCTGGCACGGCTGCTCGCGTGCCATGGCGTATCGGTGCAGCTGGTGGATCGGCTGCCCGATCTGCGGCGGGCCGCCTTCAGCAGCGCTGCCGTGCCACTCGACACCGTGAACCGCTTTGCCCTGCCCGCCGCCGTGGTGGCCAGCCGCTGGCAGGGCTGGCAGCTGATCGGGCCGGGGGAGCGGCGGCGCCAGTGGCAGGGGGAGGGTCCCCTGGGGGCGGTGCTCGATTTCGGCGCCCTGCGCCAGTGGCTGGCGGAGGAATGCCGCCGTTGGGGGGGCACGTTGCGTCTGGGCCACACGGCCCTGGACTGCCGCCCCGAAGGGGACGGGATGGTCACCCTTCTGCGCGGGGCTGATGGGAAGGTGGCGCGGGTGCGCAGCCGCTGGGTGGTGGATGCCAGCGGCGAACGACGGAGCCTGCTGGGCGCGGGGGGCCCGGGCGGCCCCGGCGGGCCGGGTGGGACTGATCCCCTGGTGGAAGGTTTGGGGGTGGAGTGGTTGGTGCGCTTGCCCGAGGCGGCGGCGGCACGCTGGCAGGGACGACTCAGCTTCTGTCTGGGCAGCGATTGGGTCCCCCAGGGCTACGGCTGGGTGTTCCCCATGCAGCCGGGGGTGCTCAAGGTGGGCGTCTGCCGGCTCCGCGATCCGCAGCGGTCACAACCGCCGCTGGCGCCCTTGCTGGAGCGGTTGCTGGAGCGGCTGCTGGAGCCCGGCGAGCGGCAACGGCTGGAGGTGCTCGATCGCCATGGGGGCCGGATCCGCAGCCGGGTGCGGCGGCGGGAGGCCCATCGGCGGGGGCGGCTGGTGGGCCTGGGGGATGTGGTGAGCACCGCCAACCTGCTGGGGGGCGAGGGAATTCGCCATGCCCTCACCAGCGCGAGGGTGCTCGCTCCCCTGCTGCTGGAGGCCCTGCGCACGGATACCGCCCCCGTGGAGCGGGCCCACCAGCAGGGGGATGCCCTGGAGTGCTACCCGCGGGAGCTCAGGCATGCCCTGGGCTGGCGCTGGTCCCTGAGCGGGCGCCTGGCACGGCGCACCTGGCTCGGCCTGCGGGATGGCAGGTCAGACGCTCGCCTGGAGCGGCTGCTTGAGGGGCTGGAGCACTGCGGGGCGGAGGATCTCTCCGCCCTGCTGTTCGACTACCGCTTCGAGCGCTATGGCCTGCGCAGCCTGCCTTATGTGCTGGGCTGGCGCTGAGGTGATGGCGGGGTGACGGGGTGAGCGTCAGAGGACGCCGCGGGAGGCCAGGCCCTGAATCGCTCCCATCCCGAGGATGTGCCCGAGGCTGATGGTGCCGAGCATGGCGCCGTGGCTGAGGCCGCCGAACAGGTTGGGGCTGGGCAGCTTCAGGCCCACATCAGGCTTCTTGATCGTGGCCTTGCCGATGGCGATGGCGATGACATTGGCGACGATCATCACGAGGGCCACCTTGGGCGACCAGCTGATCGTGGCGGGGGTCATGGCCAGAACGGGGGCCAGGACGGGGGAGAGAAGGGGAGCGATCATGGCGCACTTGCCGACGGCCCCATCTTCCGGGGCCAGGTGCTCCCCTCCATGGCCCCGTAAGACTTGTTCATCTGTCGCGTCCCCGCTTGTCGCCTCAACGGCCGCGGGCCGGCGGGGCCAGCAGGGATTCCCGCAATTCGCTCACCACGCCGTGGCGCTTGACGGCGCTGATGGCCAGGTCGATGCGATCCGTCGTAGCTGCGCTCAGGGAGGGGGAGTAGACGAAGGCCTGGGACTCGGGCCGAATCCCCTGGAGGGCTAGCCGGGTCTGCGGCGGCCGCGGTTGCCGCGACTGCAGCCAGGTGAGCTGCAGGTTGTCGGCCAGCACCGCATCCACCCGCTTTTGAAGAAGCAGCGGCGGCCCCTCCGAGACCCGCCGGATCAGCACCGGTTGGGCCGGCGGCCCCTCCCCGCGTGCATTCACCTCCCGCAGCAGCGCCTCGCTCACCGATCCGGCCCGCACCGCCACGCGGCGCCCGCGCAGGTCGTTGGGGCTCTCCAGGCTGCCGCTGAGCCGTCCCTCGATTTCGTTAACAACGGTCACCGTGAGATAGCCCACCAGCAAGGACGCCGAAACGATGCGCACCAGATAGGCCACCAGCACCAACACGTTGCCGCGGGTGGTATGCACCACCACGTTGCCGCCAGGCCCGGTGGCAAGCACCTGGAAGAGCTTGCTGATGGCGCGCCTCAGACCCTGCCGCTTGGTCTCCTCCCGCGTGCCGTAGCCCTCCACCGTCCAGGTGAGCCAGGTGAGCAGGGCGATCGCGCTCAGGAAGCCCCCGAGGAGCTCCAGGAGAGTGGGGCCGAACAGGGACGAGAGGAAGGCCCAGCCGAGATCGAGCCGGGAGTTGGCCACCATCACCGCCAGCCCGTCCTCCTGGAAGGGAAGGCTGAAGCGGAGCCGGTCGAGGCGTTCCGGCGAAACGTTGATGCAGCCAATCGCCACATCGATGCGGTCGGCGGCTGCCGCATCCAGGAGGGCGGCGGTGTTGGGCATGGGCCGGATCACGAAGGCCAGTTGCTCGCGGCTGGCGATGCGGTTCCAGAGATCGACCGCCAGCCCCGTCCATGCCTCCCCTTCCCGCCACGCGCAGGGTTGGGAGCCATCCACCACCCCCACCCGCAGCACCGGGGCGCTGGTGGCCACCACAGGCGCGGATGGCGCCCCCGTCGTCACCCTGGGGATGAACGGCGCGAGCAGCGCCAGGGACAGCAACAGCGAACGGAGGCGCGGCACGGGCGTCAGGGTTTGGGGGCCTGGCGCAGGAAACCGAACACCACCAGCAGGTTGCTGAGGGTAAGGAAGGCCTCGGCACCCCCGTGCAGCGGGTCGACGTTGGCCAGGAGGGCATGGAAGCGAACTTCGGCCAGGATGGCCGCCGCGATCGTGATCGCCACAAACAGCAAGGTGAGCTGGAAGCCCCGCAGAGACAGGCGGGGGAAGGCCTCCACCCGCGACGCCCAGAACAGGAACGCCAGGTAGGGCAACAACGAGAGCACGAACAGAGGCGTTGGATCCACCCGGCCGAGCCGCTCCAGCAGCGCCAGGAAGGCCCCGCTCATCCTTCGTTTCCCGACGCCGGATCGCTCCGTCGCAGTTGGCCGCTGCGCTGCAGCCGCAGCAGGTTCCAGGCAGCGGCCGCCAGGGCGACGTTTCCGAGCGCGGTGAGCCCCGCCTGCAGCACCACAAGCCCCTGAAGTGCCGGGCTGTTGTCGAACAGGTGCCAGGTGCAGGCCGCCATGGCGCTCGCCAGGGCCGGCACCATCGCCAGGGCCAGCCAGCGCCAGCCTGGCTCCTGACGGCTCGCCCCCCAGGCCTGAATCGCCACCATCGCGGCCAGCCACTCCAGCACCGAGGTGATGTGGATCCACCAAGTTCCGAGGGAAAGGGCGTGCATCGCTCGCACTGGTGGTGACCCGTAATGTACGGGCAGCGGTGTGGCCGGCGGCGACGATCTTGTCCACTGGCTCCATCCCCGGGGCGTTGGCCTCCCGAGCTTCCACCGGCCGCCCTGCCCGCCGGCCCCTTCTGTGTGGCTACTACGGCGAGCACAACCTCGGCGATGACGCCCTGCTTGCCGTGCTGCTCGAGCAACTCCCCGCCGGCGTCAGGCCGCTGGTCACCGCCCACGACCAGGCGCTGGTGCGCAGCCGCTTCGCCGTGGAAACCGTGGATCGACGAGCTCTGGCCGGGGTGCTGAAGGCCCTGACCGGCTGCGATGCCCTGGTGCTCGGCGGCGGCAGCCTGCTGCAGGACTCCACCAGCTTCCGCAGCCTGATCTACTACGCGCTGCTGATCGTCAGCGCCCGCCTGCGCGGTCGCCCCGTGTTGCTGTGGGGCCAGGGGCTTGGCCCCCTGCGGCGCCGCCGCAGCCGCTGTCTGGTGCGGGCGTTGCTACCCCTGGTGAGCGCCTCCAGCTGGCGGGATCCCGCCTCCGCCGCGCTGGCGGTTCGCCTGGGTGGTGGTGGTGCCGTCGGCAGTGATCCGGTGTGGGGGTTTCCTGCGGTCTCTTGGCGCGGTGGTGGCGGTCCGATCGTGCTCTGCTGGCGGCCCCTGCCGCGGTTCAAACCGGAGCATTGGCGGCCCTATCTCGAGGCCCTGACGCAGCTGGCCGAGGCCGTGGATCGGCCGGTGCTCTGGCTCGCCTTCCATGCCCACCAGGACGGCCCCCTTCTCGATGGCCTGGCTGACCAAGGGTTGGTGGGTGAGGGCCTGCGGCGCCGCAGCCGCATGGAGAGGCCGGGCGATCCGGCTGAAGCGCTGCGCCGTTTCCAGGGGGCGGGCCTGGTGGTGGCGATGCGCCTGCACGGCCTGATCCTGGCGGCCCTGGCCGGCGCCCCTTGCGCCGCCCTCAGTTACGACCCGAAGGTGGCCGCCGCCGCCGCCGCGATCGGATGCCCCAGCCACGACCTGGAGGCCCCGCCGCCACCGGATCTGGCCGATCGCTGGCGTTCGGCGTTGGATCAGCCCCCGTCTGCCGTGCGCATTGCCGCCCAGCGCGGTGACACCGAACCCCATCGGCGGCTGCTGCACTCCTGGCTGGGCTGAGATCACCCCGATCGGCGGGGCAGCACCGCACGGTCAATCCGCTCGCCGAGGCTGTTCCAGGCATCCACGCTGAGCTCCTCGCCATTCACGCTCAGCTCGGCGAAGCTGTAAGCGGAGAGGGCCCGGGCCGTGCGGCCATTGGCGACCACGGGCCGCAGCCAGGCTCCACCCCCACCGACGGTGAGGAAGGTGGTGCCGCGAATCGGGCGGGTGCGCTCGTAGTTGTGCTCGTGGCCGTTGATGTACAGCTGCACCCCGTGCCGCTCGAACAGGGGGGTGAGCCGGGCGATGGCCGCAGGATCGTCTCCGTAGAGGCCGGCGGAATAGAGGGGATGGTGGCCCACCACCACCTTCCAGGGGGCGTCGCTGGCGGCCAGAGCCTTCTTCAGCCAGGGCATCTGGTGCTGCCAGGGGGCGTTGACGTTGGTGTCGAGCAGAAAGAAGGCCACCGGCCCCTTGCGCAGGCTGTACCAGCGGCCCGCCATGCCGAAGGGGCGATAACGCACCTGCGGATCGCCATTGGCGGTGCGGATGTCGTGGTTGCCCAGCACGGCGTGAAAAGGCACCCCGGCGCGCAGCAGCTCCCGGTAGGGCTCCTGGAAGGTGCGCTGCACATCGATCAGGTTGCCGGCGGGGTAGATGTTGTCCCCGCCCATCAGCACAAGATCCACCGGCCTCTGGCGGTGGCGTTCCGCCATCCGCTCCCCCACCGCCCGCTGATTGGCGTTGCCGCTGCCGGTGTCGGCCACCGCCAGGAAGCGCAGGGATCGATCGCTGGGGGCCGGGGCGGAGCCCACCGGCGCCACCCGCCCGGCCAGGAGGGGCGCAGCCCCCACGCCGCTCAGCCATCGCAGCAGGTTGCGACGGGTGAGGGATGAGGGGGTCATCGCAGGGCAGCGTTGCTGGCGGGCTGCGCCGCCTGCAGCTGCTCCAGGGCGGCCAGCACTTCGGTGCTGTGCCCGGCCGGTCGCACCGCGGTCCACACCTGGCGGAGTGTGCCCTCGGGATCCACTAGGAAGGTATGGCGCTGCGAGTAAGGCGAGATCCACGACCCGTAGCGACGGCTCACCGCGCCATCGGGATCGGACAGGAGGGGGAAGGCAAGGCCTTCGCTGCCGCAGAAGGATTGGTGGCTCTCGCCGTCGTCGGCGCTGATGCCGGCGATCGCCGCACCGCGGGAGCGGTAGGTGGCCAGATCCCGCTGGAAGCCCCGTGCTTCCAGGGTGCAGCCACTGGTGAAATCACGCGGGTAGAAATAAAGAACGAGCCATTGGCCGCTGAAATCGGCCAAGGAGAGCTCGGTGTCTGTGGCACCACCCTTGCCATCGGGGGTGACGGCAGCAAGCTGGAAGTCCGGTGCGGGCTGTCCGAGCGGAGGCAGAGTGCCCCCCAACGCTGAAGCCACCGCAGGGCGGAGAAGCCACAAAAAAGCAGCTGCGCCTAGATCGCGCAACAGCTGCCGCCGCGAGAATGGCTCCGGCGCCATGGGGAAGCTCAGATGCGGGCCAGGTTGACGCCCATCTCGCTGGCGTAGGCGGCCAGGCCTTTCTTCTGGATGGTGCGCAGGGTGCGGGTGGACACCCGCAGACGCACGAAACGTTTGCCTTCAGCCCACCACAGACGGCGCTCCTGCAGGTTCACCTGCTGCAGCTTCTTGGTGCGCACATGGGAGTGGCTGACGGCCATGCCGTTGTTGGCGCGCTGGCCGGAGAGCTGGCAGACCCGGGACATGAAGACCAACGAAAAAGAACAAAAGGGCTAAGCCCCAGATATTGACTCTAGCAAAGCGCCTCCATCAAAGGGGAATCCGGGGGCGGTAGCCGCTCGCCTGTGCCCCCGTCGAACCACAGTTCATGACGGCGCTCCCAGCCCACCCGCAGGCTCTCCGTTGCCGGGCTCTCTGCCCCGAGCAGCATCCGCAGCGGACCCCGCTCGCTCTCCAGCCAGAGCAGCTGCTGCGCCCCCATCCATTCCCGCCGCAGGATCCGGGCCGCCAGGCCTGCTTCGGCCACGGGGCGCAGGTGTTCGGGACGCAGGCCGAGCTGGCGGCCGCCCTGGGGCGGCAGCAGGTTGAGGGCGGGCCGACCGAGAAAGGTGGCCACGAAGCGGTTGGCCGGCGACTCATAGAGCTCCCGCGCCGTGCCGAGCTGCTGCAGCCGGCCGCCCTCGAGCACCGCCAGCCGGTCGGCCAGGCCGATCGCCTCCTGCTGGTCATGGGTGACGTAAAGCACCGGGGCCTCGCCGCCGCAGAGCAGGCGCCGCAGCTCGGGCCGCAGCTCCTCCCGCAGCTGGGCATCCAGGTTGCTCATCGGTTCGTCCAGCAGCATCAGGGCCGGCTGGCGCAGCAGCGCCCGCGCCAGGGCCAACCGCTGGCGCTGGCCGCCCGAGAGCTGGGCGGGGCGCCGCTCCCGCAGGTCCGCCAGCTGCAGCAGCTCCAATACCCCTGCAATGCGTCGCTCCCGTTCCCTTGGCGCCACCCCCCGCACGCGCAACCCCAGGGCCAGATTGCCGAACACATTCAGGTGCGGATACAGGGCATAGCTCTGGAACACCATCGCCACGCGCCGCCGCCCCGGCGGTTCGTGGGTGATGTCCCGCCCGTCGAGCAGGATGCGACTGCCCTCCTCCGGGGCATCCAGGCCGGCCACCAGGCGCAGGGTCGTGGTCTTGCCGCAGCCGCTAGGCCCCAGCAGGGCCACGCATTCCCCCGCCGCCACCGCCAGGTCAAGCCCATGGAGCAGGGGGCGCCCCCCCACCCGTCGGGCCAGCTGCCGGAGCTCGAGGGCACTCATCCTTTCACCGCCGCCTGGGTGAGGCCGGACACGATCGCCCGCTGGAACAGCAGCAACAGGACCACCAGCGGCAGGCTGCCGAGCACGGTGGCGGCGGCGTAGGCGCCGTAGGGAACGGTGAACACCGAGGAGGATCCGAGGCGGGCGATGGCGGTGGGCAGGGTGAGCAGGGGCTCGCGGCTGATCCAGGTGAGCGCGATCGGGTACTCGTTCCAGCTGAACAGAAACACCAGGATGGCGGTGCTGCCGATCGCTGGCCCGAGCAGGGGCAGCAGCACAAAGCGGAGCCGCTGCAGCGGTCCGAGCCCCTCCAACTGGGCGGCATCCTCCAGCTCCGGTGGCAGGTCGGCCAGGGCTGAGCGCAGCAGCAGAATCGCCAGGGGGAGCGAGAGGGCGGCGTAGGGGAGCGCCAAGGCCAGTAGGTGGTTGGCCAGCCCCAGGCGTCGCGCCCACTCCAGCAACGCCAGAAACAGCAGCACGGTGGGAAACAGGCTTGCGGCCAGCAGGGCCGTGAGCGTGGCCCAGCGCAGACCGCCTCGCAGGCGCTGGAGGCCGTAGGCGCAGGGCAGGGCCAGCACCAGGGTGAGGGCCGTGGCCGCCAGGCCCACCAATGAGCTGTTGAGCAGGTAACGCCAGAAGGGGGGATCCGCCATCAGCAGCAGCCGGTAGTTGGCCAGCGTCCAGCCGCCCATGGCGGCGGCACCGGGCAGGGCCGAGCCAGCTCCCACCAGCGCATCGGGCGGCCGCAGGGAGGTGAGCAGCTGCCAGAGCAGCGGCCCGAGACTCCAGAGCAGCGCCAGTGCCCGGATCATCGGAACAAGCCGGCGCGACGCTGGCTGGCCAGCCAGAGCAGTCCAGGAACCAGCAACAGGGCAAAAGTTGCCAGCAACACGGTGGCGGCATAACCGAAGTCGAGGAAGCGCAGGGCCTGCAGGGCGCCGTAAAGGGCCAGGCTTTCGGTGCTGCCGGCCGGTCCGCCGCCGCTGAGCACCTGCACCAGCTCGAACACCCCCAGCGCCTGGGCGAGGCGGAAAAGGGCCGCCAGCGCGAACCAGGGCGCCAGCAGGGGCAGGGTGAGGTGGCGCAGGATCCGCCACGGCCCCGCCCCCTCCAGCACCAGGGCCTCCCGCAGATCGGCGGGGATGGCCTGCAGCCCCGCCAGCAGCAGCAAGGCCACAAAGGGGGTGGTCTTCCACACGTCGGCGACCACCACGGCAAACCAGGTGGTGGCCGGGGTGGAGAGGAAGCCATAGGGCTGGCGACCGGCCGCCACCAGCACGGCGTTGATCGGACCGTGGGGATCGTTGAGGATCCAGCGCCAGCCCAGGGCCATCACGGTGGTGGGCAGGGCCCAGGGCAGCAGCACCGCGGCCCGCAGCCAGCCACTGCGGGGCCGATGCAGGAGCAGGGCCAGCGCCAGCCCCAGCAGGAGCTCCAGACCCACCGAGACGGTGGCGAAGCGCAGGCTCTGGGCTACGTCCTGCCAGAAGCGGCCATCCTGGGCCAACCGCAGCCAATTGGCCCCGCCGTTGGCCACCGGCTCCAGGCCGGTGAGCAGTGAGCTGGCGTGGCCGCTGAGCCAGGCGTAGCGCAACAGCGGACCCACGAACACCACAGCCAGGAGGGCCAGGGCGGGCAGCATCAGCAGCCAGGTGGTCATCAACGGCTGCCGGCGGCCACGAGCACGGCCTCACTCTGGCGCTGGGCAGTGGCCATTGTCGCGGCGGCAGCGGGGTTGCCATCGCCCGCCAGCAGGCCGTTCACCTGGCGTTGCACCACATCGCTGAGCTGGGCGTAGAGGGGAGTGGTGGGACGGGCCACGGCGCTCTCCAGGGCCTGGCGCTGTACGGCCAGCAGCGGTAGCTCGTTCCGCAGGATCGGATCGTCATAGAGGCTCTGCCAGGTGGGGGCGTAGCCATAGCGGCGAGCCAGGTGGCGTTGCACCTCCTCTCCGCAGAGCCAGCGAATCACCGTGGCGGCCTCGCGGGGATGGGCGCTGCCGCGCAGCAGGGTGAGGCCCCAGCTGCCCAGCGTGCCGCCCCCCCGCTGGCCTGGTGCCCCCACCAGCGGCACCACGCCCACATGGCCGCGCACGGAGCTGTCGCTCTGTTGCAGCAGGGCGTAGGCGTAGGGCCAATTGCGCAGGAAGGCCGCCTCGCCGGCCGCGAACAGTTGCAGCGCTTCGTTTTCGGCGAAGCCCGCCACTGCCGGCGGGCTGACGCCCGCATCGATCAGGTGGCGTAGCCAGCCCACCGCCGCCACCGCCTGGGGCCGATCGAGGGCGGGCAGCCCGCCGGCCGGGCCGGGGCCAGGCACCCACCAGCTGGCCCCGTAGGCCTGCAGCGCTTCGTTCACCACGCAGCTCAGCCCCTCGTACTGGCGTCCCTGCCAGAGGTATCCCCAGCGCACCCTGCCCTGGCGTTGCAGCCGCTGGGCCTGCTGCTCCAGCTCGGCGGTGTCGCGGGGGGGGCGCTCCATCAAATCGGTGCGCCAGTAGAGCAGGCCTGTATCGCCCTGCAGGGGCACGCGCCAGAGATGGCCGTTGAAGCGGGTGCCGAGCAGGGCCCCGGGGAGCATGCCGTCGAGGGCGTCCTCGCCGAGGAGGGGTTCGAGGGGTTCGAGCCAGTCGGCGGCCGCGAAGCGGGCGGTCCAGGTGAGGTCCACCAGCAGCAGGTCGTAGGGGGTGTCTCCGAGGAGGAGGCTGCTGACCGCCAGGTCGGAGAGGGCCTCGCTGTCGAGCGGCCCGCGAACCACCTTCAGGAGCAGCTCCGGATGGTCGGCGTTGAATTGGCGTATCGGCTCAGCGGTGGCGTCGGCGAACGGGGCGGGCATGAGCACCGTGACCGTCACCGGTGGGGGAGAGGGGGCGCTTGCCGCGGATGGGAGGGCGCCGAGCAGGGCCCCCACCATGGCCGCCAGGAGCAGGGCCAGGGCAGTGAAAACCCCGACCCCTCGTAGCGTCAGCGGCAGCCGCGGCCCCAGTTTCCGCCCTGCGGAGGCAGGGGCAGCCCCCCTCAGAGCCCCCGCTCCATCAGCCGGCCCATCACCTCGGCGCTGCGCTGCTGAAAGCCGGCCAGCTGGTTGGGCTCCAGGCCGCCCACGGCGAGCCGGGCCATTTCATAGAGGTGGCGGCTGAGGTCGAGGGCCAGGCGCCGGCTTGGGGAATCGTTGTCGCTGCCGGTGATCACCGCGCCGGCCTCCAGCTTGCGCAGTCCCTCCACCAGGGGATGGCGGCGGTTGATCACCAGCACGTGGTGGTCGGGCAGGCCGGGCAACCGTTGCTCCATCAGTGCGCCCATGTCGTTGATGCGCCGCATCTGCTCCGGCAAGAGGATCAGGGCCGCCGGGGCGCCCTCCCCCTTGAGGGGCTCCACCTTGACGGTGACCCGTTCATCGTTGAGGGCGGTGCGGAAGAGCTCGCGCAGCTTCTCACCGCTCTGTTGGCCGTCGGCCTCGGCCAGATCGGGGGTCTCGTCGCGCAGGCTGGCGTCGAGTTCGGCGTCGACCCGCTGGAAGCGCAGCTCGCCATGGCGATGCTCCAGCCAGGGGAGGAACTGGGCGTCGATCAGGGTGTCGGCCATCAGCACCTCCGCTCCCTGGGCGCGCCAGAGGGCGAGAGCGCCGGCCTGGGCGGCCTCATCGGTGCAATAGAGCACCCGCTGGCCATCCGCTGCCGGGAGGCGGGAGCGGTAGCCGGCCAGGGTGGTGTAGGCGTGGTCGCCAGAGGCGATCGGATCGGCACTCTCCCCCTCGCCAGCGGCTGGGGCGCTGGTACGAAACAGCACCAGATCGGCCACCTGCTCGGCAAATTTCTCATCCTCCATCGCCCCGATCTTGATGAAGGGGGCGAGCGAATCCCAGATTTCGGCGTAGCGGGCCGGCTCCTCGCGCCGCAACTCCTTGAGGCGATCACCGATCTTCTTGGCGACGAAGCCACCGATGGAGCGCACGCGCCGGTCGGTCTGCAGGGCGCTGCGGCTGACGTTGAGCGGGATATCGGGGGAATCGATCACGCCCCGCAGGGGCAGCAGATAGCGGGGAACCACCTCCTTGATCGAATCGGAGACGAACACCTGGTTGCAATAGAGGCGGATTTCCCCGTTCTCCCAGTCGGCGCGGCCACTGATGCGGGGGAAGTAGAGGATGCCCTGCAGGCTGTAGGGGTAATCGGTGTTGAGGTGAACCCACAGCAGGGGATCACCCTGGAAGGGGTAGAGGTAGCGGTAGAGCTCGATGTAGTCGTTGTCGGTGAGATCCCTTGGGCTACGGCGCCAGGGGGATTCCTGCTTGTTGACCGTCTCCCCCTCCAGTTGCACAGGCACCGGCAGGAAATCGCAGTAGGTGGCGATCAGGGTGCGGATCCGGGCTGGTTCCAGGTACTCCAGCTCCTCCTCCATCAGGTGGAGGATCACATCGGTGCCGGCCTCGGTGCGCTCGGCGGCGGTGAGGCTGAAGGTGGGGGAGCCATCGCAGCTCCAGCGCACCGCTTCGCTGCCCTCGCGGGCGGAGAGGGTGACCAACTCCACCTGGCGGGCCACCATGAAGCTCGAGTAGAAGCCCAGGCCGAAGTGGCCGATGATGGCATCGCCTTCCTGTTTGTATTTTTCGAGAAACTCTTCGGCGCTGGAGAAGGCAACCTGGTTGATGTAGCGCTTCACCTCATCGGCCACCATGCCGATGCCGTTATCGGTAATGGTGAGGGTGCGGGCTTCGCGATCGATACGGATGTTGATGGATCCCTCCGGCCCTTCGGAGCAATCGCCCGCCATCGCCGCCATGCGCCGCTTGCTGATGGCGTCAACCCCGTTGCTGACGAGCTCGCGCAGGAACACCTCGTGGCCGCTGTAGACGGCCTTCTTGATGATCGGAAAGATGTTTTCCGTATGGATCTGGATCTGTCCCTGTTCTTCCAGAACCGTCATGGGGGCGGAAAGTGGCTGCCGCTGGATCGTAGGCAGCCCCAGCACCGGCCCTCAACCGCGCCACGGGAGGGGTGACCGAACCTGGGGGCCGGGGCGGCGAATGCCACCGCCCTCAGCCTGCCTTCTGCAGCTCGGGACGCTCCTCCGGCAGGATCGCGCCGGCTACAGGGCACACCTGCAGGCAGATGCCGCAGTCGATGCAGGTGTCGACATCGATCCAAAAGAAGGGCAGGCCCCGCTGGTTGCTTCCCTTACCGGGATGGATGCAGGCCACCGGACAGGCGTCCACGCAATCGGCCACCCCTTCGCAGATCTCGGTGACGATCGTGTGGGCCATCGACGGGGGAATGTGTTCGGAGGGATCTTAGGCAGCCAGCCACTGGGCCCCGCGGCAGCCACGCTGGGCGGCGATGGCCTCGGCGGCGGCGGCACTGGTGCAGGGCTCCGGGCAGAGTTCCGCACTCTCGCCGCGGGCGTGCAGCTCGGCCATGCGGGCCAGGGCGGCGACCAATCCCGCTGCCTCGCTGGCGGCCACAAGCCAGGGGCTGGAGGGGCCGGCGGCGGGGCCATCGGCTGCGAGCAGTTCGCGGATTGCTTCAACGGCGAAGGCGAAGCCGGTGCCGGCGCTTTGTTGGGCATCGGCGCAGAAGCGCCCCACCAGGGCGTCGTACCGGCCGCCGCTGGCGATCGCCACCGGCGCGTCGGCGCCCTGGCAGACCAGTTTCAGCACCAGGCCGTCGTAGAGATCGAAGTGGGGCTGGAAGGTGGGATCGAGCTGCAGCCGCACCCCCAGCTGCTCCGCCCTTTTCGTCACGCTTTCGAGGGTTCGGGCCAGGCTCTCGAGCAGCGGCAACGGTCCCAGCCATTGCTCCAGCTGATAGAGCACCTGGGCCGGTTCGCCCCGCAGGCTCATCAGGGCGGTGAGGCGCTGGCGCTCCGTGGCCGACAGGGGCATGGCCGCCAGGGCCAGGGGGTCGAATTCGGTGAGGGCGGTGCGGACGGCCCCGCGCTGGCTGGCGGGCACCTGGCCGAGAAGGGCGTTGAGGATGCCGTGGTGGCCCACCAGCAGGGTGGGCCGGTGCTCCGGCCGCAGCCCGAGGGTGGCGGCGGCCGCCAGCAGCAGGTGCATCAGCTCGCTGTCGGCGGCGGGGGAGGGAACGCCGAGAAGTTCCACGCCGCTCTGGAGCTCCTCGCTCACCCGCAGGCCCCCGCCCTCCCCGATGGTGCTGCGGTAGGTGCTGCCGCTGGCCCACAGGCGCAACGGGCGCGGCCGGTCGGCCATGCGGGTGCTCGCGGCGCGGGCGATCGAGGCGGTGAGTTCAGGCCTGAGCCCCAGGGGTTCGTCGGCCACCAGCCGCACCAGCTCACGCTCGTCGATCGCGCCGCCGGCCTCCAGGGTGTCGAGCCGCTCGATCGAGGGGGGCGCCACCTCCTGGTAGCCCCAGAGCCGGTACACATCCGCCAGCAGGTCGCAGAGGCGGCGGTTGCGGTCCACCTCGCGGGGGTTGAGGTCGCGGACGCCGGCGGCGGGTTGCAGGGCCATGGGCAGAGGAAGAAGCGGGCGAGACCGGCGGCGCGATCCTATGGAGGGCCGTCGGGCCCGGCCTGATCGAGTTCCGGAGCGCCGTAGCTGGCACCCGCCAGCGGCTGAATCCCCGACAGGGTCTCCACCATGGCGCTGTGCAGGCCGGGTGCGCAGGCGATCAGCCGGCCATCGGGTGGATGCAAGGGGCTGCCGTCGTAGGCGCTCACTACCCCGCCAGCCTCCTCCACCAACACCACCGCAGCGGCCAGGTCCCAGGGGGAGAGGCCCCGCTCCCAGTAGCCATCGAGAGAGCCGGCCGCCACCCAGGCCAGATCCACCGCCGCCGCCCCCGCCCGGCGCACCCCATGGCTGCGGTGGGTGAAGTGGGCGAACTCGGCGTAGTTGTTATCAAGCCGGCGGGTGCGGTCGTAGGCGAAGCCTGTGGCCAGCAGGGCATCTTCCACCCGGCGGCAATTGCTTACCTGCAGGCGGGTGTCGTTGCGCCAGGCGCCCTCTCCAGCAGCGGCCCAGAAGCTCTGCGCCAGGGCAGGCAGTTCCAGTGCCCCGAGCAGGGGCAGGCCCTTCCAGAGCAGCCCGACGGAGGTGGCGAAGACCGGAAAACCATGGGCGTAGTTGGTGGTGCCATCGAGGGGATCGACGCACCACTCCAAATCCCCCTTGCCGCCGCGCCGGCCGCTTTCCTCCGCCAGCACCGGAAAGTGGGGAGTTTCCCGCTCGAGCACCGCCAGTACGGCGGATTCGGCGGCCAGATCCGCCTCGGTGACCAAGTTGCCGGCCTCCCCTTTGGTGCGGATGTGCTCCAGCTGCCCGAACAGGCGCCGTAGCGGTTCGGTGCCGGCTCGGGCCGCCTGCCGCGCCACTTCCAGGAGCCGCTTGAGCTCTGCGTTCTCCAGCCCGCAGCCTTGGAGGGCCGCGCCGCTCAAACTGAGGGAACGATGGGATTCCAGGGTCATTCCTCGTCGAGCGGCAGGCCGGCCCGCACCATGCCGCGCCCGAAGTGGCGGCCGAACTGCAGGTCGTAGACCTCGTCTTCCTCCTGGGTTTCCACCTCCAGCGGTCCGGTCGCCCGTGCCACGCAGAGCAGGCCGTAGCCGCGCTCCCGCAGTTCTCGCGACAGGCCCAGGGCTTCGCGGTGATCGATCTCCCCATGCAGCACCCGCACGGCACAGGCGGTGCAGCAACCATTGCGGCAACTGAAGGGGAGTGGATCGCCCTGGTGTTCGAAGCTTCGCAGGATGTACTCCCCCTCGGGCACCTGGTGGCGGATGACGCGACCGGCCTGACGCCAGTGCACGGTGATCGGGAAGGTGCGCGTCATCGTCGGGGGTGCCGTGGCATGGGCTGGTCGCGAAGAGGCTCGGAGCAAACGAGGGGGCAGGAAGGGGTGCCTGCTAGATTGTTGAAGTCTCCCATTCCGCTGGCTCAGTGAAGACCCCAAGGGTTCTTTCCCTGTCTCCAGCTGATCCCAGGGAGAGGTGGCCGAGTGGTCGAAGGCGCAGCACTGGAAATGCTGTATAGGGGCAACTCTATCGAGGGTTCGAATCCCTCCCTCTCCGTTCATCAGGCCCTACGGGGCCTTTTTTTATGCCCAAGTTTGACTCCGCCCTCCAGGCAGGAGGGCGGAGGGAGGCGTCAGCCGAAGCGGCCGCTGACGTAATCCAGGGTTGCCTGCTGCCCCGGGGCGTTGAAGATCTTTTCGGTTTCGCTGTACTCCACCAGATACCCGAGCTTGCCGGTGCCCCCATCGACCGCCTCGGCATTGAAGAAGGCCGTCATATCGGCAACACGCACGGCTTGCTGCATGTTGTGGGTGACGATGATGATCGTGTAGCTGCGCTTGAGTTCGTGCATCGTCTCCTCGACCTTCAGGGTGGAGATCGGATCGAGGGCGGAGCAGGGTTCATCCATCAGGATCACCTCAGGCTCTGTGGCGATCGCCCGGGCGATGCAGAGGCGCTGCTGCTGGCCGCCGGAGAGCGCCAGGCCGCTCTCCTGCAGCTTGTCTTTGCATTCATCCCAAACGGCGGCCTTGCGCAGGGAGCGCTCCACCAGTTCGTCCATGTCGCCGCGGAAGCCGTTGATGCGGGCACCGAAGGCGATGTTTTCGTAGATCGTCTTGGGGAAGGGGTTGGGCTTCTGGAACACCATGCCAATGCGCCGCCGCACCTCCACCGGATCAACTTTCGGGTTGTAGAGATCCTGGCCATCGAACAGCACCCGCCCTTTGAGGCTGCAGGCTGGGATCAGGTCGTTCATGCGGTTGAGGGCGCGCAACACCGTGCTCTTACCGCAGCCCGAGGGGCCGATGAAGGCGGTGACCCGTCCGCTGGGAATGTCCATGTAGACCCCGCGCACGGCCTCAAAGCTGCCGTAGGAGATCGTTACGTCCTGCAGCGACATGCAGACGTCGTCGCGACGCTGCTGATCGGCGGAGGCGGCGTTGGGGGAGGCAGTCATGGCAGAGCTGGTTGAGGGGGAGACGGGTGGTCCGGGAAGGGAGGAGTGGAGACAGAAGGCAGGGTCTTGGGAGTCGGCGGAAAGGAAGAGCCTGTGCCTCAGCGGCGGCTGAGGCTGCCGAGCCATCGCGCCAGTAGGTTGGCCGCCAGGATCATCAACACGAGCACAAAGGAGGCAGCCCAGGCCAGGGCGTTCTGGGCCTCGTAGGGCATGATCGCGAAGTTGAAGATCAGCACCGACATTGTGGCTATCGGGTTGAAGATCCCCTCCGGCCAAAATGGGGAAAACAGGGCGGTGAAGATCAGCGGTGCCGTTTCACCGGCGGCCCGGGCAATGGCCAGCACCACCCCGGTGGCGATCGGGGTGAGGGCTGCGGGCAGCACCACCCGGGAAATGGTGACAAAGCGAGAGGCGCCAACGCCATAGGCCCCCCAGCGCATCTCCTGGGGCACCAGCTTGAGGCCTTCGTCGGTGGTCTTGATCACCGTGGGAAGCATCAGCACCGCCAGGGCGATGCCGCCGGCCATGGCGCTATAGCTCTGGCCGAAGAACAGACGGGTGGCGACGATGATCCCATAAATGAAGACCCCGCAGACGATGGAGGGAACCCCAGCCAGCACGTCATTGCCGAAGCGTACGAATGGGGGAAACCAACCCCGTCCCGCGTACTCGCTGAGATAAATGCCACCGCCCACTCCCACCGGAATGGCGATCATGGAGGCGATCAGGCTGACCACCACGGTGCCGATGATGGCGTTACCGATGCCGCCGCCATCGAAGCCCGGGGCGGGGGGGAGTTGGGTGAGCAGCTGCGGGCTGAGCAGCTGGCCGCCCTGGATGAGCACGTAGAGCAGCACCAACACCAGAGGGAGCACCGCCAGGCCAGCAAAGACCGCGGCGATGCCAGTGAAAATGCGGTTCCAGCGATTGCGGGGCAGCCCGGATTCGAAGAAGAGAGAATGGCGCTCGAAAGCTGAAGTGCTGGACGCCATGGGGGGGGCAGAGCGGCTCATTGAATCAGTACCGGAGGCTGAGCTTGCGCACCACCCAGCGGGCCAGCACGTTCACGGAGAAGGTGAGGACCATCAGGATCAGGGCGGCGTACATGAGGGCAGAAACCTGGATGCCGTCGGCTTCGCCGAATTGGTTGGCAAGCAGGGAGGCGATGGTGTTCCCAGGCGCTAATAGGGAAGGAGAAAAATTGAGGGAATTACCGATGATCATCGTCACCGCCATCGTTTCCCCCATCGCCCGGCCCAGGGCTAGCATCACACCACCGGTGATCGCCGAAACGGCTGCTGGGAGGATGATGTTCATGATTGCTCCCCAGCGGGTGGTGCCTACCCCGTAGGCACCCTGGCGCAGCTCAATCGGCACCTGACGCAGGGCATCGCGGGAAATGGCTGTGATGATCGGCAGAATCATCACCACCAGGATCAGAACCGCCGGGGCCATGCCGGGGCCCTGGGGAACGGTGGAGAAGATCGGCAACCAGCCGAGCAGGCTGTGCAGGAGCTCGAGAGCAGGCCGGATCATCGGCTCCATCACGAAGATCGCCCACAGGCCAAGGACCACGGAAGGAATGGCCGCTAGCAACTCCACCATCAGGCCGATGGCCTCGCGCAGGGCAGGTGGAATCAGGTCTTCGGTGATGAAGATGGCGGTGCCGAGCCCGAGGGGGACGGCGACGAGCAGGGCAAGCAGGGAGCTCACCAAGGTGCCGTAGATGGCAGTGAAGGCCCCATAGCTGTTGCTCACCGGATCCCAGGCGGAGGTGGTGAGGAAGGAGAGCCCGAAGCTGCGGATCGCCTCCTGGGCACCCTGAAGAACGGTGAAAAAGATGCCGGCGAGCACTACGGCCACAATCCCGGCAAGAGCCAAGGTCAACCAGCGGAAGCCGTTGTCCAGAAGCTTTTCAGCAGCGGGGCGTCGCCGCAGGGTGAAAGAGTCGCGGAAGTTATCGGTGGCAACAATTCCGTTGGCGGATCCCCGCCCCGGCGATCGGTCTGGCGGTCTTTGCGCCTCCTCGGAAGCCTGGTTGGACATGCGGGCTGGACGGTACGGGTGAGCTGGGACTTCCTCCCATCGCGGGGAATGTAGGAAGCCCTACCGCCTTCGTTGTTTAAGCTGCGTTTAACGGATGGCCGGGGCCGGTAGCTTGGGGCCACAACCGCCCGGATCTTTCTCCAGGGCGACAGACCTGCACTTCCTCCATGGGGCGGATCGTCGGCATCGACCTGGGCACCACCAATTCGGTGGTGGCGGTGCTGGAGGGCGGCCGTCCCCAGGTGATCGCCAGCGCCGAGGGGGGGCGCACCACCCCGTCGGTGGTGGGGTTCAGCCGCGAGAAGGAGCTGCTGGTGGGCCAGCTGGCCCGCCGCCAGCTGGTGCTCAATCCCCGCAACACGTTCGCCAACCTCAAGCGTTTCGTCGGGCGCGGCTGGGATGAGCTCGAGGAGGGCAGCCTCGCCGTTCCCTACACGGTGCGTGCCAACGACCAGGGCAATGTGCGCATCGTCTGCCCCGCCACCGAGCGCGAATACGCGCCTGAGGAGCTGGTGGCCTCGATCCTGCGCAAGCTCGTCGACGACGCCGCCACCTACCTGGGGGAGCCGGTGGAAGCGGCGGTGATCACCGTTCCCGCCTACTTCAACGACGCCCAGCGCCAGGCCACCCGCGATGCCGGTCGCCTGGCGGGGCTGCAGGTGGAACGCATCCTCAATGAGCCCACCGCCGCGGCCCTGGCCTATGGCTTTGACCGCAGCGCAGCCCGCCGGGTGCTGGTGTTCGACCTGGGGGGTGGCACCTTCGATGTGTCTGTGCTGCGCATCGCTAACGGCGTCTTTGATGTCAAAGCCACCAGCGGGGACACCCAGCTGGGTGGCAACGACTGGGATCGCCGCATCGTCGACTGGCTGTCGGATGCCTTCGAGAAGGACCATGGCCTCGACCTGCGGCGCGACCGCCAGGCCCTGCAGCGCCTCACCGAGGCGGCGGAGAAGGCCAAGCAGGAGCTCTCCGGCGTGCGCAGCACCCCGATTTCCCTGCCGTTCATCGCCACCGGCGCTGAAGGCCCCCTCCACATCGAGACCACCCTCGAGCGCGGCACCTTCGAGAGCCTGTGCCCCGATCTCCTCGACCGCCTGCTGCGCCCGGTGCAACGCGCCCTGCGCGATTCCGGCATGGCCGCCGACGACATCGACGATGTGGTGTTGGTGGGAGGCTCCACCCGCATGCCGATGGTCCAGGAGATGGTGCGCACCTTGGTGCCGCGCGAGCCCTGTCAGTCGGTGAATCCCGATGAAGTGGTGGCGATTGGGGCAGCAGTGCAGGCCGGCATCCTCACCGGCGAGCTGCGCGATTTGATGCTCAACGATGTCACGCCCCTCTCGCTGGGGCTTGAGACGATCGGTGGGGTGATGAAGGTGCTGATCCCCCGCAACACCGCCATTCCGGTGCGCAAAGCCGACGTATTCAGCACATCGGAAGCCAACCAGAACTCCGTGGAGATCCACGTGCTGCAGGGAGAGCGGCAGATGGCGGGCGACAACAAGTCTTTGGGGCGCTTCCGCCTCTCCGGTATCCCGCCGGCGCCCCGGGGGGTTCCCCAGGTGCAGGTGTCGTTCGACATCGATGCCAACGGCCTGTTGCAGGTCTCCGCCACCGATCGCACCACCGGCCGTCAGCAGAGCGTGTCGATCCAGGGAGGCTCCAACCTCAGCGAGGAGGAGATCCAGAAGCTGCTGGAGGAGGCGGAGCAGAAGGCGGCGGAGGATCGCCGCAAGCGCTCCGAGATCGATCGCCGCAACCGGGCCCAGACCCTGGTCGCCCAGGCGGAGCGTCGTCTGCGCGACGCCACCCTGGAGCTGGGGCCCTACGGAGCTGATCGTCAGCAGCGGGCGGTGGAGCTTGCGTTGCGCGATGTGCAGGATCTGCTGGCCGGCGGCGACAGCGCCGAGCTGGAGCTGGCGGTGAGCCAGCTCCAGGAGGCCCTCTTCGGGCTGAACCGTCGCTTGATGAGCGAGCGCCGCGCCGAGGCTGGCCCTCTCCAGGGCCTGCGAAACACCCTGGGGTCGCTCAAGGACGAGCTGTTCGCCGAAGACGACTGGGACGACTGGGACAGTCCGCGGCGGGGCGATCCCTGGTCCACGCTAGAGCGCCGGGGGGACAGTCTCTACGGTGGTTCCTCTCCGTCCCTTTCGCCCTTCGAGCGACCTGGTTACGAGCGATCTGGCTACGAGCGCTCTGGCTCTGGTGGCTCCTCCAACGGGCGTGCTCCTTTCGAGTCACCAGCGGTTGGTTGGCGGGCCGATCAGCGCCTGACCTACGAGGAGCCGAGTGATGGGCCCGACCGTTTCCGATCCGCTCGCGAGGAATGGGACGCTTCTGACCGCGCTTCCTCTCGCCGCGATGCCTACAGCCCGAATTCCTACAGCCCGGATTCCTACAGCGAGGATTCCTATCGCCAGGATTCCTATGCCGAGGATTCCTATGCCGACGATGGCAAGGGACGTGATCCCTACGACCGCCGCGAGCGCACGCCCAGACGGGAGCGCCCAGCCGCTCCAGTCTCTTCCCCAGCCCAAGCCCCGGCTGCTAGCCCGCGCCGTTCTAGGCCCAGCGCGATGGAGGATCCCTGGGCGGATGCGGAAGCGCCGTGAGCCGCCCTCCTGCTGCCGCCCCCTCCCTCGACGGCCGAACCGATTTCTGGGTCGTTCTGGGCCTTGAGCCCGGAGCTGACGCCGACAGCCTCAAGCGGGCCTTCCGCCAGCAGGCCCGCCGCTGGCATCCGGACCTCAACGGCAATGATCCCGTTGCGGAGGAGCGCTTCAAGCTCGTTAACGAGGCCTATGCGGTGCTCTCCGATCCCCGCCGTCGCCAGGGCTGGGAACAGGGCCTCGACGGTGGCGACGGCTCCGCCTCCGATGACCCCTTCGCCACTGGTTTTCCCCGCTTCGAGGACTACCTGTCCGCTCTGTTCGGAGAATCCCAGGAGGCGGCCGCTCCCGCCGATGACGAACCACCGGAACCCGCTGCGACCCCCCGCGCCGAGGTGGCCGCCCGGCCCGCCAGTCCGCCGCCGGTGCTGGCCGCCGACGATCTCGAAAGCGTGGTGGACCTCCTTCCTGAGCAGGCCCTTGAAGGTTCGCGGGTGGAGCTCGAGCTCCCCGATGGCACCGTGGTGGAGGTCTGGACCCCGCCCCTGGCCGGCGATGGCTGGCGCCTGCGTTTGGCGGGCGTGGGTCCCGGCGGTGCTGACCATTTCCTGCAGCTGCGGGTGCGCACCGCCGAGGGCTTGCGCATCGATGGCCTGCGGGTGCAATTCCTGCTGGAGCTCCCTCCCGCCGACGCTGCCCTGGGCTGCCAGGCGGTGGTGCCCACCCTTGATGGGCCGGTGCGGCTGCGGGTGCCGGCAGGCTCCTCCAGCGGCCGGCTGCTGCGGCTGCGCGGCCGGGGCCTGGCCCGCGATGGCCAGCGCGGTGACCAGCTGGTGGAGGTCCGGATCGTGGTGGAGGACGATCTCAGCGAGGCGGAGCAGGCCCTCTACCGGCGACTGCGGGAGCTGGCCGAGGAGCGGCACCACGGATGAGACACTGAGCGCCAGACGCTTCTGCCCCGCCCGTGAGTACCCCAACGGTGCACGTGCTGTTGTTCGACGCCGGCAGCGACACCGAAGGGATCCATTCCCTCGAGCTCAATGGCCGCACCGTGGTGCTGCTGTTTGAGGATCCCGACGACGCCGAACGGTATGCCGGCCTCCTGGAGGCCCAGGACTTTCCCACCCCCACCGTGGAGACCCTGGAGCGGGAGGAGATCGAGCGCTTCTGCGTCGAGGCCGGCTATGAGGCCCGTCATGTGCCGGCCGGCTTCCTGCCCCGCAGCGACGAAGACCGTCTGCTGATCGCCCCACCCGAACAGAACATGGACGTAAGCCTTTGGCGCGATCAGGCCGAGGCGGCCGAGAACGCTGCCGACCCAGCCCCCACCCCCCACGAGGCCAGCACGGGCAGCGATCCGGAACTGGAGGCCTTCCGCCGCCGCCTGGAGGGCCTGCTGTGAGCGTCCCCCCCTCCACCCCCAGCCATTCACCTACCGACCGTTCCATGGGCAGCCGCGGCCACCTGCTCACCGAACAGGCCAATCCGGCCAGCGAGCAGCTTGACCAGCTCGATACAGCCTCCCTGGTGGCGCTCTTCTGCCGCAACGATCGGGAGCCGCAGCAGGCCGTCGAAGATGCCCGGGAGGCCCTGGCCGCCGCTGTTGATGCGATCGGAGCCCGCCTGCGCCGGGGTGGCCGCCTCTTCTACCTCGGAGCCGGCACCTCCGGCCGCCTCGGGGTGCTCGATGCCGCCGAATGTCCCCCCACGTTCTGTTCGCCACCGGAGCTGGTGCAGGGGGTGTTGGCGGGCGGAGCCCCGGCGCTGTTGCGCAGTTCCGAGGGGCTGGAAGACCTCGCTGAGGCCGGCCGCAGCGATCTGGAGGAGCGGGGTTTCGGGCCCGCTGACGCCTTGGTGGGGATTGCTGCCGGTGGCACCACCCCTTACGTGCTCGGCGCCCTCGAGCATGCCCGCGCCATCGGCGCCCTGGCGATCGCCATGGCCTGTGTGCCCAGCCGCCAGGCGCCCATGCCCTGCGACATCGACATTCGCCTGCTCACAGGCCCGGAGCTGCTCACCGGCTCCACGCGCCTCAAGGCCGGCACCGCCACCAAGATGGCCCTCAACATCCTCTCCACCGGCGTGATGGTGCGCCTGGGCAAGGTGTACGGCAACCGCATGGTGGACGTGGCGGTGACGAACAGCAAGCTCGAGGACCGGGCCCTGCGCATTCTTGGCGACCTGACCGGCATCGACCGGGAACAGGCCGCGACGCGGCTGGCGGATGCCGGGGGCTCTGTGAAGCTGGCGCTCCTGATGCAGGCAAGCGGGCTGGGGGCGGCAGCGGCCACCGAGGCCCTCGCCGCCCACGGGCCCGGTCTGCGCAACACCCTCTCGGCCCTGGGTTATGCGCTGTCCCCTGAGCCCCCTTCCTCCCAGGGCCCCCAGTAGGGCGCGGTGAACAGGTCGGTGCGGCGTCGCGTGGGGGCGGGCACCGCATGCGGCGGTGTCATCAAGGCGTTGCGAAGGGCGCTGTGGGCCCGGCTGGGGGGCCGGGTGGCGGCCACCCGCTCCGCGGCGAGGCGCACAATTCGCTGGGCCAGCTCGGCGTTGGCCCGCAGGTTGTCGATCACCATCTCCACCGTCACCGACTCGTGCTCGCGGTGCCAGCAGTCGTAATCGGTGACCATCGCCAGCGTGGCGTAGGCCATCTCCGCCTCCCGCGCCAGACGGGCCTCCGTGTGGTTGGTCATGCCGATCACATCACATCCCCAGGAGCGGTAGAGCTCTGATTCGGCCCGGGTGGAGAAGGCCGGTCCCTCCATGCACAGATAGGTGCCGCCGCGGTGGAGGCGTCGACCGTCGGGCATCAGGCTTTCGCCCACATCAGCGAGCATGCGGCTCAGCACAGCGCAGTACGGATCCGCCGCGGTGACGTGCGCCACCGCCCCCTCCCCAAAAAAACTGAGGGGCCGCTGGTGGGTGCGATCGATGAACTGATCCGGCACGAGCATGTCGAGGGGTCGCACCTCCTCCTGCAGCGACCCCACCGCCGACACCGAAAGGATCCAGCGCACCCCCAGCGAGCGCAGGGCCCAGAGGTTGGCCCGGTAGGGAACCTCCGTGGGGGTGAAGGTGTGGTGGCGGCCATGGCGGGCCAGGAAGACCACCTCCAGATCGCCGAGGCGACCGAGGCGTAGGTCATCGGAGGGATCGCCGTAGGGGGTCTCCATCCGGATCTCCTCCACCCCCTCCAGGCCCTCCATGGCGTAGAGGCCGCTGCCACCGAGCACCCCGAGGCGGGCGGTCATCAGATCGGGACCGCCGGCGGCGGCGGGGCTGGGGGTGGAACCCATCGAGAGTGCGGGAGGGGCGTGGGGCACCGTTCTACCCCAGGGGCCGCCAGTCGATACAGTCGGTTTTTCCCCCCCGTTTGCCCGTGACCAAGGCCCTGATGGAGACCGACGCTGGCACCATTCACCTCGAGCTCTTTGAGGCGGATGCGCCGGGCACGGTGGCCAACTTCGTCAAGCTCGCCAACGACGGCTACTACGACGGCCTCGCCTTCCACCGGGTGATCGATGGTTTCATGGCCCAAGGTGGCTGCCCCAACAGCCGCGAGGGTGCCCGGGGTGTCGCCGGTACCGGCGACCCCGGCTACATGATTCCCTGTGAGATCAACGCCAACAAGCACCAGGCCGGCAGCTTGTCGATGGCCCATGCCGGGCCCAACACCGGCGGCAGTCAGTTCTTCCTGTGCCATGGGGCCCAACCCCACCTCGATGGCCTGCACACCGTGTTTGGCCACACCGGCGACCTCGATGTGGTGCTCAAGCTCAAGAACGGCAGCCGGATCCAGAAGGTAACGATCGAGGCCTGAGCCTCAGCGCCAGACCACGAACGCTCCGGGGGAGAGGCTCAACCGCGGACAGGTGGTGGCTGTGGCCTCCAGGTCGGTCAGGGGCCGGATTTCCGGCTCCAGATCCACGCTTGGATGCTCCACCCGCCGACCATCGGGGGCAAGCAACAGGCTCACGCCCCCCCCTTCTGGCCAGGCAGCGAAGCGCTGCAGCACCCCCGCCAGGTCGGCCGGGCTCAGGGCCCGACCCTCCGGCGCCCGCACCAGCACCGCCAGCTGCGGTTGGGCCAGCAAGGCCAGCAGGCGCGGGTGCTCCTCCCGCTCCAGGACCAAGCCCTGCTCGAGCACCCAGAGCCGGAGGGCCTCCTGCCGCTCCGCCAGGGTCGCCAGATCGGCCTCGCCCTGCCAGCTCAACACCGCCGTAGGGCCGCAGAGTGGTCCTTCCTCCCCGCTGCCAGCGGCGCTTTCCTCCATCAGGTGCCCCAGCTTGGTGCGCTTGGCCTGCAGATAGGCGGCGTTGTGGGCGCCTGGGTCCATCACCAGCGGCACCCGGTCCACAACCTCGAGGCCGTAGCCGCCGAGGCCGGCAATCTTGCGTGGGTTGTTGGTGATCAGCCGCAGCCGCCGCACCCCCAGATCGCTGAGGATCTGGGCCCCTACCCCGTAATTGCGCAGATCCGCAGGGAAGCCCAGCCGCTCGTTGGCCTCCACGGTGTCCAGGCCACCGTCTTGGAGGCTGTAGGCCCGCAGTTTGTTGATCAGGCCGATGCCGCGCCCCTCCTGACGCAGGTACACCACCACGCCCTCCCCGGCGCTTTCGATCAGCTGCAGGGCCGCCTCCAGCTGCGGCCGACAGTCGCAGCGCAGCGAGCCGAAGGCATCGCCGGTGAGGCACTCGGAATGCACCCGCACCAGCACTGGGCCGCTGGCCCTCTCCGGCTGGCCCTTGACAATTGCCACGTGCTCGCTGCCATCAATCTCGTTGCGGTATCCGATCGCCCGGAAGCGTCCGAAGGCGCTCGGAAGATTCGCCTCGGCCTGGCGCCGCACAAATCGCTCGGTTTCCAGCCGATAGCTGATCAGGTCCGCGATCGAGATCAGCCGCAGCCCGTGGCGCCCCGCATAGTCGACCAGTTGTGGCAGCCGGGCCATCGAGCCGTCGTGGTTCTGGATTTCGCAGATCACCCCGGCCGGATAGAGCCCCGCCAGCCGCGCCAGATCGACGGCGGCCTCGGTATGCCCCGCCCGCTTGAGCACGCCCCCGGAGCGGGCCCTAAGGGGAAACACGTGACCCGGACGCCGGAGGTCTGCCGGGCGGGTGGTCGGATGGATGGCCACCTGGATCGTGCGGGCCCGGTCTTCGGCGGAGATGCCCGAACCCACGCCGTTCTCCGGTCCGGCGTCGATGCTGACGGTGAACGCCGTCTGGTTGCTGTCGGTGTTGCGATCCACCATCAGCGGCAGATCGAGCCCATCCAGCCGCTCCCCCTCCATCGCCAGGCAGATCAGACCCCGCGCCTCGGTGGCCATGAAGTTGATCTGCTGCGGGGTGGCGAACTGGGCGGCGCAGATCACATCGCCTTCGTTTTCCCGGTTTTCATCGTCGACGACGACGATCGATTCCCCGTTGCGGATTGCCGCTAGCGCGTCCGGGATCGTGTCAAACCGGATCGGGTTTGGGCTTGGGTTCGGGCTCAGGGGAGGAGTCAACGTGGCCATGGCGGGGGCAGGGCCCGATTCGCGGTCGGAGCGGGTCAGCAGGGTCGGGGGGGGCCGCGATGTCCTTTATAAAGCCCGGTACGATCCGGCATTCCTCCCAGCGCCATGGCAGCCAGCAGCGTCGCGGTCATCGGTGCCAGTGGCTACGGCGGCCTGCAGACCCTGCGGTTGCTGCAGGGCCACCCGGGCCTGGTGGTCACCTTCCTCGGCGGGGAACGCAGCAGCGGCCGCCGCTGGAGCGACCTGGCGCCCTTCCTGCCCCTGCCCGGCGATCCCCAGGTGCAACGGCCGGATCCCGACGCCATCGCCGCCGCCGCCGAGCTGGCGGTGCTGAGCCTGCCCAATGGCCTGGCCGCCTCCCTGGTGCCCGCCCTGCTGGAGCGCAACGTACGGGTGGTCGACCTCTCTGCCGACTACCGCTACCAGGACCTGGGCCAGTGGCAGGAGGTGTACGCCAGCGAGGCCCGCGAGGTGCCCCGCAGCGACGCCGACCTCTGCCGTCAGGCCGTCTACGGCCTGGTGGAGTGGGAGGAGGAGCGAATCCGCTCGGCCCGGCTGGTGGCCGCCCCCGGTTGCTTCCCCACCGCCAGCCTCCTTGCCCTCTTGCCCTTTCTCAACCAGGGGCTGATCGAGCCCGGCGGCATCGTGATCGACGCCAAAACGGGTACCTCCGGCGGTGGCCGCGCCCCCAAGGAACATCTGCTGCTGGCGGAGGCCTCGGAGGCTGTGCTCCCCTACGGCGTGGTGGGCCATCGCCACACCAGCGAGATCGAGCAGCTGGCCTCCCGGGTGGCCGGCCAGCCGATTCGCCTGCAGTTCACCCCCCATCTGATGCCGATGGTGCGCGGGCTGCTGGCCACCGTCTATGCCCGCCTGCGGGATCCGGGCCTCACCGCCGAAGACTGCACCACCCTGCTGCAGGCCGCCTACCGCCACAGCCCCAGCGTCGATGTGCTGCCCGTAGGCACGTACCCCTCCACCAAATGGGTGCGGCAGACCAACCGCTGCCTCCTTTCGGTGCAGGTGGATCAGCGCACCGGCCAGCTGATCGTGATGAGCGCCATCGACAACCTGGTGAAGGGCCAGGCGGGCCAGGGGGTGCAATGCCTCAACCTGATGGCCGGCCTCGAGGCCTCCGCCGGCCTGCCGTTGCTGCCCTTCTACCCCTGAGAGCGCGAGTGCGGCAGCTGGCCGGCGGCGTACAGCCGTTCCGCCGCCAACCGCACAGCCAGCGGCAGGATCCGGTGCTCCTGCACCCGGATGCGGGCATGGAGTCGGTTGTGGTCGTCGTCGGCAAGCACCGGCACCGCCGCCTGAACCAGGATCCTCCCCGCATCCACCTCCGGCACCACCAGATGGGCGGTGCAGCCGGCCAGGGTCACCCCGGCGGCCAGGGCATCGCCGATTCCGTCGCGCCCCCGAAAGCTGGGCAGAAGCGAGGGGTGGAGGTTCAGCAACCGATCGGGGAAGGCCGCGATCAGCCGTGGGGTGACGATCCGCATCCAGCCGGCCATCACCACGAGATCGGCCTCTACCGCGCGGAAGGCCTCCACCAGCACATCGTCGAGGGCCTCCCGACTGGGCTGCTGGCGGTGGTCGAGCAGTTGGCAGGGCAGCCCCAGCCGCTCGGCCCGGCTGCGGGCGCCGCAGCTTGGTTCATTCACCACCAGCAGCACCACCGTGGCCGCCAGGCTGCCGTCGCGGCAGGCGGTGACCAGGGCCTCCAGGTTGCTGCCATCGCCGGAAGCCATCACCCCCAGCCGCAGGGGGGGATGGGCGGCTGGGGTGCCCGGCGGGGGCGTTGGCGGCCACTGAATGCACACGCTGGACTCGCTCCACCCTGGATTGCCGCTAGCGTCGACCAAAGCGGGCATCGGTTCATGTCCCACCTCTCCATCCTGCCAACGGTTCTGCGTGATGCCGACCTCCTGGTAGCCAGCCTCGAAAGTCTTGACCTGCGCCCCATTCGTGGTGGCAGCCTGCGCGGCTTTGAGGAGAGCCGGCCGGTGGAGGTGCACGTGGAGCTCGCCGGCGGACAGAGCCTCGGCTGGTGCCACCAGAGCGATGGCTCCCTCGCCCTGGTGGGCGATCTGCACCGTTTGAGCCGCTCGCGCCCCTTGCAGCGTCTGCTGGGCCGCATCACCCGCGCCTACGCCGCCCGCCAGGCCCTGGCGGAGGCCGCGGAACTGCTTCCGGGCGCCGTCATCCAGGTCCGTGCCTGAGGGCGTCGCCTGCGAGCCGCTTCTGCTGGAGCTCGACCTGCGCGAGCCTCATCGCCACCTGGTGCAGGCTCGCCTTCGCCTTACGCCACGCCAAGCGGCCCTGACCCTGCGCCTTCCCGCCTGGACGCCCGGCTCCTATCTGATTCGCGACTACGTCCGCACCCTGGAGGGGCTGGAGATTCACCAGGGTGGCCAGTGCCTCAGCCCCCGGCGCCTGGAGGTGGCGACCTGGAGCCTGACCCTCCCCTCCCTTGAGCCCCTGGAGATCCACTGGAGGGTGCTGGCCACTGAGCTGAGCGTGCGCACCTGCCACCTGAGCGGTGACCATGGCTTCCTGGCCCTGGCTGGGGTGGTGCTGCAGGTGGAGGGGGAGCGCTGGCGCCCCCATCAGCTGGAGCTGCACCTGCCCGAGGGCTGGTTTCCGTTCGTGCCCCTGCCGCAGCAGGCGGATGGCTCCTGGTGGGCCCAGGACTTCGACACCCTTGTGGACAGCCCGATCGAGGCTGGGCCCCATCCCTGCCATTCCTTCTCGGTGGCCGGCCGCCCCCACCGCTGGGTCAGCTGGGGGGGCGACCTGCCTGCCGACGATCCCCCCTTCCTGGCGGATGTGGCAGCGGTATGCCAGGCCTGCTGCCGCCTGATGGGGGAGGAGCGCCCGCCTGCCGACGATTACCTCTTCGTGCTCCACCTGCTCGAGCAGGGCTACGGCGGCCTCGAACACGATCGCAGCTGTGTGCTGCAGGCGGGGCGGCGGGCCCTGCGGCGGCCAGAGGGGCGCCGCAAGCTTCTCCAGCTGGTGGCCCACGAGTATCTGCATCAGTGGAATGTGCGGCGGCTGCGCCCCGCCGAACTGGCCCCGATCGACTACGACCGCCCCTCGATCGTTGGCGGCCTCTGGTTTGCCGAGGGGGTAACCAGCTATCTCGATCTGCTCCTGCCGGTGGCAGCCGGCCTGGCCGATGAGGCCTCTCTCTGGGAAGACCTCGGAGCCGATCTGAGCCGCTTCCGGCTCACCGCGGGCCGACGGGTGCAGAGCCTGCGGGCCAGTGCCGAGGAGGCCTGGGTCAAGCTCTACAGACAGGATGCCCATTCCCACGACTCCCAGATCAGTTACTACCTCAAAGGTGCCGTGGTGGCGCTGTTGCTCGACCTGCATCTGCGCCGCCACGGCTCCTGGATCGGCGCGGTGCTGCAGCAGTTGTGGCGCAGCCACGGCCGCAGCCGTCGTGGCTACCGAAATGAGGATCTGATCGCTGCCTTCGCTGACCACGCCCCGGATCTGTCCACCCTTCTGCCGCAATGGCTCGAGAGCACCGATGATCCGCCCATTGATGCCTATCTGCGGGAGGTTGGTCTGGGTTTGGTTCCCGAAACAGCGCCCCATCCTTTCGCCGGCTGGCAGCCGGAGCTGCAGGGCACGGGTGCGCTGATCCTGCGGCGGGTCGATCGGGATGGCCCCGCCCAGCTTGCCGGCCTGCAGGTGGGCGACGAACTGCTCGCCCTCGCTGGCCAGCGGGTGCGGGCCGAAGAGGATCTGGCACCCCTGCTGGGCGAGCCCGCTGCGCCGCAGCCTGTGGATGTGCTCTTTTGCCGAGACGGGAGCATTCGCTCCCGGGTTCTGCAGGCCGATCTGCCGGTGGTGATGCGCTGGCGGCTGGAGCCTTTGGCGAAGGCCGATCTGTTGGAGCTCGATCGCCGCCAGCGCTGGCTGGCGCTCCGCCCGTGAACTCCCGTTTGCAGCCACTGCTGTGGGCCTCGGCCGGGGCCGCCCTGCTCAGCCTCGGGGCCCTTGGCTGGCTGGCGCGGGAGCTGATCGGCGATGCCGGCAGCCGGGCCGACGCCCGCCCCTCCCTTCTCGATCTTCTGGAGGAGGTGGGCCGTCCCGGTGCCGATGCCCCACCCGTTCCCCCCCGCCGGGCCGCACCGCCCCCGCCGGATCCGCTGCGTTGGAGCAGTCCGCTGGCCCAAGCCTGTCCGGCGAGCGATCCCCAGGTGAGCTACCGGCTCTCCTCCGCCCTGGCAAATCTGCCAAGCCTGCGGCAAAGGGTGGCGATTGACCCCAGCAACTATGGCGATCGCTTTCGGCAGGATGCCTTCGGCAACCCAATCGATCCCACCCCGAGGGTGGTGGTGCTTCACGAAACCGTCTACAGCATGGGTTCGGCGCTCAACACCTTCAAAACTCCCCATCCCCGCGATGAGGATCAGGTCAGCTATCACACACTCGTGGGCCAGCGCGGCGAGATTGTGGAGGCGGTGCCGGCGGAGAAGCGCGCCTTCGGAGCTGGCAATTCCGCCTTCAACGGCCAGTGGGTGGTCACCAATCCCTCCGTGGGCGGCTCGATCAATAATTTCGCGCTTCACCTGAGCCTCGAGACCCCTGCCGATGGGGAAGACGAGGAGGGGAGCCACAGCGGCTACACGGCCGCCCAGTACGACGCCGTTGCCCTGGTGCTCGCTGATTGGATGCGTCGCTTCAACATCCCGCCCAAGGCGATCACCACCCATCGCCACGTGGATCTGGGGGGCGCCCGGGGCGATCCCCGCAGCTTCGATTGGTCGGAGCTGGAAACCCGTCTGGCGGCCCTGGGGCTTCTCTGCTGAGGCCCCCTTCTCCAATCTCGGGAATCAGGCTCGTCGAATCAGATCAGGGGGCTCGTGAGCTCGCGCCGCATGCCGTACAGAAGGGCATGAAGACCTGGATTCTGCATATGTCGCAGGATGCGGGCGGGATAGTCGAGTTTGCCGTTGTGCAGGTAGGCCAGGGTGGCGAGCGCTTTGGCGTCCCGCGGGGAGCGGCTGGCGTCCAACGTGCGGTGCAGCGGCAGACCCAGCTCGTGCCTGAGGCGTACGAATTTGCCCACCAGCACCGCCACATTGCCGTCGGGATCGAGGAGGCGATCGCGCGCGGCCATTTGCGCCTCGGGGGTGGCATCTGCCGTTAGCAGACCCTGCTTGACCATCTCCCCCAGGCTCAGCTGGGCCGGACCGTGGGTGCTGAACAATCCCGAATGGGCGGCTAAAGGCACGCTCTCCCCCGGCTTGGCGTGCTGCATCTCATCGAAAAGCACGGCTGTCACGAGCATCGGGTTGATGCGATGGCGCGTTGATTCGCGCAGGATGACCGGCCTTAGCTCCTCGAGTCGCGCCAGGGTATGGGCCCGCAGCGGTTGGAACTGGTCGAGCCCCTCGCTGAACAGCTGGGCCAGCCGGGGTTGGGGGCCGTGCACCCCGAAGCGGCGATTGAGCTCCCGCAGCTCGGCGGCGCTGAAGTCTGTGGGGTCGGGCCGTAATCCCTCGCTCGGCGAGACGCTGGGATCGTTCCCCCGGGTGCCGATGCTCTCGAGCAGCCCCCGCTCCGTTAACAAAACCGGCGGAGGGGGCTGAACCGAAGCCGCTGCCGCCAGCAGGGCCAAACAAAGGCCGGAAGCCAATGTGAGGGTGCGTAGGGGGAAGCGCAGGGACAGGGGAGCCACGGTGCGCGGGACAGTAAGGAGGGGGGGGACGGCAGGCCGAGAAGTGGCCTGATACGGAAGCCACCAAAACCTATCGTTCTTTTTGATTTCTTCCACAGCGGGGGCGCAGTGCGTCCGCTGGCCCACACAAGACCGGCACGGCTTGCCGACCCCAGGCCTGTCTGGATACGGTCTGGGGGCCCTGGAACGGCGCCGCCGTGGTCCTGCCCCCCCTCCCGCCGCTGGACGTCCGGGACCCCGCTGCACTCTGGCAGCGTTTCCGTTCCCTGCTGTGGCACGACGCCGATCTGGGGATCTGGCTCGACATCAGCCGCATGGCGGTGGCTCAGAGCGATCTCGACGAGTTGGCCCCGCGTTTTGCGCAGGCCTTCACAGCGATGGAGGCCCTGGAGGCCGGTGCGATCGCCAATCCGGATGAGCAACGGATGGTGGGGCACTACTGGTTGCGGGCCCCTGAACGCGCCCCCGATCCCGAAGCCGCCGCCCACATCGCGGCCGAGATTGATCGCCTCGAGGGCTTCGGCCATCAAGTGGCCAGCGGCGCCGTGACCGCCCCGGCCGGAGCCTTCACCGACGTGCTGTGGATCGGCATCGGCGGTTCGGGCCTCGGTCCCCTGTTGATCCTGCGGGCCCTGCAGCGCGAGGGGCTGGGCCTGCCCTTCCATTTTCTCGACAACGTCGATTCCCAGGGCATCAGCCGCACCCTTGCGTCCCTCGGCCAGCGCCTGCGCACCACCTTGGTGATCGTCGTCAGCAAGTCCGGTGGCACCCCCGAACCGCGGCTGGGCATGGAGCAGAGCCGGGCTCGCCTGGAGGCGGCTGGCGGCTCCTGGAGCCAGCAGGCCGTGGCGGTGACCATGCTCGGCAGCCAGCTCGACCAGCGGGCGGAGGCGGAACAGTGGCTGGCCCGCTTCGACATGTTCGACTGGGTGGGAGGACGCACCTCGATCACCAGCGCCGTGGGGCTGCTGCCGGCCGCCCTGATCGGCGCCGACCTGCGGGCCTTCCTGGCCGGTGCCGCCGCCATGGATAGCCTCACCCGCGTGCCGGAGCTGGTCGCCAACCCAGCGGCGCTGCTTGCCGCCGCCTGGTATGTGGCCGGTGAAGGCCGGGGTCGCCGCGACATGGTGGTGCTTCCCTACCGCGACCGGCTGGAGGTGTTCAGTCGCTACCTACAGCAGCTGGTGATGGAGAGCCTGGGCAAGCGGCTCGACCGCCAGGGCCAGGTGGTGCACCAGGGGCTGGCCGTCTACGGCAACAAGGGCTCCACCGATCAGCACGCCTATGTGCAGCAGCTGCGGGATGGCCTCGACAATTTCTTCGTGACCTTCCTGGAGGCCCTCGATGATGCCGCCGATGTGCCCACCCTGAACGGCGAGCAGCCCGCCGATTTTCTGGAAGGCTTCCTTCAGGGCACCCGTTCCGCCCTCAGCGAGGGGGGACGCCAGAGCCTCACCATCACCCTGTCTCGGTTCGATGAGCGCAGCCTCGGCTCCCTGATCGCCCTGTTCGAGCGGGCGGTGGGCCTCTACGCCGAACTGGTGGACATCAATGCCTACGACCAACCGGGGGTGGAGGCGGGCAAGAAGGCCGCCGCCGCGGTTCTGGATCTGCAGGGCAGGCTGGAGGCGGAACTGGCCGACGGCCGCGAGCGCTCCCTGGTGGAGCTCCAGGAGGCGTTGCAGATCCCCAGCCCAGAACCCCTGTATTGGGGGCTTCGCCACCTGTGCGCCAACCCCCGCGGCTACGTGGCGAGCGGCTCCTGGGGCGATCCCGACAGCCTGCGGGTGCGGCGGGGCTGACCCTGCCGGCGCTCAGGGCACCAGATTCACCAGTTTGCCGGGCACCACGATCACGCGGCGGGGGGGGCGCCCTTCCAGCCAGCGCTCGGCCACCTCACTGGCCAGGGCCAGCTGCTCGAGGGTGGCGGCATCCGCATCGGCGGGCACCTCAAGGCTGCCGCGCACCTTCCCCTTCACCTGGATCACCAGCGGAATCGTGGAGCGCCGCAGGGCGTTCCCATCCACCTGGGGCCAGGATTGGCTATGGATGCTGCCGGAGCCGTCGTCGCTGTCGGGGTTGGCGCCGAGACGGTGCCACAGCTCCTCCGCCAGGTGCGGTGCGAAGGGGGCCAGCAGCACCAGCAGGGTGCGCAGCGCCTCCCGCGCCACGGGCTCGCTGACGGCCTCCAGGTGGGCGGCCATGGCGTTGGCGAGCTTCATCAGCTCCGAGACCGCCGTATTGCACTGCAGCGTTCCCACCAGGTCAGCGGTCACTTCCGCAATGGCGGTGTGGACGGCACGACGCAGGGCCCGCTCGTCGTCGCTGAGCTCCGCAGCCAGCAGCTCAGCCGCCGCTGCCTCACCACCGGCCAGGCTCAGGCCCCGCTGCTGGGCCCCCTCCACCAGCCGCCAGATTCGCTGCAGAAAGCGGTACTGGCCCTCCACATCGGCGTCGTCCCATTCCAGATCCTTTTCAGGTGGCGCCTTGAACAGGATGAACATGCGGGCCGTATCGGCGCCATAGCGCTCGATCACCGCAGCTGGATCGACTCCGTTGTACTTCGACTTCGACATCTTGTCGTAGCTGATCTCCAGCGGCTGGCCATCCACCGGATCGCGGGGATTGGTGGGATCGGCCACATCGGCGGGGGCCACATAGCGGCCGCTTTGGGGGTTGCGATAGGTGATCCCCTGCACCATCCCCTGGGTGAGCAGCCGGGCAAAGGGCTCATCGAAGCCCAGCAGGCCGCGGTCCCGCAGCACGCGGGTGAAGAAGCGGGAATACAGAAGATGGAGGATGGCGTGCTCGATGCCGCCCACGTACTGATCCACCGGTAGCCAGCGGTCCACCGCGGCGCGCTCGAAGGGCTCCGCGGTGTTGCCGGGATCCGCGTAGCGCAGGTAGTACCAGCTGGAGCACATGAAGGTGTCCATGGTGTCGGTCTCCCGCCGGGCCGGGGCGCCACAGCAGGGGCAGGGCACCTTCACCCACTCCTCGAGCTTCGCCAGGGGCGAGCCCCCGCGGCCCTCCAGGCGCACACCGGTAGGAAGTTCCACCGGCAGCTGTTCCTCCGGTACCGGCACCACCCCGCAGCTCTCGCAGTGAATCACCGGGATCGGACAACCCCAATAGCGCTGGCGGGAGATCAGCCAATCCCGCAGCCGGTATTGCACCCGTTCCGTGCCCCATCCCGCCGCCGCCGCATCGGCAACGATGCGGGCCTTGGCCTCGCTCGAGCGCAGACCGTTGTAAGGCCCGGAGTGGATCAGCACGCCAGGCTCCACCCAGGCGCTCGCTTCGAAGGCGTGCTCGTCGCTCCCCTCCGGCACGATCACCTGGCGCACCGGCAGCTCGTATTGGCGGGCGAAGAGAAAGTCGCGCTGGTCGTGGGCGGGCACCCCCATCACCACGCCGGTGCCGTAGTCGGCGAGCACGTAATCGGCGATCCAGAGGGGGATGGCTTCGCCGGTGGCGGGATTGCGGACGTGGGAGCCCAGGGGGACGCCCCGCTTGGGCCGGTCCTCGGCGGTGCGCTCCTGCTCGCTCTGGCGGCCCACCAGATCGATGAACGCCGTTACCGCATCGGCCTGGGTGGTGTGGGTCAGGGAGGGCACCAGCGGGTGCTCCGGGGCCAACACCACATAGCTGGCGCCGTAAATCGTTTCCGGCCGGGTGGTGAAGACGGTGAGCTGTTCGCCGCTGGCCTCGCCCTCCGGGCCGAGGAGGGGGAAGCGGAGCTCGGCGCCGCTGGAGCGGCCGATCCAGTTGGCCTGCATCGTGCGCACCCGTTCCGGCCAGCCCTCCAGCTTCGGCAGGTCGTCGAGCAGCTCACCGGCGTAGGCGGTGATGCGCAGGAACCATTGCCGCAGCCTCCGCTTTTCCACCAGCGCCCCGGAGCGCCAGGAGCGGCCATCCGCATCCACCTGCTCGTTGGCGAGCACCGTTTGGTCGACGGGGTCCCAGTTCACCAGGGCCTCCTGGCGGTAGGCCAGGCCGGCATCGAGGAACTGCAGGAACAGCCACTGGGTCCAGCGGTAGTAGCTCGGATGGCAGGTGGCCACCTCCCGCTGCCAGTCGATCGAGAGGCCAAGGCGCTGCAGCTGACCGCGCATCTGGGCGATGTTGCGGTCGGTCCACTCGGCCGGATCACTGCCGCGCTCGATGGCCGCGTTCTCCGCCGGCAGCCCGAAGCCGTCCCAGCCCATCGGATGGAGTACGGCGTGGCCGCGCAGGCGCTGCAGGCGAGCGATCACATCGGTGATCACATAGTTGCGCACATGGCCCATGTGCAGGCTCCCCGAGGGATAGGGGAACATCGAGAGGGCGTAGTAGGGGGGGCGACCGTCGTCGGCCGCGGGGGTGGCATCCAGGTTCTGGTCCCGCCATCGCCGCTGCCAGCGGGCTTCGATCGCGGCGGGCTCGTAGCGGGAGGATTCGCTCACGGGGGGTCGCTCACTGCCGCGGGGCCTGGGGCGATGGTGACATAGCGCCCCCTGACGGATCCGCGCACGGCGGACGACGGTGCGTCAGAGGAGGGCGCGCAGCACAGCGATCGCATCGCGGTTGATCAACACCAAGGGAAGGCTGGTGTCCTGGCGCAGGGCGAGAAATTGGTTGTCCTGCCACTTGATCGTCCCCTCCAGCTCGTGGCCGCCCACCATGAGGATGCTGACGATGGTGCGGTTTCTGATCAGTTCCCGCACGTGGCGGACACTGGGCAGGCTGGTGTCGAGTCGAGGGCCGCGGCGCTCGAAGTAGCTCTGCATAGGATCAGGCGGACACGCCAGGTTAGATCGGTGCTCCCTTTCAGCAAATATCAGGGTCTGGGCAATGACTTCCTGATCCTCGACGGCCGCGCTGAAGCCGATGGCGAGGCCTGTCTGGGGCTCACCCCCGCGGCGGTCGTCCAGCTCTGCGATCGGCGCTTCGGGGTGGGCGGCGATGGGGTGATCGTGGCGCTACCACCGCAGCAGGGTGGCGAGCTGCGCATGCGTATCTTCAACGCCGACGGCAGCGAACCGGAGATGTGCGGCAACGGCATCCGCGCCCTGGCCCGCTTCCTGGCCGACAGCGATGGCGACCTGCCCGGCCGCACCTGGCAGGTGGAGACCCTGGCCGGGCGGATCGTGCCGCAGCTGATGGAGGACGGCCGCATCCGGGTGGACATGGGGGCGCCGTTCCTCGACCCCGCCCAGGTGCCCACCACCCTCCCCCTGGGCCCCTGCGGCCTGCCCCAGGGGGAGCTGGAGGTGGCAGGCGAGCGGTTGGCAGGAGCGGCGGCCGGCATGGGCAATCCCCATGTGGTGATCCCCGTGGCGGATCTGGCGGCGGTGGATCTGGAGCGTCTGGGGCCCGCCCTGGAGCATCACCCCGCCTTCCCCGCGCGAACGAACGTCCATTTCGTGCAGGTCCTCGCCCCCAACCACCTGGCGATGCGGGTGTGGGAGCGGGGGGCGGGCCCCACCTTGGCCTGCGGCACCGGTGCCTGCGCCACATTGGTGGCCTGCCATCTACTCGGGCTGTGCGAGAACCAGGCGCGGGTGGATCTTCCCGGTGGTCCTCTGCAGATCAGCTGGGAGGGTGCCGGCCAATCGGTGCTGATGACGGGTCCGGCCGAGCCGGTGTACGACGCGGTGGTGGCCCCCTCGCTGTTGGAGGGGCTCCTGGTGGAGATGCCGCAGGGCGACGTCATGGTGGACGGGGAGGTCCACGATGACGGGGAGGTCCACGATGACGGGGAGGTCAACGACGACGGGGAGGTCGCCGAAGTCCGCGAGGTTGGCGTGTCTGGCGCGTTGAGCAGCTCGATCGATTGCGCTACGGCCTGCGTGGAGGGCTGCCGCCAACCCGATGCCTGCCCGAGCGCCGAGGCCCGTGCCAGGGTGGAAGCCCTGCTCGGCAGCCGATCCCTCGACGAACTGGTGGAGATCGCCACCAGCACCGCCGAATCGCGCGGCCGCGAGCGCATCCTGCGCGATCTGGGGACCCTGCCGAACGGGAGCTGAGATGGCGATCTATCTGGACGCCTGTGCCACCACGCCGCCCGCCGCCGAGGTGCTGGCGGCCATGGCCGCCGCCAACGATGAGGCCTGGGCCAATCCCTCCAGCACCCATGGCTTCGGCCTGGCGGCGGCCGAGCGTCTGGAGCGCAGCCGGCTGACCATTGCTCGGGTGCTGGGGGCGGAGAGCACCGAGGTGCTGCTGGTCTCGGGCGGCAGCGAAGCGATCCACACCGCCCTGCTCGGGGTGGCCGGCGGCCTGGAGCCCGGGCGTTTGCTGATCTCGGCGGTCGAGCACCCGGCCACCGTGGCCGCCGCCGAGATGCTGCGCCAACGCGGCTGGGAGGTGCGCAAGCTCCCGGTTGACCGCCAGGGGGTGATCGATCTCGACAGCCTCAAGCGCCTACTGGAGCCCCCCACCCGGCTGATGTCCCTGATCTGGGGGCAGAGCGAGGTGGGCACGATCCAGCCGGTGGAAGCGATCGGCGCCCTCTGCCGCGAGGCCGGCGTGCTGCTCCACGTGGATGCGGTGCAGGTGGCCGGCCATCTGCCGGTGGATTTCGCCACCCTGCCGGTGGATCTGCTCAGCTGCGCCTCCCACAAGCTGCAGGGCCCGCGGGGCATCGGTGCGCTGTTGGTGCGCTCCGGCCTGCGGCTCACCCCGCTGATCGGTGGGGGCGGCCAGGAGGCGGGACGGCGGGGCGGCACGGAGGCGGTGGCCCTGGCCGCCGGCTTCGCCCGTGCCATCGAGCTCGCCGACGATCGCCTGCGGCTGCACGGCGGCATCGATCCGATCGGCGAACTGCGCGACTCCCTGCTGAACCAGCTGCTCGCCCTGCCCGGTGTACGCCTCAGTGGCCCCGATCCCGCCCCGCCGGGGGCCCGCCTGCCCCATCACATCAGCCTGCTGATGGCCACCCCCAGCGGCCGCCCCCTCTCCGGCCGCCGCCTGGTGCAGACCATGTGGCAACAGCGCTACGCCGTGAGCAGCGGCTCGGCCTGCAGCAGCGGCCGCGGCGCCAACCCCTATGGCCTGGCCCCCAGTCCGATCCTGCTGGCGATGGGCTACGACGAGCACGAGGCGGCCACCGGCCTGCGCCTCAGCCTGGGCCACTGGCTCTCCGCCGCGGAGTTGGAGGGGGTGCCGCCGGCCCTTGAGCGGGCTCGCCAGCGGGTAATGGCCGGCGAGCCCGTCGGCTGAGGCCCCCGCGCCGAGAAGGCGTGGGTAAGGTCGCTCCTCTGTCCCTTGTGAGGGCCATGCTGCCGGCCGATCTCCGCACCGCCGAGGCCCAGCTCCTTGGTGGCCTCCAGGCCGCCCTCGCCGCCGAGCCCGCCGGTTGCTGGACGGTTGAGTTGCGCTTCGTGGGCCTGCGGGTGCTGCCGGTGGCCCTGCGACTCGCGGCATCTCTCACCGCCGAACGGGAAACCTCCCTACTGCTGCCCGACGCCGGGGCCGCCGCCCTGGCCCGTCGGGATGCCCCCGATCTGGCGGCCTCCATCTCCAGCTTCTCCGACCACCTGCGGCGCCAGGGTGAGGCGGGCAGCGAGGGCCTGTTGCTGCTCGTGGCCCCCAGCCAGGCGGAGTACGAAACGGTGGAATCGCTCTGTGGGCTCCATCGGGGCCCTTTGGTGCTTCTCAACCCCGCCCTGGAGGATGCGGCGGTGGGCATCGGCAGTGTTGCCCGCCAGCGTCGCCGAGGCTTTCTTTCCCTCTGGCAGGCCGCCTACGCCCTGCTGCCCCAGAACGGCAGCGCCCTGCGCCGCGCTTTTCCAGGGCCGTGGGAGCTCTATCGCCTCGATGCCGATGGCTTCCGGGCTGTCGCCGAGTTTGAGCAGAAACCTGATGGGGAGCAGCAGGGCGAAGCCCTCGGCGAGGGGGGAGCCGCCGCTGGTCTGCGGTCCCTCGGCCAGCTGATCGAGGGGCTGCAGCGCTGAGACGGCTGGTCGAGCCGGCACGGTCTGCGTACACTTCGGCGACTTCCGGTTCCCCATGGCCAGCGAAACCCCCTCCCGCTCCTGGACCCTGGTGGACCTGGGAGCCGGCGCCGCCGTTCTGCTCGCCCTTGTGGGCGTGATCTGGAGCCCCAAGCTCAGCAATGCGGTCGCCCGCGCCACCGGCGACGTCCAGACCCTCACCGTGACCGTGGACGTGCGTGGCGAACCCGTGGCCGATCCGGCGGCGATGCTGGCGAGCGCTGAGAAGGACGGCAAGGTGAAGTTCGTGATCCGCAACCAGCCCCACGGCTCGGTGCGGATCGATCGAATCATCCCGCTGCAGCGCCGCCTGTCGATCCTCACCCCCGATGGGCGGGTGGTCAGCGCGCCGGATCCCAACCAGAAGACCTTCGGCACCTTCGACGGCCGCTACGTGCTCACCGGTGAGGGCCGCCGGGCCGAGGGGGGCGTGGTGCTCGGCAACGCCACCCTCAAGATCGGGGCGCCGGTGGAGCTGGAGGGCAGCAACTATCGCTTCAACGGAACCGTCACCGATCTGCGCCTGGGAGCGTCCTGAGATGGTGCTTTCGCCCCTCCCGCGCCATGCCTCTGGTGCGGCCCGGCTGTTGCCCCTGCTCCTCTCCGCGGCCGTAGCGGTTCCCCAGGCCGGGCTTGCGCAATCCACCTGGAAGCCATCGCTTCCCGCGAATACCCCGCAGGCATCTCTGCCCGTGGTGCGCCTGCCCGAGCTGCCCCCGCCCACGGGCGTGCCGGTGCTTCAGGCGCAGGTCAGCTGCCCCTCCCTCCAGCAGCGGGTGCTCCAGGCTCTCCGCGGCGAGAGCAGCGCCTGGAGCGTCACGGTGGCCGATGGCAGCGGGCGGCTTCTGGCTGATGTGAATGGCTCCCGCCCGCGGGTTCCCGCCTCAAACCAGAAGCTGATCAGCACCGCCTTCGCCCTCGACCGGCTCGGGCCCGATTTCCGGCTGGCCACCCAGCTCTGGCGCCTTCCCAATGGCAGTTTCCGGCTGGTGGGCTCCGGCGATCCGGATCTCGCCCTGCCCCAATTGCAGCGGTTCGCCCGATTGGCCCTGCAGTCCGGCGGCGCCGAAGGCATGGCGCCCGGCGTTGTTCGCTTTGAGCTGGCGGAGGAGCCCTCGGGTAACTGGTGGCCCTCCGGCTGGCACTGGGCCGACCGCACCACCGCCTATGGGGCCCCGGTGACGCGCCTGGCGATTACCAGCAACGTGATCGATGAGGCGGTGACGAATCCGCCGGCGCGTTTGCGGACCTTGTTGCAGAAGTCGGTGGCCCGCGAAGGTGCGCAGGCGGAGCTGGTGATGGTGGCCCCAGGGTCTTCCCTGGCTCAGGGGGCGGTGCTGTTGCACGAGGAACCCTCGATCGACATGCACGGGCTGCTCAGCCTGGCCAACACCGAGAGCCATAACTTCACCGCCGAGGTGTTGCTGCGCAGCGCAGCTGGAACCTGGGATCTGCCCGAAGCCGCCCGCCTCGAGACCCTCTGGCTCAGCCGGCAGGGGCTGCCCATGGAGGGGGTGCGGATCGTCGACGGCAGCGGCCTCGACCGCTCCAATCGGCTCACCAGCCGCTTCCTGGCGGCCCTGTTGCTGCGCATGAACCAGCACCCGTACGCCCGCAACTACGTGGCGTCGATGGCGGTGGCGGGCCGGCGAGGCACCCTGCGAAACCTCTACAAGGGAAGTTCGATCGACGGCAATCTTTTCGCCAAAACCGGCACCCTCACCGGCGTGCGGTCGATCAGCGGCGTGCTGCAGACGGGCGATGGCGTGCGCTTTGTGAGCGCGATCGCCAATGGGGCCAGCAGCCCCAATCAAACGATCGGGGCCATCCTGCGCCAGGTGCAGAACGTGGGCCTCTGCGGGGGATCCGGCGGGGCCACCCTCGGCTCCCTGCCGTAGCCCCCTAAGGGCTAGGGCCTCAGCTGGCGAGACCCCGGCCCACCGCCCGCCGCAGGCGGTTGGTGGCGCGGCGGGTGGGGGACGCCGTGGTGGCCTCGGCGCTGGCGGCTGGTCGCTGGGCCGCCAGATCGGGGCCCTGCAGGCGACCCAGCTCCTGGCGACCTCCCAGCACCACCTGGCTCAGCTCCTTGAGGCGCACCTCCAGCTCCCCGAGCACCTGCTCGGCGTAGCGGTTGGCGCCCTCCTGGATCGTGGCCGCCTCCTGACGGGTGCGGGCCACCAGGGCCTCGCACTGCTGCTGGGTCTGCTTGCCGAACTGCAGGGCATCGCTGTGGAGCCGCTCCGCCTCCGACTGGCTCTCGCGCTGGATGCGCAGACCCTCCTGGCGGATGCCTTCCAGCTCCTGCATCGCCTGTTGCCGGGCTCGCTCGTGCTGCTCCACCAGGTGACGGTTGCGTTCGGCAGCCTCCTGCTCCATTTGCTGCCGCCGCGCCTGGGATTCCTGCTCGAGCTGCTGGCGGCGGCCGGCAAACTGCTGCTCCATCTGGGCCATGCGGCCTTGGTGCTCCTGCTCGGCCTGGGCCACCTGCTGGCGGGTTTGCAGCAGCATTTGCTCGCATTGCTGGCGGGCCTGCTCCCGCAGCTCCCCTACCTGCCGTTCCGCCTCCTGGCGGATGGCGGCGGCGCTGATCAGCTGTTCACGCTCCCTGCGCGCCTGGGCCACGACCTCCTCGGCCTGCTGGCGCGCCTTCTCGATGAAGCTTTCCCGTTGACGGATCAGCTCATCGGCCTGGGTGATCTGGGCCGGTAGGGCCTCGCGCAGGGCGTCCATCATCTCGATGGCGTCCTGTTCGTTGACGAGACGGCCACCGCTGAAGGGGATCTTGCTGCCGTCGAGGACGATCTCCTCCAGCTGGTCGAGCTGGTCGAGGACGGTGATGCGGACCTCGGACATGTCAGGCGGATGGGGATGATCGATTAAAGAGCCTCGCGAGGTCGGCCGCCACCACCGGCGGCACGAGATGGGAGACATCACCACCGAATCGGGCCACTTCCTTCACCACCGAACTGCTGAGAAAGCTGTGGTGCACAGCGGTGGCCAGGAACAGCGTCTCCAGGTCGGGGGCAAGCGACTTGTTGGTGTGAGCGATCTGCAGCTCGAACTCAAAGTCGGTCAGGGCCCGCAGGCCCCGCAGGATCACGGTGGTTCGGCAGTCGCGGGCGAAGGTCACCGTCAGCCCATCGAAGCTGTCGACCTCCACTGCCGGCAGGTGGGCGGTGGCGGTGCGGATCTGCTCCAGGCGCCGCTCCAGCGGGAAAGCGGGCTGTTTCGCCGGGTTCTGCAGCACCGCTACCACCAGCCCGTCGAACAGGCGGGAAGCCCGCTCGATCAGATCGAGGTGGCCGAGGGTAAGCGGGTCAAAGCTGCCGGGGTAGAGGGCTCGCATCCCCCCAGCCTATGGGCCGGAGCCGATCCCTACAGTCGGACCCATCCCTCCCTGATCCCGCCCTCCATGGCCCTGGACGCCGTCGCCGCCGCCGCCAAAAAGACCCTGCTGCGCAAGATTCCCCATGGCGTGTTCATCTGCGGCGTCGCCGAAGGGGGGGAGGTGAATGGCTTCACCGCCAGCTGGGTCACCCAGGGTTCGTTTGAGCCGCCGTTGGTGGTGATGGCGGTGCGGGCTGATTCCACCAGCAACGGCATCATCCAGCGCACCGGCCGCTTCTCCCTCAACGTACTCAGCGCCGACCAGAAGGATCTGGCGGCGGTGTTTTTCAAGCCCCAGCAGGCGATCGGCGGCCGCTTCGATGCCGCCCCCTTCCAGCTCGGCGCGCTGGGCCTGCCGATCCTCGATGGCGCGCTGGGTGGGGTGGAGTGCGAGCTGGTGGGGCAGGTGGCCCACGGCGATCACACCGTGTTTGTGGGTGAGGTGAAAAGCGCGGTGCTCCATCGCGAGGGCGACGCCCTGGAGTTGGCCGGCACCGGCTGGCAGTACGGGGGGTGAGCGACGCAACGGTCAGCGAAGGAACGGCGGCCCGGCGCGAGTCGGGCGTGGGGCCGCTGCAGCAGCGCCCACAGCGGTTGAAGGAACGGCTCAAAAACCTGCCGGTCGAACCCGGCTGTTACCTGTTCCGCGACGGCGACGACCGCATCCTGTACATCGGCAAGGCGAAGGTGCTGCGCAACCGGGTGCGCAGCTACTTCCAGAGCGGCTCGGGCCATGGCCACAGCCCGCGCATCCGCCTGATGGTGCGGCAGGTGTGCGAGATCGAGTTCATCGTCACCGATAGCGAAGCGGAGGCGCTGGCGCTCGAATCGAACCTGATCAAGGCCCACCAGCCGCATTTCAATGTGCTGCTGAAGGACGACAAAAAGTATCCGTACCTCTGCATCACCTGGAGCGAGCCCTACCCGCGCATTTTTATTACGCGGCGGCGGCGGCTGCGCAGTCCACTTGATCGCTTTTATGGCCCCTACGTGGATGTGGGCTTGCTGCGCCGCACCTTGTCGCTGGTGAAGCGGGTCTTTCCGCTGCGGCAGCGCCCCCAGCCGCTCTACCGCGATCGTCCCTGCCTCAATTTCGACATCGGCCGCTGTCCTGGCGTCTGCCAGCAGAAGATCAGCTCGGAGGACTACCAGCGCACCCTGCGCAAGGTGGCGATGGTGTTCCAGGGCCGCAACGAAGAGCTGATGCAGCTGCTGCAGGAGCAGATGGGCCGCTGCGCCGAGCGGCTCGATTTCGAGGCGGCGGCACGGGTGCGCGATCAGATCCAGGGGCTCGACACGCTCACCGCCGACCAGAAGATGAGCCTGGGCGACAGCTCGGTGAGCCGCGATGTGCTCGGCCTGGCCAGCGACGGACGGGTGGCGGCGGTGCAGTTGTTTCAGATGCGCGCCGGCAAGCTGGTGGGGCGGCTGGGCTTCACCGCCGATGCGCTTGGTCCGGAGCAGGAGCCGCTGCCGCCGGGGCTGATACTGCAGCGGGTGGTGGAGGAGCACTACGGCCAGGTGGAGGCGGTGGAGATCCCCCCGGAGTTGTTGTTGCAGGAGGCCCTGCCGCAGCAGGGGTTGATCGAGGCCTGGTTGGCGGAATTGCGGGGCCGCAAGGTGAAGTTGGCGGTGCCGCAGCGGCAGCAGAAGGCGGAGCTGATCGAGCTGGTGGAGCGCAACGCCGGCTATGAGCTGGAGCGCGCCCAGCGGGCGAGCGAGCAGAACCATCTGGCGCTGGAGGATCTGGCCCAGCTCCTCGATCTGTCGGATCCGCCGCGGCGCATCGAGGGCTACGACATCAGCCACATCCAGGGCAGCGATGCGGTGGCGTCGCAGGTGGTGTTTGTGGATGGATTGCCGGCGAAGCAGCACTACCGCAAGTACAAGATCCGCAGCAGCAGCATCCGCGCCGGCCATTCCGACGACTTCATGGCGATGGCAGAGGTGGTGCGTCGGCGGTTCCGCCGCTGGGCGCAGGCGAAGGCGGAGGGAGCGGATCTGAGCGAATTGCGGAAGCGCAGCGCCACGGCCCTGGCCACCGATGGCATGGGCGATTGGCCGGATGTGGTGATGATCGATGGCGGCAAGGGCCAGCTCTCGGCGGTGATGGAGGCCCTGCGCGAGCTGGATCTGGCCGGCGATCTGGTGGTGTGCTCCCTGGCGAAGCAGCATGAGGAGGTGTTCCTGCCCGGGGCAAAACAGGCGCTGGATAGCGAGCCCGACCAGCTGGGGGTGGCGTTGCTGCGCCGCCTGCGCGATGAGGCGCACCGCTTCGCGGTGAGCTTCCACCGTCAGCAGCGGGGCGAGCGGATGAAGCGCTCACGCCTGAGCGATATCCCGGGGCTGGGCCCGAAGCGGGTGCGCGATCTGCTGGCCCATTTCCGCTCGATCGATGCGATTCAGCTGGCCAGCGTCGAGGCGATTGCCCAGGCCCCCGGGATGGGCCCGGCCCTGGCCCACCAGGTGTGGGAATATTTCCATCCTGAGGTGGATGGCAATGGCGACTAGCTGACATCCGTCACCAGGATGATCGCGGTCACCATCGGACATGAAAAAAGCGGCCCCACTTCAGGGCCGCTGCGGAGAATGCGTATTTGTGGAGCGCTGGCTCGATGAGTTCAGGAGCCCATGCTGATGCGGCGGCGCAGACGACGGCTTAACCCGAAGGCAGTGGCGGCACCAAAAAGCGGAAGCGGCCCAGGGACGGCAGTGGCACGAGCATCGACCACCCGAAGCCATGACAGAGGGGCTGAGACTGGGGCAGAACCAATATAACTATTTGGGAAATCAACGTCTCTGCGGGCGAATTTCACTGCGGTC
>CANEWU010000005.1 GCA_947442825.1 Synechococcaceae cyanobacterium
ATCTGGCTGTTCGGCTCGCTGGCCCGCGGCGACTGGGACGGGTTCTCCGACACCGATCTGCTGGTGGTGGCCGACAGCGAGGCCGCGGCAGAGCGCTGGGCCGATCAGTTGCGCCAGGCGCTGGTGGGCGAGGACGTGCTGGCCCTCCCCAGCGATCGCTGGCAAGCCATGGCCAGCTCCCCCTCTCCCCACTGGCGCGCCATCCGCCGCCAAGCCCTGCAACTCCACCCGGCACCATGAGTCAGGCGATCGGCACGGCTGAGGCGGTGCTGGCTTGGGTAGAGAGTCTGGCTCTCCCGGAAGGCGAAGGAGGGGAGAGGAGGGAGCAGTAACGAGGGGAGTCCATGCCTCCTGCGGGGCCGCGGAGAGTTCTCAGCGCAGCGGGTCCAATTCGCGACGGATCGCCGCGGCCAGGTCGGGGGGGGCCGCGGAGCCAGGACCAGGCGCCGCGGCATCGGCGCCGGCGCGGCGGCGCAGGAGCTCCAGGAAGCGCTCGGCGCTGAGATCGGCCTCGCCCGCCACCCCCAGGGCCGCCAGGGTGCGGCGCAGATCCGGCAGCTCAGCCTCCAGTTCGGCGGCGGCGTAGTCGGCCTGGCCGGCCAACACGGCGGCGAAGCGCTCGCGCCGCTGGCGGCGCTCCACCGGGTAGGCGGCCAGCAGCGGCTCACGGCACTGCCGCCAGGGCTGGCCGGCGGTGAGCAGCAGCGCCAGGGCCGCACTCAGGGCCGGTGCCTCCTCCTCGCCGATGCGCAGATCAAAGGCGGGCGGCGGCGGCCGCAGGCCCACGAAAACCTCCAACAAATCGCCCGGCCCCAGCACCGCCCCATCGGGATCGCGCACCGGCAGGGCCGAATCGCGCAGCGCCTCGATCAGCTCCGGATGGCCGTCGAGCAATCGCTCGGCCTGCGCCGCCTCCAGCTGGCCGTCGGGTGCCTCGGCCGCCAACCAGGCATTGATCGAGCCCAGGGCCAGGAACACCTCCGGCCCCGGCGAAGCCAGCTTGCCGTTGCGCAGCATCGACAGCTGCGAGTTGTGCACGCGGCCGAGATCGAGCGACTCCGCCAGCCCAGGCAACACGCGGTGCGACCATCCGTTGCTGCTGTGCCAGAGGCGGATCAGGTGGGCAAAGGCCACCCTCCCCGATGCGAGTCGCTCTCGATGCCCCAAATGATCGTGATCCGTATTGCTATCATCGTAGCGTCCGATCCGGAGTCGGTCCTTCATGACCGCCACGCTCTCCCCTCGCCCCAGCGCGCCCGCCACGGCCGCCCCACCCGCCATCAGCCCTGAGGGCTTCCACACCCGCAGCTCCGCCACTGTGAACGGTGGCGACGTGCACCGGCGCTCCCGCTCCCTGCACCAGCTCCGCAACGGCAGCCAGCCCGATCCCGTGGCGCCAGGCCGCAACTGGACGGTGATCGGCTTCATGGCCGCCATCCACATCCTTGCCCTGGTGGCTCTTCTGCCCCAGTTCTGGAGCGTGCCGGCCGTGGCCTCCCTGCTGATCCTCTATTGGGTCACCGCCTGCCTGGGCGTGACGATCGGCTACCACCGCCTGCTCAGCCACCGCTCCTTCCGGCTGCCCCGCTGGGCCGAGCGCTTCTTCGCCACCTGCGGCGCCCTCAGCTGCCAGCACGGACCGATCGACTGGGTGGGCCTGCACCGCCACCACCACAAGTTCTCCGATACGGATGCGGATCATCACGACAGCAACAAGGGCTTCTGGTGGAGCCACATGGGCTGGATGTTCGTCAACGTGCCCGCCATGGCGGCGGTGCCCCGCCTCACCGGCGACCTCGTCACCGATCCCTACTACCGCTGGCTGAACACCTGGTTCCTGCTGCTGCAGCTGCCCCTCGCCGGCCTCCTCTTCTGGATCGGCACCATCACCGGCGCCGGCGGCTGGGCCCTGGTGCTCTGGGGCATCCCGCTGCGCCTGGTGGTCGTGTACCACATCACCTGGCTAGTGAACTCCGCCACCCACGCCTGGGGGGATGCCGTGCACGAGAGCGGCGACCGCTCCCGCAACAACCCCTGGGTGGCCGCCTTCACCTTCGGCGAGGGCTGGCACAACAACCACCACGCCTTCCCCCACTCCGCCCGCCAGGGCTTCGGCCCCCAGATCGACCTCACCTGGCAGCACATCCGCCTGCTGCGGGCCCTGGGGCTGGCCACCAAGGTGCGGGTGCCCGCCGCCGCCGATCCGGCCCTGCGCGCCTCCCGCCCTGCCCCGGCGCGGCCGGTGGCGTAGGGTGAGCAATCGCCCTTCCAGCGGGTTCCCGCAGTTTTCGGCAGTTAGGTCATGGCCAAACGCGTACAGGTGGTGCTGAGCGAGGACGTTCTCAGCCTCGGCAAAGACGGCGATCTGGTGGAGGTCGCCCCCGGATATGCCCGCAACTTCCTGCTGCCCACCGGCAAGGCGGTGCCCGTCACCGCCTCGGTGTTGCGGCAGGTGGAGCACCGCCGGGCCAAGGAGGCCGAGCGCCTCGCGGCCCTGAAGGAGGAGGCGATCGCCATGCGCACCGCCCTCGAAACCATCGGCCGCTTCACCGTCAAGAAGCAGACCGGCGGCGACGACGTCCTCTTCGGCACCGTCACCAACGGCGATGTGGCCGAAGCGATCGAAGCAGCCACCAAGAAAGAGATCGAGCGCCGCGACATCACCGTGCCCGAGATCCATCGCACCGGCTCCTACAAGGTGCAGGTGAAGCTGCACCCCGAGGTGGTGGCCGAAGTGAACCTCGAAGTGGTCAGCCACTAAATCCAGCCCCCACGGCGCCCAACCCCAGGCACACCCCACCGGTGGTGTGCCTGGGGTTTTGGCATGGCTACAGCACACTGGATCTGGTAGCGGCGGCGATGGTCAAACCGCGGCGGCCGGGGGATGATGGTCCTCCTCCACTGATCCGCCATGGTGAGCCTGCCGCTGCCGGCCAACGGCACCGATCTGCCCCGCACAGGCGGCCGTGACGGGCGCGAGCGGGCGGGCGGCCGCGAAGGATCCAACGGCCTGCCCGATGGCGTGCCCCCCCAGAACCTGGAGGCCGAGGAGGCGGTGCTCGGCGGCATCCTGCTCGACCCCGATGCCATCGGCCGCGTGGCCGACGTGCTCCAGCCCGATGCCTTCTACCTCGGCGCCCACCGCGAGATCTTCCGCACCGCCCTGATGCTGCACGGCCAGGGCCGGCCCACCGATCTCACGGCGATGACCGCCTGGCTGGCGGATACGGGCCACCTGGAGAAGGTGGGCGGCGCGGCGCGCCTGGCCGAGCTGGTGGAGCGCACCCTCTCCACCGCCTCGATCGACCAGGTGGCCCGCCTGGTGATGGACAAATACCTGCGCCGCCAGCTGATCCGCTCCGGCAACGAGGTGATCGCCCTGGGCTTTGATCAGTCCAAGCCGATGGAGCAGGTGCTCGATGAGGCCGAGCAGAAGATTTTCGCGATCAGCCAGGAAAAACCAAGCCTGGGCCTGATCCCCACCGCCGAAATCCTCACCAGCACCTTCGAGGAGATCGAATCCCGCTCCCAGGGCACCGCCGTGGCGGGCATCCCAGTGAACTTCTACGACCTGGATGCCATGACCCAGGGGCTGCAACGCAGCGATCTGATCGTCATCGCCGGCCGTCCCGCCATGGGCAAAACGGCCATCACCCTCAACATCGCCCGCAACGTCGCCCAGCTCCACGACCTGCCGGTGTGCGTGTTCAGCCTGGAGATGAGCAAGGAGCAGCTCACCTACCGCCTGCTGGCGATGGAGGTGGGCATCGAAAGCGGCCGGCTGCGCACCGGCCGCCTGCAGGAGGAGGAGTGGCCCCTGCTCGGCAATGGCATCAGCAGCCTGGCGCGGCTGCCCCTGTTCATCGACGACAAGCCCAACGCCGGTGTGCTGGAGATGCGCTCCCTCTGCCGCCGGCTGATGGCCGAGCAAGGCAAGCAGCTGGGCCTGATCGTGATCGATTACCTGCAGCTGATGGAGGGCTCCGGCTCCGACAACCGCGTGCAGGAGCTCTCGCGCATCACCCGCGGCCTCAAGCAGATGGCCCGCGAGCTCGATGTGCCGGTGGTGGCCCTCTCCCAGCTCAGCCGCGGCGTGGAAGCCCGCACCAACAAGCGGCCGATGCTCAGCGACCTGCGCGAATCCGGCTCGATCGAGCAGGACGCAGACATCGTGATGATGATCTACCGCGACGAGTACTACAACCCCGAAACCCCCGACCGGGGCATCACCGAAGTCATCGTCACCAAGCACCGCAACGGGCCGGTGGGCACCGTGAAGCTGCTGTTCGAGCCCCAGTACACCCGCTTCCGCAACCTGGCGGCCTGAGCAGCCGGAGCTATGGCTTTAGCGCCGCACCTGGCGCAAGGCGGCGAGCGCCTGCTGGACGATCTCCTTGCGATGGGGAATCTGCGGCAGGTAGCAATAGCACCAAGTGGCTATCGGATCCGATCACCACTGTTCGCGATAGACGCCATGGACGCCGTTGCCTGAAAGCGGCTGCCACGGCTAAAATCAGCACACCACCGGGCAGGTGGTTCACGGAAAGGGGCAGAGCCGGCAGCATGGTTCGCGGAAACCAGCCCAAAAGCGTTAGGCCTACAGTCATATGATTTGCCGCGCGATGGAAAGCTACGAAGATCTGCTCCGGGAGGCGCTTCCATGGATCGATCAGTAATTTAAGAAAGATGGTAAGGCTTTTTCTACGCGGCCGCTTGCAGCAGCGCGGATCATCGTCGAGCATTTCCTCGTTGAGATCAAGGGCAACACATTTGCGAGTTCTTCAGAAATTGGCGGTTGATTCCGCCGGCTTTGACCACACAGAAGTACCAATGGCATCAATCCCAGCCGAGAAGAGGGTCATGGCTTGGCGCTACTTGGAACTTGAACCCCCAAAACCGACTGAATCCTACCGATGCTATGTAGCAGCCCTCACACTATGTTGAATCTACACTATCTAAATGTCTCGGAAGTACATCTTTGCCAACTTTGCTGTTCAGCTTAAGCGCCCCCCTGGCGGCATATTGAGGCCTAACGTCAAGATCCAGCGGACGGGAGCAATGATCACCATCAAACACTCCAGGCACATGCCCGCCGCTGATCTTGAGCGTTAGACAGACCAAGCAACCGGTTGCGCATCCGTATCTCATGGGATACAGTGAGGCATGCTTGAAATCAGGGAGACGCCTGCCTATGCCGCGTGGTTTGCTGCCCTGCGTGACTGGACTGCAAGGGCTCGTATCGACATCCGGATCAGAAGACTCTCCCTTGGTAACTCAGGAGATATCCGCCCCGTAGGAGATGGCGTCTCAGAGCTGCGGATCCATTATGGCCCCGGCTATCGGATCTATCTGACAAAACAAGGAGATGCCGTCGTCATTCTGCTTGCAGGCGGCGACAAGAGTTCCCAAGACAAGGATATTCGTCTCGCCAAAGACCTTGCTCGAAATCTCTAGGAGAATCCAATGACCAAAACCTCCACGACAATCTGGGACCCCTCCACACACCTTCGCACTACCGATGATGTTGCGGCTTATTTAGAAGCCGCACTGCAGGATGGTGATCCTCAGCTTGTTGCAGCTGCCTTAGGCGACATAGCTAGGGCTAAAGGCATGAGCCAAGTTGCCCGTGATGCTGGCCTTGGCAGGGAAAGTCTATACAAGTCGTTATCCTCTTCGGGCAATCCTGAGCTGGCAACAATACTGAAGGTGATTACTGCGCTGGGCTTGGAATTGCATGTCACGGCTGTTGACGACGCGAAGATGGCTGTCTAAACAGCCCCTCGAGTGGACAGGCCACCTTCAACTCTCTGCTTCGCCTCCTTGGGTTCCTTGCCTGCCACTCAAGGGCAGCGTTAGCCGGTCCTCGTGAGGGGGGCTCCGCGGGATAGATTGGAGCTATCGTTACGTGGTACAGGATTTTTCCATGGCAAGGCAGTTTGATGTCGTTGTCGAGAAAGACTCAGAGGGATTTTTCGTCGCGAGTGTGCCGGCTCTCTCTGGCTGTCACACACAGGCACGCTCTCTTGATGAGCTGATGGAGCGCATCAAGGAAGCCATTGAGTTGTGTCTCGAAGCCCAAGAAAATGATATTGAGCAACTTGATTTTGTGGGGGTTCAGAGAGTTACTGTATAGCTGTGCCAAAGTATTCACCTGTTGCAGGTAAACGCCTCATTGCGCCACTCCAAAGGGCTTGCTTTCTCATTCAGAGGGTGAATGGCAGTCATCATTTTCTCCGGCATCCAGATGGACGGACAACCGTCGTTCCAGTGCATCCCGGAGAATCACTTGGACCTGGGTTGCTGGCCAAGGTACTGCGTGATGTTGAGATCACAAGGAATGAACTTGAAGAGTTACTTGCTTAAGCGGAGATGCCGGCCAACAAGTCCCTCGAGTGGACAGGCCACCAGCACATTTCTGCTGTGCCACCCCAAAACACCCTGCCTGCCACTCAGTAGCAGCGTTAGCAGCACAGCATCGCGGGCATCCATGAGCCGTGTGGTTCGCAAACCCACGCACCAGGATTAAGCTGAAAAGTCGCACTCAGCCACGCCATGCCGGCTGCTAGTCGGGAGGGCGGCCGGCACCGTGGCTCTCGGAACCTGCCATGTCTGTATCACCTTTGTCCGTGCAAGCGGTATGCCCCACTGAGGAGGTGGCCAGCCTGCAGCGGCTGCCGTACTTCCTGGGCATTTCTGGCGCCTCGGTGGGAGCCACGGGGCTCTCCATGCACCTGGTCGTCATCCCACCCGGCGCGAAGGCCGAGCCCCATCTGCATCTGGGCTACGAGACCGGCATCTTTGTCCTGGAGGGCACGGTCCTCACTCGCTGGGGCCCGAACCTCGAGAACGAGGTGGTCAGCAGGCCGGGCGAGTTCCTGTTCATTCCACCGGGTGTGCCGCACGACGCGACAAACCTCAGTGCCACAGAACCAGCACGAGCTGTTGTCGCCCGCAACGACCCGGCCGAGCAGGACAGGGTCGTTCCTTACACAGTCTTCACCCCCGGCTGAGTCAGCGGCCCTTCCCGCTCAGCCCCCCTGCCCGCTCAGCCGCGGCAGGGCCATGGAGCGACGGCCATCGGCGGAACACACCACCGTGGCGCTGCGGTAGTGGCGCGGCGTGCTCAGCAGCAGGCGCCAGGCCTCGTGGCCTGGAAGCAGCTGATAGCGGTCGCCGTAGTGCTCCTGCAACAACCGCCGCACCTGGGGGTAATAGCTGCTGTTAAGTCCCGGGAAGATGTGGTGTTCGGTGTGATGGGAGAAATGGAGATGCAGCAGATCGAGCCAGCGCGGCACCTGCAACGACAGGCTGTTGGCCAGCGAATCGTTGCTCTCCTCCAGCGGCGTCAGCAGATGGTTGGTGAAGATGTAAGCCATCGCTCCGGCGTAGCCCAGCCAGATCGGCAGGAAGTAGCCGAGCAGCAGGCCGCGGGCACTGGGGCCGATCCAGGCGATCACGCCGGCGTGCAAACCCGCAACTGCGACTAACTCCAGCAGGATGCGTCGCCGCTCGCGGGCGCTCACCACGAAGGGGGCAGGCGGGAAGGCCGCCGTGCCATCGGGCACGAGCAGCACCGAGGCGAGCGTGCGCAGATTGTGTACCCCCCAGGAGCTGGCCATCCCCAGCAGCAGGCCCAGCCCACTCACCTCATCGGAGGGGGTGAAGCGGTGCTGGATCCACTTGCCCCAGCTGGCCGGCTGCTGCTCCAGGTAGCTGCGGTCGGGATCGCGGAGGCTGTTGGTGTTGCCGTGGTGCTCGCGGTTGTGCACCGCCTGCCAGAGGGTGGGGGGCATCCAGAGCAGGGCGAGCCCCAGCAGCCCCACCGCACGCCGCCAGCCCTGCCCGCGCACGGCACTGCCGTGCAGCAGATCGTGGCTGGAGAACAGCAGCACGATCACTGCGTTGCCCATCACCAGGCTGAAGGGCAGAAACAGGAGCAGGGCTCCCCAGGACCACTGGTCCAGGGAACAGGCCATCGTCCAGCCCAGACCCAGGATCGCCAGGTTGATCAACAGCAGCCCCAGGCGCCCCGGATCGGTGCGGAAGGCCTCCGGTGGCAGCAAGGAGCGGAGGTGACGGCCAACGCTCTCCCCCTCCGCTGGGCCGGCGAGGAGGGGGGACACCGGCGAGGAGACGGCGGGGGCGCCGAACCGGGCGGCGCGGGAAGAAAAGGAAGGAGGAATGGGATCAGGCTGGACCTGGGCCCAGTCGAGCACGGCGGGGAGTCCGCCTGGGGGGCGGAGAACCGGGGGCGGAAGGGAAGCGAACGGATCGGTTGCCGGGACTGGCCTGGGCCTGGATCATGGGGGCATGTTCCTGCTGCATTTTCTTTCCGCCCCCAACCCCACCATCGGCTACGGGGTGCACGCGCTGCAGCTGCAGCGGGAGCTGAGCCTGCTGGCCAGCGGCGGCGGCTTCTGGTTCCAGGCCACCGACCTGGGCCGCCCCGGCGAGCTGGAGGCCTCCGCCGAGCTGCTCACCACCCTGCCCCCGGAGCTGCCGGTGGTGAATGTGCTGCTCGGCGACGGGCGCAGCTCCCATGAGCTGCTCGAGCGGCTACGGGGCCACAAGGTCACCTACACGGTGTTTGAGAGCGACATCCTGCCCCTGGGCTGGCCGGAAAATCTGCGGCGCTCCGACCTGGTGATCACCGCCTCCGACTGGGGGGCCGCCATCCTGCGCCGGGAGCTGGGCGATACGCCGGTGGCCGTGGTGCCCGAGGGGGTCGACCCCACCCTGCTGCACCAGTGGAACCGCCCCACCGACCTGCGGCCCTTTCACCCCCACAACCGGCGCGACGCGCCCCTGGAGGAGTGCTTCCGCTTCCTGGCGGTGGGCAAGCTCGAGAGCCGCAAGAGCTACGAGGAGCTGGTGGCCGCCTTCCGGCTGGCCTTCCCCGACCGCCCCGACGTGCGCCTGCAACTGCGGCTGCACAATCCCTTCGACCCCCACTATCGCCAACGCGCCGAAGCCCTGGGCAGCGCCGACCTGGAGGGGCGCTTGCTGCTGGTGGAGGGCAGCGGCGGCCGCGAAACCCTCAGTCCCGAAGGAATAGCCGAGCTTTACCGCAGCAGCCATGCCTTCGTGTTCCCGAGCAAGGGGGAAGGCTGGGGGTTGCCCTTGATCGAGGCGATCTCCTGCGGCACCCCCATCGTGGCCACCCACTACAGCGCCCCGATGCAGTATCTGCAAACGATCGAGCAGAGCTTCAGCCGCATCGATCACCAACTGGTGGAGATCCAGGAGCCCGATTTCCTGCGCTACCACCGCTTCGCGCCCGACCGGCCGGCCCACTGGGCCCAGCCGGATGTGCCCTGCCTGGCGCGGCGGTTGCGCCAGGTGGTCGAGAACTGGCCGGCGCTGCGGGAGCAGGCCAAGGCCAACGCCCGCACGATCCACCAGCGCTTCTCCTGGGCGGCCAGCGCCGAAACCCTGATTGATGTGCTGCAGGAGCGGTTGCTGGCACCGCCGGCGGAGGCGATCGTGGCGGCGCGGGCGCCCGATCCGGACACGCCGCTGGACGCCGACACGCTGGCTGCCCTGCTGGGGCGGCGCAGCGCCACCTTCCAGCTGTGCGCAGCGCACCTCAACCGCCAGGCCCAGCCGCGTGTTCTGGAGCTGGGCACCACCCGCAGCTTCCGCTCCGGCTGGATCGACGCCCAGAGCTTCGAGCCCGACCCGCGCCTCTGGGACTGGGGCGGTGGCTGCGGCACCTATGCGTTCGCCGCCCTGGTGCCCCACGCCACGGTGGAAACGGTGGATCCGGAGGCGGCGGCCCTGCGGGTGGCCCGCCGGATCTGCCGCCCCTTCGGCGAACGGGTGCAGTACCGAGCGACGCTCTCCTCGTTGCACCTGGCAAGCTGCGGCCGGGGCTACGACCTGATCTACATGGACCACGGCGAAACGGGACCGGAGACGGCGGAACTGCACCGCCGCGACGCCGAGCTGATCGTGCAGCGCTCCCTGCTCCAGCCCGGCGGTTTGATCCTGATCGATGACCAGAACGTGGGGGAGGGGATCGCCGGCAAGGGATCCCTCTCCATCCCCTACCTGCTCAGCCAGGGGTTCGAGCTGCTCACGGCGCCGGAGAGCTACCAGGCGCTGCTGCAAGCCCCGCCAGGGGCAGAGGGGCCCGACGAAGAGCCGCCTACGGCATAACCAGCCCCGCCTTCTGCATACGCAGCCGTTCATCCAGGATGGTCTCCATCGTTTGGAAGGCGTCATGGGAGCTGCTCCATCCCAGCTGGCGCTCCGCCTCGATCGGACTGCCGTAGATGTCGGCGATTTCGGCAGGCCTGTAGAGAGAGGTATCGATATGGAGAGCCTGCTCGGATACGTTCATGCAGCGGAAAACACATTGGACGATCTCACGGAGCGACACCGATCGACCCGTACAGATCAGATGATCCCCCGGCTCTTCCTGCTGCAACATCAAGCGCATGGCCTGCACATAATCGGGTGCATAGCCGAAATCGCGCCGCACATCAAGGTTGCCAAAAGATAGGGAATTGATCTCGCCAGCCGCCAGGCCGAGCACCCCATCCATCAACTTGCGGGTAAAAAAGTCAACTTTACGAAGCACCGATTCGTGGTTAAATAGGATACCTGAAACAGCATAGATCCCATAGGCTCGTCGATAGGAGCGCACCAGATGGTGAGCCGCCACCTTGGAAACGGCATAGGGGCTGATTGGGTTGAAGAGCGTGTCACTCGTTACACAACCATCCTCCACATTGCCATACATCTCGCTGCTCGAAGCGTGGTAGAGGCGGATGGCGGGGGCCAGCACACGGATCGCCTCCAACCAGCTCATCACCGGGTGAATATTGGCCTGCATGGTGAGGGCAGGCTGGCGAAACGAGGCAGAAACGCTGCTCTGGGCCGCCAGGTTGTAGACCTCACTGGGCTTGACCTCCAGCAGCAGCCTCTGGACATCAATCGAATCGCCGAGGCGGGCTTTGAGCAGGCGAACCCGGGGGAGAACACCCAGATAATCGAGGTTCCAGAGGCTGGAGAAGCGTGCCTCCTCAAGAACGCCGATCACCTCGGTACCGCACTCGAGCAGGTGCTTGGCCAGGTAGGCACCATCCTGGCCCGTGATGCCCGTGATCAGGGCGCGCGCCGTCATCGCTGCTTCGCGGGCCGCTGCAGCGACCGATAAAGATCCAAATAGAGTGTAGCAATCGAATCCGAATCAAAGCGGCGCACATTGCGCCTACCGCGTTCGATCAGCTCGGCACGGAGGGCGCCATCCTCGATCACACGCAGCAGGCCGGCTCGCATCGAGGCTACGGAGAAGGGATCGACGAGAACGGCCCCATCGCCCGCCACATAGGGCATCGATGTGACCGTGCTCGTAACCACCGGCCGCCCCACCGACTGGGCCTCGAGGATCGGCATGCCGAAACCCTCCAATGTGGAGGCGAATGCGACAAGATCGGCGCGGCGGTACTGCTCGATCACCTCCTCCTCGCCGATGCCGCAGTGATTTTCCACACGGATTCCATGCTCCTCCAGCACGGACACCAGATCGCTGCTGAGGCGGCCGATCACCACCAGGGTGCAATCAATGCCACGCAGGGCCTGGGCCAGGCGGGGGATGTTTTTGTTGGCTGTGGTACCCACCTGTAAGATGCGTGGAGACTGGCAATTAAAGGGCTGAGGGCAATAAACAAATGCCGGCGAGATTGACACCGGCACCACATGAATGCGCTCAGGATCGAGCTCGGGAACCCAGCGCAGCAGATCCTCCTTCACGGCTTGGGAAATCACCGTGATCGCCGCTACCCGCCGCAGGGGCAGGCGAAACCAGAACTGGCGCAGAACTTCGCGCTGCCAGCCCTGCAGCTGATGCAGGCGACCACAGTCGGCCACCGTCACCACCGTGCGGGCTGGATCGGTGCCGAAGGCGGCAAACTGAATATCGCCGGTGATGTGCACCAGATCGCCCTGGTGGCGGCGCGCGAAGCGCACAATCCGGAGCCGGTTGAGCAGGCCCTGGCTGGTGTAGGGGGAGACGTGGTGCGCCACCTCCACCCCCAGCTTCAGCAGGGAAGCGCGCACCCGCTCAAAATAACTCTCCAGGCTGTAAAAACCCTCAATAGGGCGCCTGGAAACAAACGAAACCCTCATCAGCCCGCCAAGCCTCCCTGTCCCACAAGACAAGGAAAGGCCAAGCATCCCCCCTCGAATCGAAGGCGCAGGCTGGCCACAGCCCCAGCACCCCATCGACAAACGTCGGGCCAGGAAGAAATATTTATACGGCGATTCCCGCTTGGCTGATCACTCATCGCGATCCCATCTGTTGGAATTGAATTTAGCATCGATCCCCATTCCCCCCTCTCCAGCCGCCGCCATCGCGGCTCTCGCGCCACCACCGCGCCCAGGGGCCGGCAGACGACCGGATCCTTCCTGCGGGAGAATTGAGCCATGGCCTCCCCCGTCCCCCCCGGCACCGCCCCGTCCAACGCTGGCACGGCCAGCGCAGTCATCTCCAGCGCGGCCAGCCAGGCGAGCAGCGAACGCTTCGATCTGATCGTGGTCGGGGGCGGCCACGCGGGCTGCGAAGCGGCGCTCACGGCGGCCCGGCTGGGGCTGCACACCGCCCTGTTCGCCCTCAACCTCGATCGCATCGCCTGGCAGCCCTGCAATCCGGCGGTGGGGGGGGCCGCCAAGAGCCAGCTGGTGCATGAAGTGGATGCCCTCGGCGGCGTGATCGGCCGCCTGGCCGATGCCACCACCCTGCAGAAGCGGGTGCTCAACGCCAGCCGCGGCCCGGCCGTCTGGGCGTTGCGGGCCCAGACCGACAAGCGCCAGTACGCGCGCCAGATGCTGCAGCTGCTGCAGCACACCCCCAACCTGGCCCTGCGCGAGGCGATGGTCACCGGCCTGGAGGTGGAGAGCGCTCCGGGCGGCGGCCCCCGCATCACCGGCGTGCGCACCTACTTCGGCAGCGTCTACACCGCCGGCGCTGTGGTGCTCACCACCGGCACCTTCCTGGGGGGGCGCATCTGGGTGGGGGATCGATCCATGCCGGCGGGGCGGGCGGGGGAACCGGCCGCCGAGGGGCTCACCGAAGCGCTGCAGGCCCTGGGCCTGCGCACCGGCCGCCTCAAAACCGGCACCCCCGCGCGGGTCGACCGGCGCAGCGTCGCCCTCGACCAGCTCGAGGAGCAGCCCAGCGACGCCGACGGCCGCTTTTTCTCCTTCGATCCGGCGGCCTGGGTGAGCAGCGAGCCCATGGCCTGCCACATCACCCGCACCACCGCCGCCACGCACCAGCTGATCCGCGACAACCTCCACCTCACGCCGATCTACGGCGGGCACCTCGAGAGCACCGGCCCGCGCTACTGCCCCTCGATCGAGGACAAGATCGTGCGCTTCGCCGACAAGGAGAGCCACCAGATTTTCCTGGAACCCGAGGGGCGCGACACGCCGGAGCTCTACGTGCAGGGCTTTTCCACCGGCCTACCGGAGCGGCTGCAGCTGGAGCTGCTGCGCACCCTGCCGGGCCTGGAGCAGTGCGTGATGTTGCGGCCCGCCTACGCCGTCGACTACGACTACCTCCCGGCCACCCAGCTCAATGCCTCCCTGGCCGTCCAGGGGGTGGCGGGCCTGTTTTGCGCGGGCCAGCTCAACGGCACCACCGGCTACGAGGAGGCGGCGGCCCAGGGCATGGTGGCGGGCCTGAACGCCGCCCGCTGGCTGGGCGGCCAGGAGCCGGTGATCTTCCCGCGCGAAGGCAGCTACATCGGCACCCTGGTCGACGACCTGGTCACCAAGGACCTGCGGGAGCCCTACCGGGTGCTCACCAGCCGCAGCGAATACCGCCTGGTGCTGCGCGGCGACAACGCCGACCGGCGGCTGACCCCCCTGGGCCGGGAGCTGGGCCTGATCGACGACCGTCGCTGGGCCATCTTCACCGCCAAACAGGCAGCGATCGCAGCGGAGATCCGCCGGCTGGAGGGGGAGCGGCTCAAGGTCAGCGATCCGGCCGCCGCGGCGGTGGAGGCCCAGACCGGCGCGCCGATCCGCGGCTCCATCACCCTGGCCGACCTGCTGCGCCGCTCCGGGTTCCACGCCGCCGACCTGGTGACCCATGGGCTCGCCGATGCCGCCCTGCCCCAGGAGGTGCGCGAGGGGGCGGAGATCGACATCAAATACAGCGGCTACCTGGCCCGCCAACGCCAGCAGATCGAGCAGGTGCGGCGCGCCGAGCATCGGCCGATCCCGGCGGACGTGCCCTGGGCCGCGATCGGCACCCTCTCCGCCGAGGCGCGCGAGAAGCTGGCGGCCGTGCGGCCACTCACCCTCGGCCAGGCGGGCCGGGTGCCGGGCGTCAGCCCCGCGGACGTGACGGCCCTGCTGCTGTGGCTGGAGCTGGAGCAGCGCCGCCAGGGGAAAACAGTATGTGAACAGAGCGGCTGACAGAACGCGGAAACACCACCACCATGAAGGGCACAGGTTGCCGTGGATACCGCAGGCAAATGATCGCAAAACTTTTCGAAGGTTTGATCAACCATCTCCTTGCCCTTGCGGGAGTGCCCAGCCAGCTCTCCGAGGGTCACCCCAGTGGGCCTGAAGGGAGCCACCCCGAGGACGAACCGGAGGGCAGCCTGCAACCCGTGCCCGTGAAGAGCTTTCTCCACTACCTCTGAATCCCCCAGAGCCCTCAGCGGTGGATCACCCCAAGGCTGCCGAGCACGCCAGCCGCCGCCAGAAACAGCAACGGCGACCAACGGGTGCGCAGCATCAGCCCGCACACCAGAAGGGACACCAGCACCGCCAAAGGGGTGCGGGCGGCGGTCTGCACGATCTTCACCCCCACCGCAAACAGCAGTCCCAGCGTCACCGGACCGAGACCCCGCTCGAAGGCGATGCGCCAGGGGGAATTCTCCAACCGCCGCCAGCTCAGGCAAGCGGCCACCATCAACAGGGTGGACGGCACCAGGATCGCCGCCTCGGCAGCGCAGGCGGTGAGCAGCGCCCACCCCAGCCCATGGGGCCAGCCGGCGCCGAGCCCGAGCAGCCCGACGATCATCGAACTGGGGCCGGGAGCCGCCTCCGCCAGGGCATAAAGATCGGCGAACTGGGCATCGCTCAGCCAGCAGTAGGTGTCGACCGCCAGGTGGTGATATTCCGCCAGCAGGGTGTTCCCTCCCCCCAGGGAGAACAGCGACAACGACAGAAACTCCCCCACCACCTGCGCCAGGGTGCCCACGGGGGTCAGGGAAGCGGCCGCGCAGGCTCCGGCGGCGGCGAGCAGGGGCGTCATGGACGGCTCCCCGAACGCGGCCAATACCAGGCCATCCCCACCGGAGCGGCCACCAGGATCACCGGGATCAGCCGCAGATGCCCCCACGTGAGTGCGGCAAACACAGCCGCGGCCAGCAGCAGGGCGAAGGGGTCGTGGCGGTAGGTGCCCAACACCCGAAAACCCATCGACAGGGCCATCCCGGCCGCCGCGGCCACCACCCCAGCCAGCACCCGATCCACCACGGGCAGAGCATGGAAGGAGAAATAGGCCACCCCAAGGGCCAGCAGCAGGCTGAAGGGCACGAGCAGCATGCCCGCCAGGGCCGCCAGCCCACCCCCCAGGCCGCGAAAGCCGGTGCCGATGTAGAGGGCCAGGTTGATCTGGTTCGGCCCAGGCAGCAGGCGGGCCACCGTGAGGCCGGTGAGGAACTGGGCCTCGCTGAGCCAGCGCCGCCGCTCCACCACGATCCTCTGGCTCCAGGCCGAAAGGCCGCCGCCGAAGGCGGACAGCGCCACCTGAAGCATCCCCTGGAAAAGCTCCCGCAGGCCGGGGGGCGGGGCCAGGGGCTCGAAGTCGGCGGGAGGCGCGGGGGAGGAGGGCCGCGCAGCGGGATCAGTCATGGACGAAATGGGGGTCGGGCGGCAGCTCGCCGGCCTCGTGGAGATGGGGCTCCAAGGGATCGGGGGCGTGGTAAGGCTCCGCCGCCTCCCAGTCGCGCTCGAAGCACTCCCGCAGGCGCTGCACCACCTCCGGCGCGTCCGACTCGATGCCCAGCTCGCGACGCAGGTCGAAGGCGCTGCGGTCGAGGTTCATCGAGCCGGTCTGGGCGTAGCGGCCATCGGCAAGCAACAGCTTGGCGTGGAGCTTCGGCTGCTTCTGGCGACGCACCTTGACCCCGAACCGGCCCATCACCCGCAGCGACGCGAAGGTGTCGTAGATGTCCCAGTCGGAGATGCCGTGCTTGCCGCCGCAGAGGAAGTGCACCTTCACACCGCGCTCGCAGGCCGCCACGATCCGATCGAGCATCACCGCATCCACCACCTTGGGGTGCTGAATCCAGAGGGATCGGCTGGCCAGATCGAGGATGCGGGCCAGCTGGCCGCGGCTGTGCCGATTGCTCCACACCAGGCCCACCCCAAGGTCGGGCTCGAAGGCCCGCCGATCCCAGTCGGCCTCGAAGCCGGCGATCACCTGGGCCACCACGGCCGCGTCGTGGCTGACGATGCCGTAGTCGCGGGTCTGGGTGAAGTACTTGTCGCTGAGGTTGAAGGTGGCGACCAGGGCGGTGTGCCCATCCACCACCAGCGATTTCTCATGGGTCACCGGAAAGGCGTCGCTGGTCCAGGCCACCTCCATCCCCCACGCCGCCAGGCGGGCGAAGGCCGCATCGTTCCAGCGGTCGCCGCCGGAGGTGTGGGGGTTGAGCATCACGCGCACGCGCACGCCCCGGCGCTGGGCCCGCAGCAGCGCCTGCTCGATGCTCTCCGACTGGAGCTTGAACTGCTTGAGCCGCAGGCTTTGCCGCGCCTCATCGATCAGGGCTTCCACCGCCTCGACGCCGTCCTCGGGCATCACCAGCAGGCGCTGGTGGGAATGGCGCGGCTCGGGCGCGGTTGGCGGGGATCCGGAAGGTTGGCTCATCCGCGGCAATCGCTCCTGACTGTTGTAGGGCCGTCGCACCACTTTGGGACCGGTTCGCTAAGCGGTGCCCCGCCAACCCTGGCAGCCTCCCGGCCCCTGCCCTTACGATCGCCCGACCAAGCGGAGGGGTCTTCCCGGTGAACGCAGGTCCTTCCGAACCCCACACCAACGCCACCTCCTCGAGCGCCCCACAGGGCGCTCCCCATCCGCGCCGGCCCCTGCGCGGCATTCCCAGCTCCCGCGCCTACTGGGAGCTGAAGGCCGAGCAGATGATGAACCGGATCTTCGATCCGGACAGCGTGATGGACCTGCCGGTGGAGGCAGCCCCGCCGCCTCCGCAGCGCCGCCTGCCCGTGGCAGGCGCCACCTCCGCCCCTCCCCGGCCGGCGACCACCCCCGCCCCCGCCCCGCGCCGGGAGATCCCGGTGCTACTGCTGGCCTCTCTGGGCGGGCTGTGCCTGATGAGCGCGGTGGGCACCGCATTCACCCTCACCTCCTGGAATCAGGCGCAGCAGACCCTGCGACAGGAGCGCAATCTGCTGCTGGTGGAGCGGCTGCGCAGCCTCGGCCCCGCGGTGCCGGCACCCACCCCAGCGCCGCCCCAGCTGCTCGCCCCGGCCCCGGTGGCGCTGCAGAACCCGAGCTTGCCCGGCTCAGCTCTCCCGGGGGACACCCTGCCCCCACCCCCGGACGAACCCTGGATCGAGGAGCTCTCCCAGCTGCCCGATCCCAACAGGCCCGCGGCCCCGATCCTGCGGGTCCCGGTGAGCCCGCGGCTGGCGGCGGCGGCGCCCCCGGCCTCCGGTCCTGGCCCCCAGCCGATTCCGGTGCGGCCCGCCGCGGCCCCCCGGGCGGCCGCTGCCACGCCACCGCCGGTTCTGGTGGGGGTGGTGGCGGCGGCCGGCAAGGCCGGCTCGGCGATCTTCCAGGTGGGCGACATCACCACCAGCGTGGGAGTGGGCGAGGCGATCGGCGGAAGCGGCTGGCGGCTGCGCATGGCCGGCGGCGACATGGCCGAAATCGAGCGGGATGGCGAAGTGCGCCGGGTGTCGATCAGCAACGGCGGCTGAGCGCCGCGGCCCCGCCACGCTCCCTAGGCTCGAACCCAAGAACGCTCCGGAGCCGCCCATGCTTGCCGCCCCGTCGCGGTTGATCCCCTCCCCCCGCTCGCTCTGGCAGGCGCCGCTGGCGCAGGTGCTGGAGGCCCAGGCCGGCAGGGAGCTCAGCGGGGCGTGGAAACTGATGCTGCTCGGGGACGGCAGCCCCACCCGCCACCTTCAGCTGCTCACCGGCCATCCGGTGGAGGTGGAACTAATCGCCATGGCGCCCGAGCCCGCGGCCGATCCGGCGGCTCCCGAACAGGTGGCGGAGCTGGAGGAGCCCCTGCTGCGGCGCCAGGTGTGGCTGAACTGTGCTGGCCGCACCCTGGGCTGGGCCGAGAGCTGGTGGAACCAGGCCCAGGCCGAAGCCCACCTGCAGGACCGGAACCAGCCGATCTGGCGCAGCCTGACGGCCGGGCGGGCCGAGCTGTTCCGGGAGGTGGACGGTCTGTCCCAGGTGCAGGCCGGCTGGCTGGAGGAGCGTTTTGGCTGCGCCGGCCCGTTCTGGAGCCGCCACTACCGCTTCTTCCGCAGCGGCCGGGAGCTCACGGTGATCCGCGAGGTGTTCTCCCCGGCGCTGGAGGAATGGCTCGGGCCGGCGCCGGCCCGCGAGCGCCTGCAGGCCTTCCAACAAGACCATGGAGTTTCTTGTCGTGATGGCAAGTCATCACAGGGAACCCATGACGGATTGACGCCTGGGAACATCTAGCCAGCATTCGGGGACTCTCGGAGCCCCCCCATGGCCACCGCTTCCCGTACGCCCCATCGCCGACCCTCCCCCAGCCTGCGCAGCAGCGGCGATCCACCCCCCCGCCAGACACCCTCTGGCACCGCCGCCGAGGCAGGCCAGCAGGAACGGCGCCTGATCGGCCTCTGGGCCGACCTGCTCAGCGCCCTGCAACAGGCCCCCCCCGGCATCGCCACCTCAGCGGAAGAAATGGCCGGCGATCTGCCGCGCGAGCTGGTGGCCCCGGTGAACCGGGAGCTGCGTCAGCGCGGCTGCAGCTTCCAGGTGACGCCCCTCAGGAGAGACGCAACGCCTCCGCCTGCTTGCTCGCCTTCACGAGAAGCTCCCGCAGTTGATCCTCGTCGGTGTGACTGAGGTTGGTGCGCAGCAGCTTGGCGTTCGGGGCGTGGGCGCGCAGGCGCTCCACCACCCGGTCGGGCGTCACTTCGCGCAGCAGCAGGCAGAGGGCGGCTCCCCCATTCGGCAGGGTGCTGCCCACCTCCCGCAGGAAATCGTCCTGAATGCCCAGGTCGGTGAGCAGGCCGGAGACTGCCCCCAGGCCCGCCCCAACGGCGCCGCCCAGGAGCGGATTCAGGAACAGCATCCCCACCAGGGAGCCCCAGAAACCGCCACTCACAGCGCCTGAAGCCGTGAGATTGACGGCCTGGTGCAGGTGGACGCCGCCGTCGGCCTGTCGTTCCACCACCACCGCGTCATCGAGGGCGATCAGTCGCTCGCGCTGAATGTCCACCAGCTCGCGGCGCACCTGCTCGGCCTCCGCGACTGTGGGGAAGCCGACCACCACAAGGCTGCTCATCGGTTCAAGGACGCGGCGCGTCCGGCTGCAACCCCTTAACCGTACCTAGGGGACCGGCGCCTGGGGGATCGGCCGGACGGCAAGGGATTCAGGGGCGACGGCGGGTGGAGCGGGGCAGGGGCCGCGAGGGGGTAGCAGGAGGCGGCGAGGGCGGCCGAGGTGCCGTGAGATCGGCTGGCAAGGGCGCCGCCGGTGCGGGGCGGCGCCAGCGGGGGATGGAGAAGCTGTCGTCGTCGGGCCACTCAGCCTCGCCGGCTGCGGAGCCAGCGGGAGATTTGGCGGAGGTGCTGGCAGGGGTGTCAGCGGCAGAGGTGTCAGCGGCAGAGGCGCCTCGGCGGGAGACCGCCTCGAGGCTGCGACGGCGGCCGTTGTCCGGGGCGGCCGGCCGCGGCGGCGGGGCGGGATCTGAGGCCTGAGCCTGGGCCGGGGTTTGGGCCGGCGGGGCGCTCCAGCGGGAGGGGGGGGAGTCCTGCCAGGGCTCACGCCAGTCGTCGCCATCGTCGAGAAGCCAGTCCATGCGCTCCTCCACCCAGCGGCCGAGGCCAGCGGCACGACCTGGGGGCCGGGAACCCGGCCGTGCCCCCGCCACGCCGTCCACCAGTTGGCGACCGGCGCTCACCCAGCGGTCGAGGCGCTGCTCCAGCGAACCGCTCGTGGAACCGCCTGGAGAGGGGCCGGAGTTGCCACCTGAGTAGCCACCTGGGTTGCCGCCCTTGTAGCCGTCGCGGGATCGGACCATGACCACAAAATAACTGCCACCGCGGCTCCGCAGCGGATCAGAGCGGGCCGCCGCAGCGGATCTGAGTGGCCCTCAGCGGCGGGGCAGGGCGTGGCGCGCGGCCAGCCAGCGCTCGCGCCCCAGCCCCAGCACCACGATCGTGACGCCCCCCCACTCCAGGCTCCAGAGAAAGGTGAGCAGCAAGGGGCAGCGCCGACGGCGGACGGGCTGAACTTAGGCGGCGCTCGGCTCGAACACCAGCAGACAGCTGGCATGCCAGCGACCGTCGTGGTGGCGCTCGCAGCAGCTGCGGCAGGCCAGGTTGCTGCGTCGTCGCCGGTAGGGGGCGGTGACCCCACAGCGGGGACAGCGGGCAATCCAACGGGCCACCTCCACCGGCACCGGGTAGCAGTGGCGCAGCGTCACCTCAAACCCGTCCTGCCCGCTGTTGATGGCCGCCATCCGGGAGCGGAAGAGGGGGCCATGCACCTCACGGGCCCCAAGCACCCGGTCGACCCAGGCGTGGATCATCTCGTGGCAGAGGGTGCTGAGGGTGGCCTCGCGCGGCAGGGGATCCAGCAGCGGCCGCGACAGCACGATCTCGCACAGCTCCTGCCCCCGCCCATCCAGCCCCCGGCGGTAGAGGCCGGCGGTACGGGTGAGGCGGCCATCGCTCCAGCGCAGCCCCACCAGGGGGCGGCCGGCCTGGGCCAGGGTCCCGTCGAAATGCTCCCGGTTCAGGCGATGAAAGAGGGGAAGCAGGGGTTCGAGCGGCACGGGAAAAGGGGGCTCCGCGGGGCGCATCATCGCTGCCCCGACGGCGCGGTGGGGTCTTCGGGCAGACTCTGGCCAACGAAAACCCCGCTGATCCGCGATGGACTGGAGCCTGGCCCGCACCCTCGGCAGCAAGGCACTACTGGCCGGCGCCTCCGCGCTTCTGGTGTACTGGATAATCTCGGCCGTGCGGCTGGTGCTCAGCGCCCGCGGCATCAATCCCCTGCTCAAGCAGTTCTTCACCCAAGTGGCGGCCGGCCAGATCGACGGCGCCTACCTGATGACCACGAAGAACTACCGCTCCCACGTGAACCGTCAGCAGTTCATCCGCTTCCTGGCAGGGCTGCAGCTCAACAAGTACCGCAACCTCAAGTCTGGCCGGCCCCGCCTGCAGGAAGATCAGATCATCCTGACGGTGAAGCTGAAGTCGGAGGGCAACGAGGAGCTCCCCCTCGACTTCACCTTCGTCAAGGTGGATGACGCCTGGCGGGTGGACCGCATCCAGAAACCGGCCGCGGCATGAGCGCGGCGGCGGGGCCGACACCGGAGCATCCGGCCGAAGGGGATCAGCAAGCGCGGGCGGGCGAGCTCCGCGACCTGCTGCAGCAGGCCGCCCACGCCTACTACGTGCTCGATGCCCCCCTCATGGAGGATCCGGTCTACGACCGTCTCTACCGGGAGCTGCTCGATCTCGAGATGGCCCATCCCGAGCTGGTGCGCCCCGACAGCCCCACCCAACGGGTGGGCGGCGCGCCGGCTGAGGGATTCACCACGGTGGCCCACCGCATCGCCCTGCTCAGCCTCGACAACGCCTTCTCGATCACCGAGCTGGAGGCGTGGTACGAGCGCCTGCTGCGCGCCCTCGACCGCCGGCCCGACACACCCCTGGCGATGGTGGGCGAACTCAAGATCGACGGCAACGCCCTGGCCCTGAGCTACGAGAACGGGGTGCTGGTGCGGGCCGCCACCCGCGGCGACGGTGAGCGGGGCGAGGAGATCACCGCCAACGTGCGCACGATCCAGAGCGTGCCGCTGCGCCTGGCCCTGCAGCAGCCGCCCCCCTGGGCGGAGATCCGCGGCGAGGCCCTGATCCCCGATGCCACCTTCGCCGCCCTCAACGCCGAGCGGGAAACGCGCGGCGAAGCCCCCTTCGCCAACCCCCGCAACGCCTGCGCCGGCACCCTGCGCCAGCTCGACCCGAAGGTGGTCGCCCAGCGGCGGCTGGATTTCTTCGCCTACACCCTGCACCTGCCGCCGCAGTGGCGCCCCGGTGGCGACGACCCGTCTCCCCCCACCAGCCAGTGGCAGGCCCTGCAATGGCTGCGGCGGGCGGGGTTCCGGGTCAACCCCAACGCCGAGCACCTGGCCGACCTGGCGGCGGTGGAGGCCTTCTTCTCGATCTGGGAGGAGAAGCGCCGCGGCCTCCCCTACGCCACCGACGGCGTGGTGGTGAAGCTCGACGACCTGCGGCTGCAGGACGACGCCGGCTTCACCCAGAAGGCCCCCCGCTGGGCGGTGGCCCTGAAGTACGCGGCCGAGGAGGCCCCCAGCCGCCTGCGGCGCCTGGTGGTGCAGGTGGGCCGCACCGGCGCCGTCACGCCGGTGGCGGAATTTGCGCCGGTGCCCCTGGCCGGCACCACGGTGAGCCGGGCCACCCTGCACAACGCCGACCGGGTGGCCGAGCTCGACCTCCATGAGGGCGACACGGTGGTGGTGCGCAAGGCCGGCGAGATCATCCCCGAGGTGGTGCGGGTGCTGCCGGAGCTCCGGCCCCCTGGCGCCCCCCGCCTGAGCCTGCCCACCATCTGCCCGGAATGCGGGTCAGCGCTAGTGCGTGAGAGCGGCGAAGCCGCCACCCGCTGCGTGAACAACGGCTGCCCGGCGATCCTGCGCGGCTCGCTGCGCCACTGGGTGAGCAAGGCGGCGCTGGATGTGGATGGCTTCGGCAGCCGCCTGATCGAGCAGCTGGTGGAACGGGGTGTGGTGCGCTCCCTCCCCGACCTCTACCAGCTGAGCGCCGCCGAACTCGCCTCGCTCGAGCGGCTGGGGGAGCGTTCAGCCACCGCCCGGATCGCCGCGCTGGAGGCCTCCAAGGGGAGCCCGTGGGCGCGCCAGCTCTACGGCCTGGGCATCCACCACGTGGGGGAAGTGAATGCCCGGGCGCTGGCGAAGGCCTTCCCCAGCGCCCCCGAGCTGGAGGCGGCCGCCCTGCTCAGCCCCGAGGAGATCACCGCCGTGCATGGCATCGGCGAGACGATCGCCCAGAGCCTGCAGCAGTGGTTCGCCACCCCCGCCAACCAGGCCCTGCTGGAGGCGCTCGAGGGGGTGGGCTTCTCCCTGGCGGCTGGCCCCGAGGAGCGGAGCCTGGAGGGGGAGGGCGGCCCCGCCGGCACGGCCCTGGCCGGGCAGACCTTCGTGCTCACCGGCACCCTCCCCAGCCTGAGCCGCCGGGAGGCCCAGACCCTGATCGAAACCGCGGGCGGCAAGGTGAGCGGCTCGGTGAGCCGCCGCACCAGCTACGTGGTGGCGGGCGAGGAGGCGGGAAGCAAGCTGGCCAAGGCCACCGAACTGGGGGTGCCGGTGCTCGATGAGGCCGGCCTGCGGGCGTTGCTGGGCTGAGGACAACCGTGCGCCATAGCAGGGCTCTGGGTACCCTGCCAAACCAGAGATCCCGGTGGAAAGTCGCCGGCAGTCAGGGTCCTCCTGTGTGGGGACCGTGTGTTTTCTGTTCAGCCCGCCTTTAAGATCCCGCCTACCGCCTGGTACCTCCAGGCCGTGAGGCCAGCGCCGCCCAGCCCCCCTGCTCCCCACCCGGTGGACCGCGACATCAGCCTCAGCCTCGATCCTTTCCCACGACCTGGCTCGGCCGAGCCTGCCGCCGCCGTGGCGCCAACCCCGGCCCCCATCGCGGCACCTGCGCCACCACCACCGGTCGAGATCGATCCGGCCGCGTTGCCGGAATCGTTGTGGCGGTCGCTGGCCCGCCACGAGCTGCTGGTGCCCCTGCTGCGCCAGGTCACGATCGCCAAGGCCACCGCGGAGGTGCAGCTGGGCGAAGAGGAGCGCCAACAGGCCCGCCAGGTGTGGGTCCGCAAAACCGGCATCCAGTCAGCGGAGCACCTGCAGAGCCATCTGGCGGCGTATGGCATCAGCGAGGCGGAGGCCACCTGGCAGGCGGAGCTGCCGTTCCGCATCCAGCGCCACTGCGAGGAGCACTTCGTGCACCGGGCCGAACAGCGCTTCCTGGCCCGCAAACCCCAGCTCGACCAGGTGATCTACAGCCTGCTGCGGGTGGAGGACGCCTCCCTGGCCCGGGAGCTCTTCCTGCGCATCTCCGAGGGGGAGGCCGACTTCGCCGAGCTGGCGGCGACCTACTCCCAGGGCCCGGAGCGGGCCACCCGCGGCATCGTCGGCCCTGTGCCGCTGCTCCAGGCCCACCCCACCCTGGCGGAGCGCCTGCGCACCATCCGCCCCGGCGAACTCCAACCCCCCTTGCCGATCGAGCAGTGGTGGCTGGTGATGCGGCTCGAGAGCCTGCGCTCCGCCTCCTTCGACGACGAGATGCGGCTGCGGATGTCGCGGGAGCTGTTTGAGGAGTGGGTGGAGGAGGAGGTGGCCCGCCACATCACCGCCCGCCCGATCGAGCAGCCGCAGCCATGACCCACACCGTCCCCCCCCAGCTGGAGAGCGTGCTGACGCGCGATCCCCTGCAGCGCCTCAGCCCGCAGGGCCAGGAGGCCCTGCGCCAACGGGGCACCATCCAGAGCTTTGCTGAGGGTCAGCGGCTCAGCGGAGACGATGCCATCGGCGATCGGGTGCTGCTGCTCCTGGAGGGGGAGGCGCGCCTGCTGGGCGAGCGCGATGGGCGGCCCTTCACCCTCGAGCGCCTCGGACCCGGCGCCATCGTGGGGCTGGCCTCCATGCTGCGGGCCGATCCCTGCGAGGCGGTGAGCGCCGCCACCGCCGTGCTGGCGCTGGCGATCCCCGACGTCCTGATGCTCGAGCTGCTCACGGCGGCGACGGAGGGCTCCTTCCGCGACTGGGCGCAGCACCAGCTCTGGACCGCCGAGCTCCATGCCCTGCTGGAGCGTCAGGAGCAGATGCGAGGCGGCGGCGGCTTCGACCCGGCGGCCTGGCGGACACGGCTCACGGCTCTGCGCCCCCGCTGCCGCCCCCTGGCGCCCCAGGAACGAACCGGGGCGCCCCTGGCCGACGACGAACGCCTGGTTCTGGCCAGCGCCAACGTGCCGGAGGTCCCCCTGGGCACCCCCCTGGCTGCGGATGCCCCCCTGCCGAAAGCGCTCCCGCCCCTGCCGCTGCGCCTGCTGGTGGTGCCCGCCGAGGTTTTGGTAGCGACCCCTGCTCCCACCGCAGCCGCGCTTTCCCTGCCGGCAGCCCATGGGCCTGGCACAGAGGGCGCCGAGGCTTCCCCCGGGGCGCTGGTGCCCCAGCCGGGCAGCGAGCCTCTGCCCACCAGCCTCGACCTGGGTCAGCCCAGCTCCAGCCGCGGCCTCACCCTGGTGCGCGCCCGCGGCAGCCTCGACGGAACGCTGGCCTGCTTCCAGATGCTCGGCAAGATGCTCGAGCTGCCCTACCGCCGCGACGCGGTGGAGAAGATCCTCCGCGACACCCTGCGCCGCGGCAAGCAACCCGATCTGCAGCTCTGCGGACAGATCGCGGCGATGCTCGGTCTGCTGGTGAGCGGCGCCCGGGTGCCTGCGGCAGCCGCCACCCGTCTGATCACCCCCTGCCTGATCCCGTGGGGCGACAGCTTCGCGGTGGTCTCCCAGAGCAACGCCGGCGGGCTCACCCTCGCCTCCCCAGCCGACGGCTGGGTGCGTCTCTCGCCGGCCCAGATCGCCGAGCAATGGCCTGAGGGTCTCGAGGTGCTCCTTCTGGAGCGCAGCACCGCCACGCCGGAGCAGAAATTCGGTCCCGGCTGGTTCTGGCCGGCGCTGAAGCGCTACCGGGGGATGTTGGTGCAGGTGCTGGTGGCGTCGTTCGTCGTTCAGCTGTTCAGCCTGGCCAATCCGCTGCTGATTCAGGTGATCATCGACAAGGTGATCTCCCAGCGCAGCCTCGACACACTGCAAATCCTGGGCATGGCCCTGGTGGTGGTCACCTTGATGGAGGGAGTGATCGGCTCCCTGCGTACCTTCCTGTTCACCGACACCACCAATCGCATCGATCTACGGCTGGGCGCCGAGGTGATCGACCACCTGCTACGGCTGCCGCTGGGCTATTTCGATCGCCGGCCTGTGGGCGAACTGGGCACCCGCATCGCCGAGCTGGAGAAGATCCGCAACTTCCTCACCGGCCAGGCCCTGATCACGGTGCTGGATGCCGCCTTCTCGGTGATCTACGTCATCGTGATGGCCCTCTACAGCTGGTTGCTCACGATCATTGCCCTGGCGGTACTGCCCATCCAGATCGGCCTCACCCTGCTGGGCGCCCCCCTGTTCCGCCGTCAGTACCGCCAGGCCGCGGAGGAGAACGCCCGCACCCAGAGCCACCTGGTGGAGGTGCTCACGGGCGTGCAGACCGTGAAGGCCCAGAACGTGGAGATGGTGAGTCGCTGGAAGTGGCAGGAGTACTACGCCAAGTACATCTCCCGCACCTTTGAGAAAACGATCACCGGCACCTTCCTCAACGAGAGCAGCCAGGTGCTGCAGAAGCTCTCCCAGCTGCTGGTGCTCTGGGTGGGGGCCACATTGGTGCTCAAGGGTGAACTCACCCTCGGCCAGCTGATCGCCTTCCGCATCATCAGCGGTTATGTGACCCAGCCGTTGCTGCGCCTTTCCTCCATCTGGCAGAACATCCAGGAACTGCGGGTGTCCTTCGAGCGTCTGGCCGATGTGGTGGACACCCCGGAGGAATCCACCCCCTCCGACCGAGCCAACATCCCCCTGCCTCCTGTGGAGGGCGATGTGGTGTACGAGAACGTGAGCTTCAGCTTCACCCCAGGCGGCCAGGAAGTGCTCACCAACATCAACCTGCACGTCCCGAAGGGTACGTTTGTGGGGATCGTGGGCCAGAGCGGCAGCGGCAAGAGCACCATGATGAAGCTGTTGCCGCGCCTTTATTCCCCCACCAGCGGCCGCATCCTGGTCGATGGGTACAACATCGACAAGGTGGAGCTCTATTCGCTGCGCCGACAGGTGGGCATCGTGCCCCAGGATCCGCTGCTGTTCAGCGGCACGATCAGCGAGAACATTGCCCTCACCGCCCCGGATTCCACGAGCGACGCGATCGTCAGGGCCGCCCGCATCGCCGGCGCCCACGACTTCATCATGGAACTTCCCTCCGGCTACAGCTCACCCCTTGGCGAGAGGGGCGCCTCCCTCTCCGGAGGGCAGCGCCAGCGCATCGCCATCGCCCGCACCTTGCTGGGCAATCCCCAGATGCTGGTGCTCGATGAGGCCACAAGCGCCCTCGACTACGACACCGAGCGACAGGTTTGTGACAACCTGCGCGAGGCGATGGCCCATGCCACGGTGTTCTTCATCACCCACCGCCTCAGCACGATCCGCCGCGCCGATCGAATCGTGATGATGCACCAGGGGGCGATCGTGGAGCTGGGCACCCATGAAGAGCTGATGGCCCTCAAGGGCCGCTACTTCGCCCTTTACCGCCAGCAGGAGGCGAGCTGATGGCCCCCAACCCGTTCCGCCAGGCCCAGAATCGCCTCGAGAGCCTGGTGCACACCGACAACGACGATGTGGTGCTGCAGCAGTCCCGGGTGTGGGCCCGCAGCATCACCTGGACCCTGATTGGTGTCACCGGCTTCGCCCTGGCCTGGCTGGCGCTGGCCAAAACAGAGGAGATCGTTACGGCCCCGGGCAAGCTCGAACCCCTCGGGGTGGTGAAGGAGATCCAGATGCCGGTGGGCGGGGTGGTGGATGAGGTCCTGGTGAAGGAGGGGGATGCGGTGCGCAAGGGGCAGATATTGCTACGGCTCGACACGGTGACCAGCCGTGACCGCCAGCAGAGCATCCTCAAGACGATCGCCTTCAAGCAACAGCAACTGCGCCTCAAGCGCGAAGAACTGGTGCGCTATCTGGCGGTGAACGACACCGAGCAGCAGGTGCTGGTGGAGCGGCTGGGGTTGGAGAGCGAGGTGCTCGGCAGGCTGGAAACCCTCAACCGCCAGGGGGCTGTGCAGGAGCTCCAGTACCTGAGCCAGGTGAACAAGGTGCAGGAGGTGGAGGGACAGATCAAGCAGTCGAAGGTGGAGCGGCTGCGGCAGGAGGCGATCCTGCAGCAGGGCATCCGTGAGCTGCAAAGCGAGCTGGCTGATCTGCGCAGCAAGCTGGTGGAGCTCGATGTGAACATCCGCTATCAGGAGATCCGTGCGCCGGAAGATGGGGTGGTGTTCGAGCTCAAGCCAAAGAGCAAGGGCTTTGTGGCCCAAACCAGCGAACCGGTGATGAAAGTGGTGCCCTACGACCGGCTGGAGGCGCGGGTGGAGGTGCCGAGCCGGGAGATCGGTTTCGTGAGCGTGGGCAAACGGGCGGAGATCAGCATCGACTCCTACCCCTCCACCGATTTCGGGGTGCTGCAAGGCACGGTGCGTCGCATCGGCTCCGACGCCCTGCCCCCCGACGAGCGAGACCAGAGCAAGCAGTTCTACCGCTTCCCGGTGGACATCAAGCTCAACCAGCAGCAGATGAGACTCAAGAGTGGCCAGCCCCTCGATCTCAAGGTGGGCATGTCCCTGACGGCCAACATCAAGCTGCGCAAGGTGACCTACCTGCAGTTGCTGCTCAGCGATTTCAAGGACAAGGCCGACGCCCTGCGCCGCATCTGACCCCTGCCATGGCCGAACCTGAGCTGCCGCCAGGGATCACTCGCTGGATCCGCACCGACTGCGGCCGGGCCAAGTACCTCCAGCTGGCGGCCCGCCCCGGCCCGTGGGCGAAGCTGCGGCTGGCCTGGTTCGTGCTGATCGCGGCCGTGCGGGATCTGCCGCTCGCCTGGGGAGCGACGCGCCCCTAGGCAGGGGCCGCACGGTGGCGAAACCACCACAAGCCCACATCCCAAGGGCCTTGCAGATAATTTGGTAAGAATTGGGCTATGGTTGCAAAACCACGGCTCTTATGCCGTTCGACAGGCCTCTGGGTTCCGATCGCCTCCGATGCTCTCCACCAACCGCCCCCCAGTCCCCACCCCCTCGAAGGAGCTCTTCAGCGGCGGATCTTCTCTGCGGGGGGCCCCTGCTGGGATAGCCAGCGAGCGGATGGGTGCGTTGCCCATGGGCCTGCTGTTCAATAGCCCGCCGCCCAACAACCCACCGAGCGGCACGGTTGCCATCAGCGGCACACCTACCCAGGGAAGCGAGCTCACCGCCACCAACAGCCTCGAAGATCTCGATGGCATTCCTGTCGATGGCATCGCCTATCAGTGGTTGGCGAACAACATCGCCATCGCCGGAGCCAGCGGCAGCAGCTACCTGCTCACGCAAGCCGAAGTGGGTGCCACCATCACTGTCACCGCCTCCTACACAGACATCCTCGGCACCAACGAATCCGTATCCTCCGAGCCCACCGCGGCCGTCGCCAACAGCAACGACAATCCAACAGGATCGGTCTGGATCAGCGGCTCGCCGCTGAGGGGACAACTCCTCACTGCCTCCAATAACCTCGCCGATGCCGATGGCATCCCCACCAGTGGCATTGGTTACCAGTGGGTTGCGAATGGCAACGCGATCAGCGGCGCGACCAGCAGCACCTATCTGCCCACATACGCAGACGCCGGCAACACAATTAGCGTCATTGCCTCCTACCTGGATTCCTACGGAACCAGCGAACAGGTGGCGTCTGCGCCCACCGATCGCATCCGGGTCGCCGATCTGATCAGCAATGTTCTTGCGGCCTATCGCGTACCCACTCTCGGACTGGACGGCGACGAGGACATTGACCTCACGGACCTGGATCTCGATATTGTCCGCTTGCTTGACCTTGCCAATGGCTACACAACTGGCCTGCTGAACGCAGCCTCAGCCATCAGTTTGACAGGCCTCGCAACGGACTTGATCCAGATTCTCGCCGCGAACAACAACATCCAGATTTCGGGGCTTGGCGATGAAATCATCAACCTCAAAGACACAACCCTCGACGCGTCGACACTGAATATCCTCAAAGCCCATACCAGCAACATCGTAAATGCATCGAGCATCAGCAACCTAACCGGCTTCGCCGCCGACCTAACTGCTGCCTATACCGAAGCTCAATTAGGGCAGATCAGCGGTCTTGGCAACGAAACCGTCTTTCTAGCCAACAGCACGATTGACGCAGCCGAACTCAATCGCCTCAATTCCTTTACCACTGGTGTCATCAATGCCGGGGGGGTCCTCAGCCTGAGGGGCAGCGCTGCTGAGCTGAATGCCGCATTTGCGGGTGGATCAGCCAAGCAAATCATTGGGCTCGGCAATGAAACCCTTGTGATCACCAACACCAGCCTGGATGCCACGACATTAAACGGCCTTAACGCCTCTAGCACCGGAATTATTAACGCAGCAAGCATCACAAGCCTGACAGGCCTTGCCGCGGATCTGAGCAGAATCTTTACCGCCGGCATCGCAGGCGAGATCCGGGGCCTTGGCAATGAGTCGGTCAGCCTCACAGACACCACTCTTGCGGCCGCCGGGATCAGTGCTCTCGCTTCGATCGACAGCCGCACCTCCGGCACCATCGACGTCTCAAGAATAACCAGCCTGAGTGGAACGCTGGATGTGCTGAATTCACTCTTCAACTCCAGCGGCATCCTTGGCCTTGCCAATCAGAATCTCACCCTCACGAACGCCACCGCATCCATCCTGGCCGTAACCGCATCTACCGCCGCCACGCTCCAGCGTGCAGCCAACAAACACCTGTATCGAATCTCCTTCACGGGCAGTAGTGGCGACGACACCTTCAGCGGCTTTGGCCTGGCGGATGTTCTCTCCGGCGGAGACGGCGATGATGTCTTGAGCGGTGGCGTTGGAGCGGATGCCCTCACCGGTGGCAACGGGGCCGACACCTTGACCGGCGGCGATGGTATCGACAGCTTCCGTTATACCGCTCTTGCTCAGAGCCTCTTACAAAACCCTGCCAGCAGCCTGGCTGGCCATGATCAGATTACTGATTTCCAGATCGGCGTCGACACCATCGACGGACCCGTCGCCGTAACCGCCGCCAATCTCCGTGAACTTGGCAACGTCAGCAGCCTCGATTCTGCGAGCATCGCCGCTGTACTGAGCACGACCAACTTCCTGGCCAGCCGTGCCGCCTCCTTCACAGTTGGCACCGATGTCGAAACCCGCACCTTCGTGGCCTTAAACAACAATCAGAATGGCTTTCAAGCCAGCCTTGATGCCATTATTGAGATCACCGGCTACAGCGGCAACCTCACGGATCTGGCCATTCTTTAGCAAACGGCCAACTGCCCGGCCTCAGGGCTCCACCCGCTCCGCCAGCGCCCGGCGCGCCACCTGGGTCACCAGCACCGTCACCGCCACCGTGGCGGCGATCCCCAGCCACCGCACCGCCCAGGTGAGCGGGTCGGCACGGCCGGTGAGCACATCCCCGAAGCGGGCCACATCACCGGCGAGGGCACCCAGGCCGCAAAAGAGCACCGTGCCCGGCAGGATGCCCACCAGGCCGATCACGTAGTCGCGCAGGCGCACCTCGCTCAGGCCGTAGGCGAGGTTGAGCAGGCTGAAGGGGAAGGCGGGCGAGAGGCGGGTGAGCAGCACCAGACGCAGCCCTTCGCGACTCACAGCCTGCTCCACGGCCCGCAGCTTCGGGGCAGCGGCCAGGCGCCGCCGGGCCCACTCCCGCAACACGCCGCGCCCGAGCAGGAACACCACTACCGCCCCGAGGCTGGCGCCCACGAACACCACCAGGCTGCCGAGCCAGGTGCCATAGAGGGCTCCCGCGAGCATCGAGGCCCATACCCCCGGCAGCAACAGCGTGACCCAGAGGGCATAGAGCGGCACGAAGGCCACGGCCCCGAGGGGGGAGCGCAGGGCCGGCAGCACCCACTCCAGCCAGGACAGGCCAGGGAGTGGGGGCAAACGATCGAGCAGGGCGAGGGAATCGGGAAGCGAATCCAGAAGGGATGGAACCAGCTGGCGCCACCGTAGGCAGGATCCCCCCTCGGGATCAGCCGCGCAAACGGCCCCGCAGGCGGCGGCTCCAGCCCAGGGCCACGGCGCCGCCTAGGGCAGGCAGCGGGGCCGGTACCTCGGCGAAGTTGGGCCCGTAGAAGCCGGCGAACGAATCCTCATCCTGGTCGGGGAACACCAGGGGCACGGCGGATGTGCCAGCACCGCTCAGGGCACGACCGCCCAGCACCACCCCCGCGGCGGTGACCGGATCACTGGCCAGGGCCACGAACGGATCGAAGCTGGCCCCACCGCTGCCGGGCATCCCGGCGGCGATCACATAGGAACCGGGCGCCAGGGTGGTGGCGGGGATCGAGACCCAGCGGAAATCGCCGCGCAGGGGGGCGACGGTGCCCGCGGGGATCGAGCCACTCACCAGCTGGGCGCGGCTGTTGGCGTCGAAGATCGCCACCTCGTGGCCGGAGAGCAGGCCGGGATCCTCGGCGTCGTAGAAGCCGAGGGCACCGACGGTGTAGGGGCGCTCCAGCTGGAAATCCCAGCCGATGCTGCCCGTGAAGACGTCGTTGCCGCCGATGACGCCAGGGGTAAAGGAAAGCAGGGCGGGGCTGACCGCCACGGCGGCAGCGGGAGCGATGGGCAGGGTGAAGAACAGGGTGGCGCCGAGGGGCACCACAAGGCGGGGAACCAGGCGAGAGAAGGGGGCCATGTCAGAGGGTGGTGGAGTCGAGGAAGAGAAGCTGGCCACCCTCAACGAGGTAGCCGGAGCCGACGATGTTGCCGCCGCTGAGGCTGTGGGCCTGAACGTTGGCCAGGAACAGCGACCCGGGCGTGGCGCCATAGATGGGGGAGAGATCGAGGATGCCGGACGACTCCCAGTTGCCGACATCGCTGGGGACGGTGTCGCTCTGGCCGTAGGCGGTGGGCACGGCGGAGCGATCGATCTGGGCCCAGCGGCTGAAGGCGCCGGTGAGGGGATCCACCTGCCAGATCGAGGCCTCCTGGGCGCCGAAGGATCCGTTGGCGGTGCCGGCGGGCAGGGAGCGATCCTCCTGCAAGTAGATCAGCCCATCACCCGCCCAAACGACGTTATCGGGGTTGCGGACGCCGTTCTGGCGATCCAGACCGGTGAGGCGGTCGGCGTCGACGAGAACGATCAGCGGTGTGCTGGCGCCAGAGAGGAGCTGGCCATCGGCGCCAAAGCTGGTGGCCAGGTCCATCACGTAGGTGCCCCCGTAGAGGTCGGAGCCGCTGCCGCCGGTGCTGCTGAACACCGCCTGGCGGCCGCTGAGCGGATTCACATCGCCGTCCTCGATGCGGGCGAAGGTCATCGCCCCCTGGGCGGTGGCCAGGCCGCGCAGGGCGGCGGCCGAGCCAAGGGCGGCCACCTCGGTGCCGCTGCCCAGATCCACCCAGCCGCCGCTCACGGGGGTGGAGAGGGGCACGGAGGCGAGGCCGTCGGGGTTGGGGGCCACCCCGTCGGCTTTCCAGGCGTAGAGGCGGCCGGAGCTGGCGGCGATGCCATTGCGCTCCAGCACATCGGCGCTGCCCGCCACTTTCTGCCCCACCCACAGGTAGAGCACGGCGCCCGTCGTGTCGTCGAAGAGCAGCGCCGCCACCGTGTCGGCGTTGCCGGTATCCACCAGGGTGGCCGACTCCCAGCTGCCCAACCCGAAGGCCGCCACATGGGTAAGGGTGCGGCTGGCCGAATCGAGCACGAAGAAGCGGCCGTTGCTGGTCTCCTCCCCCAGCAGATGAAGGCTGTCAATGAAGCCGCGGCCGGAGAACTGACCGGCGGGCGCCAGGTTGGCCGAACAGAAGCGATTGATGCCGCCCTTGGCGAAGGCCGGATCGGAGCTCACCACCCGGTCGTAGGCGAGGCCGCCGGAGAGCACCTTGGGCTGGTAGCCATTGGCGCCGTTGTTGTCGATGTCCTTGGCGACGATGAAGCGGCTGACGCGGGCGCCAGCCACGGCGGGATTGAGACCCTGGACGTTCATCTGATAGCCGGCCGTCGTGCCGAGCTCGTGGTTGACGAGCAGGGAGAAGGTGTTGTCGCCGTTGTCGTACACCCCCATGCCATCGAAAATGCCCGGGGGCGCGTACACGCTGCTGCCAGGTTCCAGGCCGTTGGCTGTCTCGCCGACGGTGAGGAGGCTGGTGATCTTCAGGGTGGGGCCACCGGCCACATCCTTGATCATGGTGGGGGCAAATGTGCCGGCGCCGGCGGCGGCAGGGGAGGAGATGAGGGCCTCGAAATCAAGGAAATCGAGGGTGTTGGACACCTCATTGGCCACCACCAACTGGGCGCGGCCGGTGGTGCTCTGGCGGGCCTCTACAAACGAGAGCCCCTCGGGCGACAAGCTGCCCGCAATCACCACGTTGGTGACCCAGCTCGGGGCACTGGGGTTGCTTACCTCAAACACGGTGAGCATGGTGCTGGTGGTGCGCTCCGTGCCCACCACCGCATAGGTGCGGCCGTTGAAGCGAGCCACCACCACCCCTTCGGGCTCGACACCTTTGTCGTCGCTGCGGCTGTCGTCGTAGACGCGGGCGGCGATCGCCAGGGTCTGGAGCGTGTTGCCGCTGTCCCAGACCAGCGCACCGTTGTCGGCGTCGAAGAGGCTGATGCTGCGGCTGCCGAAGGCGGTATAGGGCTGGTTGGTGAGCTCCTTGATGGTTTTGAGCCGCGGGCGCCGCGTTTCGTCGTTGTAGCCGACGTATTCGCGGCCATCGCCCTCATTGGCGGTAATAAAGTAGTCTTTGCCGCGGAAGGCGTTGCCGCTGGGGTAGATCGTGAACGGGGCGATCGCGTCGGGCATGCGCATGCCGACGTAATTGTTGCCAAGGATCGGCTTGATGCCGCCATCCTGGTCGGTCACATCCAGCAACTGGGTGCTCAGATCCACCGACCCGAGGGCAAAGATCTTCTCGATCGAGCGGGTGTTGAGGTTGACCTTGGCGACGCCGTTGTTCTCCTGCAGGGTGACGTAGGCAAAGTTGCCCAGGATCGCCACAAACTCCGGCTCGATATCGGTGGCCTGGGTGGTGCCTGTCGGGCCGGAGATGCGGATGCCGGCAGGCAGGCTGAGGCCGGCGAAACCGAGGTCGGTGTAGGAGAAGGTTTCGGCGCCCACACGGCCCTGAATGTCGATGATGCCGATGGAGCCCGGTCGATCGATCGAGTAGTTGGCGTTGGGCTCCGCCTCGTTGGCCACCACCAAGCGGGTGCCGCTGCTGTTGAAGGCGATGCTGTCGGGCAGGTAGCCCACCACCACGTCGCGCAGGAAGGTCAGGGCGCCACTGGCCTGAACGCGGTAAAAGCGCACGATGCCGCGTTCGGCGGTGGTGGCGTAGTTGCTGGGGGAGAGGGCCACCGCCAGGAGCGATCCGAAGCTGGCCGTCGCCTGCGACACCCACAGCGTGGCGCCCTCGGGAACCACGCTGCCGTAAGCGATACGGGCCTGCAGCGTCGGGGCCGTGGGGTTGGTGGCGCGCACCGCCTGCAGGGTGGGCCCGCCGCCGGAGGAGAAGACCGTGGCCTGGCCGGCCACCCGCACCACGGTGGCGATCTCGCTCTGGAAGTTTTCGGTGGGGGGGGTGGTTTGGGGAACCGTGGTGGAGAGATCGATCCGCCCTAGCAGCGGGGAGGTGCGCAGGGCCGGAGGCAGCGCCTCGCGGGATGCCCGGCGCACGGCCCCTTTCAGGAGCAGGTCAAGCCAGGCGTTGGCGGCAATGCTGGGGGCGGACATCGAGGCAGGCCGTCAGACCCTAAAACCCTTGCAAGCCGCGGGAGCGGCAAGGTTAAGGAGAGGTGAATGGTCGTTTAAGCCCTGGGGCCTGCGGCTGGGAAGGGCGACGCCGGCCCCAGGGGAATGGAACGGGGGCAGGGCAAAAACGGGGCGAGAGCGAAGCCTGGGTGAATCAAAAACAAAGCGGGAGAGAAAAGGGCATGAAGCAGAGCCCAATAACTGGGAACATCCATGCGCTTTTTGTTCAAATCCGATACCGTGAAAGGCTCACCGGCCTCCATTCCCCTAAGCCCCCGCCCGCAGGGATCCATGCCATCCTCCGCGCCCCCCCGCCGCGCCGGTCCCCGGCCCGCCGCCACGGCAGAAGGAGCGCCGCGGAGCTTTCGCGGCGCCGGCAACGCGCTGATCGTGGGGGGCGGCATCGCCGGCCTGGCCACCGCGATCAGCTTGAGCCGTCTGGGCTGGCACTGCACGATCCTGGAGCGGGACCCGCACCGGCACCAGATGGGCCAGGGCCTGCTGCTGCCAGTGGCGGGGCGGCGCTCGCTGGAGCGGCTGAAGCTGGTGGGCATCGAGACGGCCAGCAGCCCGGTGGAGAGTTTCGCGCTCCATAAGCGCGACGGGTCGCCGCTGCGCCACTTTTCAATTCCGGGCTCCCTGGGCCTGTTGCGGCGCGACCTGGTGGAGCTGTTGCAAAAAGCCCTGCCGACCTCGGTGCGGCGGGAGACCGGCCAGGTAAAGCACCTGGAGCCCGACGGGGCCGGCGGCTTCCAGGCGGTGGATACCCAGGGATGGCGCCGGCGGGCCGACCTGATCGTGGCGGCGGATGGCGTGCACTCCGCCTGCCGCGGCGCGCTATTTCCGAAGGCGTGCCTTACGCCGGAGCGGGTCACCGAGCTGGTGCTGTCGTTGGTCGATCCGGCGCTGGTCCAGGAGCTGGCGGGCAGCTGCCGCAAGTTCCATGACCCAACCTCCGGGGTGGCCCTGGGCCTGCTGCCCTGCCGGAACGATCTGCTGGTGGCCTACGCCCAGTTCGCCACCGCCCGCCATCCCGCCCCGGAGCAGGAGGGGGAGGTGCTCCCCTTCCTGCGGCGCCTTTTCGGCGGCTGGAATCCCTTGCTGGAGCAGCTGCTGGAGGGACTGAAGCCAGAGACCAGCCACGTGTGGCACACCACCGATCTCGACCCCCTGCCCCACCTGCACCGGAGCAACGTGGTGTTGGTGGGGGATAGCGCCCATCCGATGCTTCCCTTCACCAGCCAGGGCTCGGCGGCGGCCCTGGAGGATGCGCTCTGCCTGGCGGAAGAGCTGGGGGGGGCGCAGGGGAGCTCCGGGCACGAGCTGGGCCGCGCCCTGGCGGCCTACAGCCGGCGGCGACGGATGGAGCTGCTGCCGCTGCTGCAGGAGGGCCGGGCCCTGCGCCACCAATTCCTCGACCCGGAGGCGGCGACCCGGCCGGTGGCGCCGCTGGCGGGCTTCCTGCCCACGCCGTCGGCGGAGCAATGAGCGGGGCGGGGGGCAAGCCCGGACGCGAAGACGATCCCTTCGCCGACGACCAGGTGCCGCTGGCGGCGTTGCGGCGCCAGGCCTTCCACCTGCGCTGGGCCAGCCAGCCAGACGACGTGATCCCGCTGACGGCGGCCGATCCGGATTTCGCGGTGGCGCCGGTGGTGCGGGAGGCGATCGCCCGCCAGGCCGCCGAGGGGTTGTTTTGCTATGGGCCGGCGGAGGGGCTGCCCGGGTTCCGCGAGGCCTGCGCGCGGTTCAGCGCGGAGCGGCGGGGGGTGGGGTGCGCTCCGGAGCGGGTGCTGGCGGTGGATGGGGCGGCGGCGGGTCTGCGGCACGTCTGCCGCCTGCTGCTGCAGCCGGGCGACGAGGCGATTGTGTTCGACCCAGTGGATTTCCTCTTCGCGGCGGCGGTGGAGGCGGCCGGCGGGGTGGTGCGACGGCTGCCGGTGGATCCGCTAAGCGGTGCGCTGGCGCTGGATCGTCTGGAGTCGCTGGTGACGCCCCGCACGCGGCTGCTGGGCGTGTGCAACCCGCTCAATCCGGTGGGCCGGGTGCTGCGGGAGCCGGAGCTGGTGGCCCTGGCGGCCTTCGCCGAGCGGCACAACCTGGCGATCCTCAACGACGAGGTGTGGGCCGACATCGTGTTTGCGCCGCACCAATTCCGCAGCCTGGCGGCGCTGGATCCGGCGGTGGCGGCTCGCTGCTGGACCGTGCAAGGCTTCTCGAAGAACTACGGCCTGGCGGGATTGCGGGTGGGCTGCGTGGTGGCGCCCGATGCGGCCGGCTGCACCGCCCTGGCCCAGGCAGCCCTGGCCGACACCACGATGAGCGGTGTCGCCACCCTGTCGCAGATCGCAGCGGTGGCGGCCCTGGAGGGGGCCGACGCCTGGCTGGCGGCCTGGCTGGCGCACCTGGGGCGCCAGCGGGAGCGGGCGGTGGCGGCCCTCACAGCCATGCCCGGTGTGGAGCTGTTGCCCCCGGAGGGCACCTACACCCTGTTCCCACGGGTGGAGCACCACGGCCTCACACCGGAAGCCCTGGTGGAGCGCCTGCGCGACCGCCAGCGAGTGGCCGTGGTGCCCGGGGCGCCCCGCTGTTTCGGCCCTGGGGCTGCAGGCCATTTGCGGCTGGTGTTCAGCACGTCCGAGGGGATCCTGGGGGAGGGCCTGGCGCGGCTGGAGCGGGGGCTGGTGGAGCTGGCGGGGGAGGGGGGGGAAGCGGACGGTTAGGGAGAACGCTTCTCGAACGGGGCGTCTGGCCACAAACCGCTAAGGCGGGTTCAACCGGCCGTCGATCACCAGCCGATCCTGCTCCCGCAGGGTGTAGTGGCCCGCGGCCACGGTCGGGCAAAAGGCCAGATTCCAGCTCTGCTTCGAAACCACGCTGGGAAAGACCACAAACGGATGGCGCGCCAGAAGATCCCCTCCCCAGCTCTGCTGGCCCGCGCTGGGGATACCCGCATGCAGCCAGGCCCCGTTGGGCACGTCCTCAGCCGTCACCACCTTCACATCTGCTGGATCCGCGATCTCCAGGCAGGTGATGACATGGGCAACGCTGTCAAGCACGTCAAACCCCTTGTGCACCGCCACCTCCAGCACCGTGGTGGCCGGGTCGAAGCTGCAGTACACCACGCGCATTCCCTTCGGATTCCAGCGCCCGCCCGCCCGTTCGGCGCCGATTCCACTGTCCCAGCGCAGCCTGTGCACCAGCGCATCGACCCTCCATGCCACCAGGGGCGTGACGGCTGCTGCCAATCCACAGGGCAATGGAGTCATCTCCATCGGAGCTCAGCTGTACACCCCGTATTCGAGGCGGGTGAGGAAATCGGTCACCAACTCCGTGCCCTGCACCGTTTGCAGCAATTCAATCGGACGCTGGTCGTTCAGACCCATGGCCGGTTTGTTTAACCACTCCTCCGCTTTTTCCTGACTGCCAAACACTTCGCTGGCCTTCGCCAACGTTTCGGCAAAGAGCCAGGTCTTGCTGGCCAGGGGGGCAGGCATGGGCTTCATGGGCGTCTCGCGCTGGCGCCGCAGCGTGCGATCGCTGATGCCCAGCACCTTGATCACCTCCCGTTCATCCAGGCCTGGCAACGCCGTGATCAGGCACTGCAGCGACGCATAGGGGACGCCGCTCTCCACAATCGCCTGGTGGACCGCCAAGCGGTTGGTCATCGGCACCGCAAACACCCCCACTCCCCCCAGCAACCGTTGCGATTGCGAGAGCAGCCGCAACTCCCTGGCGGCGGCTTCATCTTCATGGAGATCCGTGAGATCCGTGGCGACCCCATGCGCCTCCTCCTGATCGAGGGAAGGATTCATGGCGCGAGCCCCAAACTTCGACTGCGATGACAATTGTCCGCAGCTTTTGGCCAATTGTCAATCCTGGGCGCGGGCTCACCCCTCCTCCCCCTCCGCCAACAACCGCGCATACACCCCATCTGCATCCGCCATCAGCTCCCCATGGCGGCCGCGCTGCACGACGTGGCCGGCGTCGAGCACCAGGATCAGGTCAGCGTCGCGGATGGTGCTCAGGCGGTGGGCGACCACGATCTGGGTGCAGGCGCGGCGGCGCAGGGCCTCCTCCAGCCGCCGTTCGGTTTCGGCGTCGAGGGCGCTGGTGGCCTCATCGAGGATCAGGATTGAGGGGTCCTGCAGCAGGGCGCGGGCCAGCTCGAGGCGCTGGCGCTGGCCGCCCGAGAGGTTGCGGCCGCCCTCCGCCAGTTCCGTATTCAGGCCGCCGGGCAGGGAGTCGATCAGCTCCAGCAGCTGGGCGTCGCGGCAGGCCTCCAGCAGCTGCTCGTCGCGCAGATCGGGGCGCCAGAGGCGCAGGTTTTCGCGGATGCTCAGGCCATAGATCGCGATCTCCTGCTGCACCATCGCCAGCGACGCCACCGCCACCGGCCGCGGGATCGCCGTGAGCGGATAGCCATCGAAGCGGATCTGTCCCTCGCTGATGGGCAACAGTCCGGCAATCAGCCGCGCCAGGGTGCTCTTGCCCGATCCGCTCGCCCCTACCAGCGCCACCCGCATCCCGGGCTCGATCGTCAGGCTCAACCCCTCGATCAACGGCGGCCGCACCGGCGCGAAGCGATACACCAGTTCCTCGATCTCCACCCGTCCGGAAAGGCGGCGGCGGCCCGCGGGCCAGGGCGGCAACGACGGGGGCGTGGTGGTGCGCAGCAGCGGATCGATCGGGTGGTCGAGCACGTCCTGCAGGCGCAGCACCGCCGTTTCCATCTGCGGCAGATCCGCCACGAAGCCCACCAACCGGTCGATCTCCCCCTTCAATCCGGCCGCCACCTGCTGGGCCGCCAGCAACATCCCCAGCGTCAACTCCCCCTGCAGCACCAACAGGAAGCCCACCAGCAATACGCCCAGGGTGTTGAGCTGGCTCAACAGGGTGGGCACCAGGCCCAGGGCCGCCTGCCGCCGCGACAGATGGTGCAGAAACGCCTGCACCCGCCGCTGGTACCCCGCAAACCGCTGCAGCACATCCCCCTCGGTGGCGGTGCTCTTGACCATCTCGATCTCCATCAGGGCCGCCATCAGCGATCCCTCCGCCTTGCCCGCATCCTTCTGCAGCTGCTGCGTGGCATCGCGCTGCTGGCGCAGGCTCAGGGCCACCATCAAGGCATTGAGGGCCGTGCTCACCGCCACCACCAACCCCAGGCGCGGGCTGTAACTGAGGGTGAGCAGCAGGTAGAGCACCAGCAGCACTCCCCCGTTGAGCAGGGGCAGCAGGCGCTGGGCGAGGAACGACGCCAACTCGCGGTTCAGGCCCTGGCGCTGGCTGATATCGCCGGCATATCGCTGGCGGAAGAAGCCATCGGGCAGGGCCAGCACATGGGCCTCGAACTCCTGCGCCCCGCGGCTCTCGAGCCGATGGCTGAGGTGGCGGATGCCCAGCTGCTGCAGCTGCCCGCCGATCACCTGCAGGGCGATGGTGAGGGCCATGGCCCAGAGCATCGGCTTGAGCCAGTGCCGCAGCGACGAGCCCCACACATCATCCACATAGATCTGGGTGAACACGGGCATCGCCAGCTGGGGCAGAAGCAACAGCAATCCCGCCAGCAGGGTGAAGGCCGCCGCCCGCCACTCCGGCGCCAGGCGCCGCAGCAGCAACCCCCAGGGCCTGGGCACCCGGCCCCCCCGGCGGAACTCAGGCCCCGGCCGCATCTCCAGCACCACGCCGGTGAAGCCCTTGCTGAAGGCCTCCAGGCTCAGCCAGCGGGGGCCGGTGGCCGGATCGTTGAGGGCCACGCGGTTGCCGCGGAAGCCCTCCAGCACCAGGAAATGGTTGAACTCCCAGAACAGGATCAGCGGCATTTTCTGGCGGCGCAGGGCGGCCAGATCCATGCGGAATCCCTTGCCCTCCAGGCCGTAGAGCCGGCCAGCGCGCACCAGGCTGGCGGCATCGCTGCCATCGCGGCTCACCCCGCACACCTGGCGCAGCTCCAGCAACGGCACCACCCGCCCGTAGTGGCGCAACACGATCGCCAGGCAGGCGGCCCCGCATTCGGCCGCCTCCATCTGCAGAACGGTGGGGGTGCGGATGCGCCGTGCCATCAGCAGATCCTCAGTAGATGCCCGTGATGTCCCGCAGCAGGGGAATCACGTAGGAGATCGGCTGGCGGTGCTCCACCAGCACCGACACCTCGGTGCCGGTGCCCGGGGTGAGGCGCAGGTCGGGGCCGGGGCCGCCGCCCCAGTCGAAGCCGCTGCGGGTGGCCGGATCGCGCTGCAGGCTGGTGACCGCTTCGATCAGCGGGTCGTTGCCGGAGCTGCCTGCGGGCTGCACCGTCTGCACCAACGACTCCAGGCCGAGGCGCTGCCGCAACCCCTCCCGGCTCACCGGCAGGGTGCGCAGGCTGAGGATGCGGCCGCGGATGCCGCCATGGCGCTGGGCCTTGGTGGTGGTGGGGGTGATGCGCACGATCTGTCCGGGCTTGAGGCGCTTGCCGTCCTGGCTGGCGAAGTAGGCGAGGCTCACCAGCTCCTGGCGCCGGTCGCTGCGGTCGAGTGAAAACAGGCTCGTGCCGGGATTGACCACCGCACCCGGCTGCACCAGCTGCTCCACCAGGCAGCCGGCCACCGGGGAGAGCACCAGGGAGCTGCGCTGGTATTCGCGCTGCTGGCGGGCCAACGCCAGGACCTCATCGTTGATGCCCTGGCGACGCTGCTGCGATTCGGCCAGCTGCTGGCTGTCGATGCGCTGCAGCTGGCGCTCCTTCTCGATGAAGGTTTCCTCGGCGATGGCGCCGCTGCCGCGGTAGGGGAGCAGGCGCTCCAGATCGGCCGCCGCCAGGGCCCGCTCGCGCCGGGCCTGGAGGAGGGCGAGCTCGTCGTGGCTGCGCAGCTGGCGCAGGCGGCGCTCGGCGGCCACGATCGAGCCCCGCAGCGGCACCAGATCGATGCGGGCCAGGGGCTGGCCGGCCTGCACGCACTGCCCCTCGCGCACCAGGATCTGCTGGAGCGGCCCGCCGCTGGGGCTCTGCACCGGCAGCAGCGCCTCCGGCCGCAGCAACACCCCCCGCCCCTGGATCCGCACCGGCACCCGCCCGACCACCGACCACACGCCGATGGCGGCGGTGAAGGAGAGCAGGCCGAGCAGCAACGCCCACAGGCTGGGGCGCAGCAGCGGCAGGGGTTGGTCGAGCTGTTCGGGGGAGGTGTGGGCCTCGAGGGCCTCCGGGCGGAACTCGATCACGACACCGCCTCCTCGCCCCACTGGCGGCGCATCAGCTGGGCGAACGCCCCGCCGGCGGCGCCCAGCTCCTCGAAGCTCCCCTCCTCCACGATGCGGCCCGCCTCCAGCACCACAATGCGGTCGGCGTGGCGGATCGTGCTCAGGCGGTGGGCGATCACCAACCGGGTGAGGCCGAGGGGCCGCAGCTGGCGGCTCACCTCCGCCTGGCTGAGGTTGTCGAGGGCACTGGTGGCCTCATCGAGGATCAGCAGGGCGGGCTGGCGCACCAGGGCGCGGGCGATGGCCAGGCGCTGGCGCTGGCCCCCCGAGAGGTTGCCGCCCCCCTCCGCCACCAAGGTGTGCAGGCCCATCGGCATCGCCTGGATGTCGGCGGCGATGGCGGCCTGGGCGGCGGCGATCCACACCTGCTCGGTGGACACCGAGGCGCCGCCGGCGATCACCTCCCGGAGTGTGCCCGCCAGCAGGGCCGCGTTCTGGGGCACCACGCCGATCTGGCGGCGCACCCGATCGAGGCGCAGGCGTTTTAGGGGGCGGCCATCGAGCAGGATCTCGCCGCGCTGGGGCTCCTCCAACCCCAGCAGCAGCCGCACCAACGTGGATTTGCCACTCCCCGACGGACCCACCACCGCCACGTACTCGCCGGGCTCCAGGCGCAGGTTGAGATCGTCGATCACCCAGGGGCCCTGGTCTCCGTAGCGGAAACGCACCGCCTCGAACCGCACCCCACCCCGCAGGCGCCCCGGATCCTGCCGCGCGGGATCGGCCGATTCCGGCGCGGCGGCGAGGATCGGCCGGGCCCGCTCCAGCAGCACGGGCAGCTCGAAGGCCTGCACCATCAGCCCGGCGCTGCTCACCACCGCCCCGAGGAAGGTGGTGAAGGCGGAGAAGAAGCCGAGCAATTCGCCCACGTTCGGGGCCCGCTGGGCCGGCTCCAGGGCGGCATCGGCCACCAGGCGGGTGATGAGGATGAACAGCAGCAATACGCCCAGGTTGGGCACCACGGTCTGCAGCAGGGAGGCCAGGGCGCTGCGGCTCTGGATCGTGAAGCCGGTGCGGATGGCGGCGCCGTAGGGCTCCCACCAGTGGCGAGCGGCGGCGGCCTCCACCCCGGCCAGGCGCAGCTTGGAGACGCTGTGGATCAGCTCCAGGTTGCGGCTGCCCGCCTCCGCCAGGCGCTCCTCCCGCTGGCGCTCCAGCCGCAGGCTGCGCCGACCGATCCACACGGTGGGGGCCACCAGCACCAGGGCAAGCACGAGGGCCAGGGCGGTGAGCACGGCGCTGATGCGCAGCATGAACAGCAGAAACACGGCGCTGAGCAGGGCCTGCAGGGCGCCGCCACTGAGGATCGCCTGGATCTCCTGCTGCACCTGGTCGATCGCCCCGAAACGCAGGCTGAGCTCCCCGGCCCGGTAGCGCTGGAAAAACGAGGCCGGCAACTGCAGGAGGCGGTGCAGGCCGGCCACCTGCAAGCGATGGCCACCGCGTTGCTGCACCGAGAGCAGGGTGCTGGCCTCGCTCCAGCGCAGGCCCACATCCGCGAAGGCGGCCACCAGCAGCAGGGCGCCCATCTGCAGCATCAGGGCCGCGTCCTTCTCGGGCAGGGCCTGGTTGGTGAGCAGGGTGTTGAAGGTGGGCACCAGCAGGCCCAGAAGGGTGCTCAGGAGCGCCGTAACCAGGGCGGGGCGCAGCGGATTGCTGAGCAGCGCCAGGCCGATGCCCAACAGGGCGCCGACGCCGCCAAGACCAGCGATCCAGCGGGCGGCCCCCACCTCCTTGCCGATGGCGAGC
>CANEWU010000006.1 GCA_947442825.1 Synechococcaceae cyanobacterium
CAGCTGACGGCAGACTGGGCGCAGGCCGATGTCGAGTTCCCGCGTGGCGTCCTCCCTCTCCCTGTTCCGGTCGCGGCGCGCCGCCCCCCTAGTGCCGATCTTCGCCCTGCTGCTGGGCCTGGCGCTGCTGGTGGCGCCATCATTTCCCGCCCTTGCCCTGTCCCTGGGCGATCTACCGATCGAACCGCCCAGCGCCCGCGTTCTCGACGACGCTGACGTGCTGAGCATCGCCTCCCGCACAGACATCGAACGTCAGCTGGACCAGTTCGGTGATGACCGGGTCGATGCCCGCCTGGTCACCGTCAGCCGACTCGACTACGGCCTGACGCTGCCGGAGCTCTCCCGCCAGTTGCTGGAGCGCTGGTCGAGCGCCCCCGGGGGGGATGCCCGCCTGCTGCTCCTGATCGACAGCCAGACCAAGAGCGCCGCGATTGCTGCCTCTCCGGCCCTCGAACGCCAACTCCCGCCCGACCTGCTTCGCAGTACGGCCCGCACCACCATGGCCCAACCGCTGCGGGAAGGGAATCGTTATCGCCAGGCCAGCCTCGATGCCCTCGAGCGCCTCTCGACCGTGCTACGCGGCGGAGAAGATCCGGGCGAACCGGCGGTATCAGAGGCCACGGTGGTCGCCACCAACATCCCCACCCGCGAGGAAACGGCCAGCAGCAACGCCTTCACCTGGGTGGTGGTGTTGCTGGTGGTGGGCACGATCGTGCCCATGCTCACCTGGTGGGTTTTCTCCCGCTGACGCTGCCCTTTCTCCCCCTGCATTTCCTGGCGTGCGCCCATGGGTCTGACGAACTGGATGGGGACCTTCGGCCGAGCCCAATCCCTTGATCTGAGCAACCACCTCGAGCGCGGCTACGAAGCCGCCCTGCTCATCCAGAGCCTCGAGATGGAGTACTACAACGATCGCCCCGTGCGGCCGGAGCTCGAACTGCGCATCCCTAAGGGAACCCAGGCCCAGATGCTGCGCCGTTTCCGCGCTGCCCTTCAAATCTGTCGACAATCGCTGGATCTGATCGAGCCCCAACGGCAGGAGCTGGCGGGTCAGGAACTGCGCCAGCTTCAGCTGGTCGAATCGGTGGTGAGCCGCTACGACGCAACCCGCAAACCCCTGCCCACGATCAGCCGCTCGCCCGAAGTGCTGCCCCGCAGCCTGATCGGCATGGTGGATCAGGTGCGCCGGCAGCTGGATCCTGAAGCGGAGGCCAGTGTGGTGGCGGGCTTCCGCCGCCGCCGCGATTCCACCTTGGTGTCGCTGCGCATCCTGCTGTTGTTGATCCTGGTGCCGATTCTCACCCAGCACTTCATGCGGGCCCAGGTGGTCTCGCCGCTGGTGGATCACTTCTCCGGCAACAATCCTTTGCTGAGCTATCCGCGTCCCCAGCTGGAGGAAGCGGCCGTGCGCAAGCTTCGCGTGTTCCAGGATGAGATCGAGTTCGAGGCGCTGATCCGCGGCGAACCGGTGCCCAGCCGCCTCGAGATGCAGGATCGCTTGGCCGACCGGGCGAAGGAGCTGAAGCGTGAGGCCGATCAGGAGAGCACCCAGGCCATCAAGAACGTGTTGGCGGATCTTTTCGGGCTGCTTGGCTTCACGTTGGTGTGTGTGTTTGGGCAGAGGGATCTGCAGGTGCTGCGCAGCTTCATCGATGAATTGATTTATGGACTGAGTGATAGCGCCAAGGCGTTTGCCATCATTCTGTTCACCGATATCTTTGTCGGCTTCCACAGCCCTGAAGGCTGGACGGTGCTGCTCGATGGCATCGCCCACCACTTCGGCCTACCGGCGCGGCAGAATTTTGTGATGTTGTTCATCGCCACCTTCCCGGTGGTGTTGGCCACGATTTTTAAATACTGGATTTTCCGCTACCTCAACCGCGTGTCCCCCTCCTCGGTGGCCACGCTGCACAACATGAACGGCGGCGGCTGAAGCGTGGTGGCGGTTCTCACCCTGATCAGTGGTCCAGCCGGCGGAGGCAAGAGCCGCTGGGCCGAAGAGCTTGCCAGCCGCAGCGGCCAGCAGGTGGTGTACCTGGCCACCGGTCCCCTGCTGCCGCACGATGGCGACTGGCAGGAGCGCCTGCGCCGCCATCGCAGTCGCCGACCTGCCCACTGGCGCTGCCGGGAGGTGGAGGGGGCTCTGGCCGAGGCACTCGGCGACCTGCGCAACGGCGAGATTGCGCTGGTGGATTCCCTCGGCACCTGGGTGGCGGCCCATCTCGATCTCGATGACGAGCTCTGGCGCCTGCGTTGCGCCCAGCTGAGGGTGGCCATCTCTGCGGCGGCGGCTCCGCTGCTGCTGGTCTGCGAGGAGGTGGGCTGGGGTCTTGTGCCCCCGAGCGCGGCAGGGGGCCGCTTCCGCAACCGCCTGCCCCGCTTGCAACGCTCCCTGGCGGAGACAGCCGATGCCAGCTGGCTGGTGCTGCAGGGCCGGGCCCTCGACCTGAACGCCCTGGGCCATCCGGTTCCACCCGATTGAGCGATGGTGCGCGTCGTCCTTTTCCAGCCTGAGATCCCGCCGAACACCGGCAACGTGGCACGCACCTGTGCCGCCACCGAGACCGAGCTGCACCTGATCGAACCCCTGGGGTTCACGATTGACGATCGCCACCTGCGGCGCGCCGGCCTCGATTACTGGCCGTGGGTTCCCCTCCATCGCCACAGCGACTTTGACGCCTTCACGGCCCATCGCCGCAGCCGGGGGGGGCGGCTGCTGGCCTTCTCCAGCCAGGCCCGCCTTACCTACAGCGCCTGGGCCTTCCGGCCGGACGACTGGCTCCTCTTCGGCCGCGAAAGCGATGGGCTGCCTGCCGGGGTGCTCGAAGCCTGCGAGGAGCGCTTGACGATTCCCCTGACACGCCACCGCCACCGGGAAGGGGGAGGCGTCCGCAGCCTGAATCTCTCGGTGGCGGTGGGGGTCGCCCTGTTTGAGGCCCTGCGCCAGATCTCGCCTGTCCCCTAAGCGACGGCGAGCGGAGGGACGAAGGGCGCGTTGGCACCCGCTCCCTTGCCGCTTCCAGTTCGGGCCGCTACTCTCTGCCGGACCCGGGGATGTCGGCTTCTCCACCGGGTTTTGTCCCTTGGGTGAATCCTGCATGAAGCCATCCCGATGGATCCTGACTTCCCTGGTCGGCACCTCGGTCTGCCTCCCCTTGGTGGGGATTGCGACCGAAGACCTGGGAGGATCCGCCTCCACCGAGGTCCTTCTCGCCTCCCTCCCCCAGCGCAGCGACCGGGTGTGGGTTCAGGTGAGCCGGCCGATCAGCAATGAGGATCTTGCCTCCCAGCTCGGGGCCGATGAGAGCCTCCTGGCCCGCCTGAACGAAACCGACGAAGACCATCGCTACCTCACGGGCGATTGGCTGGCCCTGCCGTCGCGCATGGCCGACCAAGCCACCCGCATCGCCTCGCTCGATGCCAAGGCCCTGCGCCAAACCCTGCCGCTCCAATCACCGCCGCCGGTCACCAGCCCCTCAGCCCGCAGCACGGTGGTTCGCTTCGGCGACACGCTGGTGAAGATTGCCCAGCGCTACGGCATGACCCTGAGCGAACTCCTTTCGCTGAACCCTGGCCTGGAAACAGCCCGCCTTGTGGTTGGAAGCCAGGTGCACGTCGCCCAGTCTTCCCCTGGCCGTAATCGCCTGCTGCTGGGCCTCAAGCCCGTGGGCAGTGGTGGCTTGAGTTGGCCGGAGATGCCCCGCTTCGGCGAGGAGGAGCGTCCCGGCACATTCCAGAAGGGCTCGGTGGCCTGGGTCTGGCCTGCTCAGGGGGTGTTCACGTCCGGCTACGGCTGGCGCTGGGGACGTATGCACAAGGGCATCGACGTCGCCAACAACGTTGGCACGCCAATTGTGGCGGCTGCAGCGGGGCGCATCACCTACGCCGGTTGGCATGACGGCGGCTACGGCTACTTGGTGGAGATCACCCATGAAGACGGCAGCACCAGTATTTACGCCCACAACAGCCGCATTCTTGTGCGGGAGGGAGACGAGGTAGCCCTGGGACAAACCATCAGCGAGATGGGCAGCACGGGACGCAGCACCGGACCCCACCTCCACTTCGAAATCCGTCCCGTCGGTAGCGGGGCTGTGAATCCCCTGCAGTTTCTGCCCCCGCGGGCCTGATCTAGCCGGGGTAGGGAGGCCCGTGGCTTACACTCCCCTTAACGCGGCTCGGTAGCTCAGCTGGTTAGAGCGTGGGATTCATAACCCCAAGGTCGGGAGTTCAAGTCTCCCCCGAGCCATTGCGCAAGTCCGCGTAACCCGTTGGTTGCGCCCTGATCGCCAAACCTCCCGCGCTGCGGGAGGTTTTTTTGCATGAATGAGGCGTTCTGCCCGGCCTCTCAGCGCATGTCGATCTGGTTGAGGCGGTCACGGAAGCTGGCCGAGGCTCCACTGCCGAAAGGCTGGTGACCCGGGCCTTCGCCGCCCTCCGGCAGCGCCTCCACCACCGTGACGGAGGGATAGAGGGCGGCGCTACGACGGGCCCGGGCGGGAGCCATGCCCTGCGGCCGGTTCTCCAGCACCCGCGTGAGGCTGCGGCTGCGGTTTGCCACCGCCACCGACTCGCCATCCTTGGGCCGCACCAGGGGATTGGCTTTCAACTCAGAGCGCACTTGGTTGAGTAGGCGGAAATGGCCTGTGCTGTTGTATTTGCGCAAAACCGTTGGGTCCCAGGCCATCAAAAAAAGTCGAGAAGGCGGATCCACACCAGCCTATGGCGCAGGGGAACCACGGCGGCAGGCTGATCCGTGATAGGTTGAAAAGGTTGCAACTGGTAGTCGGTACGACTTCGATCTGACCTTCGCCGATGCTGTACCCACAGTTGGCGAAGGAAAGGGTGCAGCACTCCTGGCACGTCGACCGTTCAGCGGCTGATGGCGCCACCGGGAATCCGCACCCTGTCTCCGCTCCCGTTGCCCTCTCTTTCCCCAACCCCCTCGCGTAGACCATGACCAGGCTCGTTGGCCTGCCGGCCCCCGATTTCACCGCCACTGCGGTGGTGGATCAGGAATTCAAGGAGGTGACCCTCTCCCAGTACCGCGGTAAGTACGTGGTGCTGTTCTTCTATCCCCTCGACTTCACCTTCGTCTGCCCGACGGAGATCATCGCCTTCAGCGACCGCTACGGCGATTTCACCAGCCGCAACACCGAGGTTCTCGGCGTCTCGGTTGACAGCCAGTTCAGCCACCTGGCCTGGGTGCAAACTGATCGCAAAACCGGTGGCCTCGGCGACATCGCCTATCCCCTGGTGGCCGACCTCAAAAAAGAGATCGCCCGCGCCTACGAAGTGCTCGATGAGGAAGCCGGCGTCGCTCTGCGCGGCCTGTTCATCATCGATCCTGAGGGTGTGATCATGCACAGCACGATCAACAACCTGCCCGTGGGCCGCAGCGTCGACGAAACCCTGCGCGTTCTGCAGGCCTTCCAGTACGTGCAGTCCCACCCCGATGAGGTCTGCCCCGCCAACTGGCAGCCCGGCGAGAAGACCATGAATCCCGATCCGGTGAAGAGCAAGGAGTTCTTCGCTGCGGTCAACTGAGCCGCCCAGCTGCGGCAGCATTTGGGGGCCCTCAGGCCCCCTTTTTCATGGGGGCATGCCCTCAGCCCAGGGCGGCAGCCAGCAGCCGCAGACCGTCGGTGCCGCCGGTCTGGGGATCGCAGGCCCGCTCCGGATGGGGCATCAACCCCAGCACATTGCCCCCGGGGTTGCTCAGACCGGCCACGTCCCCCACCGAGCCATTGGGATTGGCCGCGTAGCGCAGCACCACGCAACCCTCACCCTCCAGACGCCGCAGTTCCTCACCCCCTACCTGGTAGCGCCCCTCCCCGTGGGCAATCGGCAGGGTGATGCGCTCGCCGGCGCCATAGTTCTGCAGCCAGCGGCAGGCTCCCGGTTGCACCTGGAGTGGCGCCGGCTCGCAGAGGAAATGGAGATCGCGGTTGCGGGTGAGCGCCCCAGGCAGCAGTCCCATCTCCGTGAGCACCTGAAAGCCGTTGCAGATGCCGAGCACAGGCCCGCCGCCGGCGGCGAACTGGCGCACCTCCTCAAGCACCGGTGCGAAGCGGGCGATGGCACCGCAACGGAGGTAGTCGCCGTAGCTGAAGCCCCCTGGCAGCACCACGGCCTCCAATCCCGCCAGATCCCGCTCCTCATGCCAGAGGAAGCGGGTGGGTCTCTCCAGACAACCCTCTAGAGCCCACTGCACGTCCCGGTCGCAGTTGGAGCCGGGAAACACCACGATGCCAATCGTCATCCCCTTCCCCTCAACCGGCTTCGCGTACGTCCAGGGACCAATCTTCGATCACCGGATTGGCGAGCAGACGGTCGCTGAGCAGCTCGAGCTGGGCACGGGCGGTGGCGGGATCGGGAGCTTCGAGCTCCACCTCGATCGCCTTGCCGATGCGCAGCCGGCGAACCCCTTCCACCCCGAGCCGTCCGGCGGCGGCACGGGTGGCCTCGCCGGCCGGATCGAGAACCGAGGGGCGAAGGGAAACCTGGACTCTGGCGTGGAAGAGGGGCACCGGCAGCAAGGCTTTTGTTAAATCTTGGCAGCCCGCCTGACACCCCCAAGGCCAGCGCCCCAGGGTGGAGACAGACCTTCGTCCCACCGGCCGTGGTGCCCCCTGGCCGAGCCCTCTCCATCCTCGCCTCCCTGCTTATCTGCACGAGCGTGGCCCCCGTGGCCTGGGCCGGCGAGGACATGCTGGTGCCCCTGCAGTGCCGGCTTGGCGAGGGGCCCTGGCAGGACTGCCAGATGCGGGTGGAAGAGCTGGGTGCCCACTGGTTCCTGCTGATCGGGGAGAGGCGGATCGAATTCCGCCATGACGGCCGTGGCGCGGTCACGATGCAAGAGCAGGGCCGCACCCGGGAGGTGACCAGTCGCTGGAGGGAGGATCACAGCCTTTGCTGGGATGGCACCTGCGCGCGCGGGGAGATCCCCCTCGACTGACATCTCAGGCAGCCTCAAAGGCTCGCGAAGGCCCGCTCCAGTCGCTCCTGATCAGCGGCGGCCCCCAGTACCACCAGCTCCAGTCCCACGGGCGAGGGCGTTCCGGCGACTTCCTCGGGGGCTTTTCCTTCGTACCAGCACTCCAGGCGGGTGCCGACGGCCTGGATCTGGAGAAGGAGGGGGCGGTCCGCCTGCCGAAGCCGACCCTTGAGGCGAATCACCGGTTCGCTCGCCAGCAGTCCCCGCAGGCGATCCTCCAGTGCGGCACGCTCCCACGGGCCTGGACGATGCACCACCAGCGAGGCCATGGCCACATGGGCATGGTCGTGGTGGTCGTGGTCGTGGTCGTGCTCGTTGTCGTTGTCTTGCGTTCGCGATGGACCCTGCAGCTCCCCATCGAGGATCACGCGCGGATCAAGGTCACCGCGGGCCATCGGCAGAACCCGTGCCCCCTGGCGCAGCAGTGGCTGCAACCGCTCCTGCACCGCTTCGAGGGCAGCGGCCGTCAGGCGGTCGGCCCGGCTGATCAGCACCAGATCGGCCGCCTCAAGCTGCTCCTCGAACAGCTCTTCGATCGCGGTGAGATGGTCGAGGCTTGGATCAGCCCGGCGCTGGGCCTCCACCGCCTCCGCGTTGCCCACCACATGGCCGGCCCCCAGGGCCTCGCCATCCACCACCGCCACCACCGCATTCACCCGCGTCCGCGTGCGTATCTCCGGCCAGCCGAAAGCGGCCACAAGGGGCTCAGGAAGCGCCAGACCACTGGTTTCCACCACGATCCCATCGAGCTGATCCGCCCGCTCGAGCAGAAATTCCATCGTGGGCAGGAACTCCTCCTGCACGGTGCAGCAGAGGCAGCCATTGGCCAGCTCCACGATGCGCCCGGCGCGTTCCTCCTCCGGGCAGAAGCCGCAGCTGGCGATCAGGTCTCCATCGATGCCCACCTCGCCGAATTCATTGACCAGCACAGCCAGACGGCGACCGCTGTCGAGCAGCAGGCGGCGCAGGAGAGTGGTCTTCCCAGCCCCCAGAAAGCCGGTGATCACGGTCACGGGCAGTCGGCGAGGGCGAGGAGAGGCCTCAGCCGGATCCGACGTTGTAGGTGAGGCCATCAGATGTCAGGCCAGAAGCGGGGCTAAGGCCAGCAGGGCACCAGACCCTGCTACGGCAAGGGCCAGGACCGTGCGGGTGCGGGGTCCGACCGTCGCCGCCGAAGCGGCCAGCAGCCGCAGGGACACAACCAGCAGCAGACCCTGGCTCAGCATCAGACCGACCAGGTAAGCCGCCACTGGCATCGCCGTCCAGCCCAGAACGGAGGCGCTCAGCACATAGCCGTGCAGGGCAAAGGCGGGCAGCAACCACTGACGCGGCACACGCTCCCCCAATACCAGCGCCACCACGATCAGGGAGAGGGCGACCAGGAGTTCGGCCCCGGGAAGGCCGGGTACCAGCAGACCCACCGCGCTGCCCCCCAGGCCCACGGCGAGCAGCCCCAGCATCCAGCCGGCGCGATGGCGCAGGCCCACCAGCGAGAGGGCAAGCAGAAACAGCAGGTGGTCGGGGCCGAGCACGGGATGGAACAGACCACTCATCAGGCCGTTCAGAGGCGTGGGCTGCCAGTGGAAGAGTTCGACGGGGTGGTGCGCCAGCGCTGGCAGACCCGCCAGCAACACCAGGGAAAGCAGGCTGAGAACAGCAAAGTTGCGGCGTCCGGAGGCGCCGCGAAGGGAAGGCTTGATCATCGTGGACACGGTCCGCGCCGGTCGGGAAAGAACAAAAACCGGCGGGCGTTCTGGCTGGCTCCCGGGGGAGCGTCACAGCTGCGGGACAGCGCCGGACTTAAGGAAGAGGGGGGCAGGCCCCCTGCCTCCTGGTCACCGGACTTTCCCCGTTTCCTCCACGGGCTGAACCCCCGTGGAACCGGTCAGAGGCAGTGTATCCGCGCTGGGGCGAACCCGATCATCAATCGCCGAAGCCCAGCCGGAATCTCAACGGCAGCCCAGGCTGTCGCGCGTGGTGACCCCGGTGCGGGGGTTCACGCCGGTGGCACGGGCGCAAAGGGCTTTTTGTTCCGGCAGATCGATCACGGCATCGCTGAAATCAGCGCCCTCCACCTGGGCGCCGCGGAAGCGGCTCTGCATCAGCATCGCGTTGCGTAGAACCGCCCCCTCCAGGTTGGCGCCGTCAAAGCGGGTGGCGTACGCCACCACATCGCCCAAATCGGCCCCATGAAGATCGGCATCCTGGAGGTTGCTGCTGTTGAAGACCGCGCCGCGCAGATCAGCGTCGCTGAAGTCAAAGTGCTGCAGATCGGCCTTGAGGAATTCCTGTTGCTGCAGATTGCGGCCGTGCATGTCGGGCTGAAGCTCCTGCATCGACCGCTGGGAGCGCAATTCCGGCGCCGTGATGGCTGGGGCAGCCGCGGGGTGCGCCACCAGCACCCCCACCAGCAGCAGGGCCGCCAGGAGAGAACGGAGCCAGCGCTCCCCGGCGGTGAGGCGAAGACGAAGGCAGCCCCGCATGGCTTCAGGCTTACGGTGAAAGGCCAAGTTATGGCAGGCATGAGCATGTCCCTGCGGGTGGTGGTTCCCCCCCACCCCCTGATCGAACACTGGCTCACCCTGCTGCGCGACCGCCAGACACCCTCACCGCTTTTCGCCACGGCGATGGGCGAGCTTGGCCGCTGGCTTACCTACGAAGCCCTGCGCGACTGGTTGCCCCAGCGCTCCGTGGAGGTGGAAACGCCGCTGGAGCGCAGCGAGGGGCGCGTCATCGATCCCGAGGTGCCCCTGCTTGCCGTTCCGGTGCTGCGGGGCGGCCTGGGCCTCTGGGATGGCGCTCGCACGGTGCTTCCCGCCGCCCGGGTGGCCCATGTGGGCCTGCAGGCGGAAGGGCCGGGTGAACCTGCCCACTGGTACCTCGACGACCTGCCGGAGGCCATCGGTGAGCGGGTGGGGCTGTTGGTGTTTCTGCCGGTTCTCGCCAGCGGCGCCACCGCCATCGCCGTTCTGGAACGCCTGAAGGCCCTGGGGGTGGAGGGCCCGCGTCTGCGGGTGGTCACAAGCCTCTGCGGCGCTCCCGGGCTCAAGGAGCTGGGGGAGCGCTTTCCCTCCCTCACCATTTACGCCGCCGGCATCGACGCGGAGGTGGACGGGCAACGGCGCCTACGGCCCGGCTTCGGCGACGCTGCCGCCCGCCTCTATGGAACCGCCGGGGCGGGCCCCTTAGGCTGAACGCTCCGGGTCCCCCTCGCCCCACCCCGGCCCCCCGTTCCATGGCTCACTCCCCGGATCGCTCCAGCGCCGGCGGTACCGCGATCGTGGCCAGCGCCCTGGCCGGAGCGATGGTGGGGGCCGCCGGCCTTGCTTGGTGGCTGCTCTCCGAGGCCGACCGCCGCCGCCGCCTGCAGCGACAGCAACGGTTGCTGATCCTCTCGCGCGATCAGGCCATCGATCCGGAGCCCTTGGCGGAGAAAAGCCGCTCCCCTCTGAGGGCCGCCCCGCAGGAGGCCCAGCTCCACGACCGCGTGAAGCAACTCAACCAGGCGATTGATGACGTGCGCCGCCAGCTGGAGCGGCTGCAGCCGCAGGGCTGATCGGGCTTGAGGGGCAGGAGCGGCAATAGGGACTGCAGACCGCTCGGTAGGTTCAGGGAACGCTCTCCCGCCCCTGCCATGCTCCGCTCCGCCGCCATCACCCAGGGCATCCAGCGCTCCCCCAATCGGGCCATGCTGCGCGCCGTTGGATTCGGCGACGACGATTTCAATAAGCCGATCCTCGGCATCGCCAACGCCTACAGCACCATTACCCCGTGCAATATCGGTCTCAACGACCTCGCCCAACGGGCTGAGGCCGCCGCCTTGGCGGCGGGTGCCATGCCGCAGATGTTCGGCACCATCACCGTCAGCGATGGCATCTCGATGGGCACCGAAGGCATGAAGTATTCACTAGTCAGCCGCGAGGTGATCGCCGATTCGATCGAGACCGCATGCAACGCCCAGAGCATGGATGGCCTGCTGGCGATTGGGGGCTGTGACAAGAACATGCCGGGCGCCATGTTGGCGATGGCCCGTATGAATATCCCTTCCATTTTTGTTTACGGCGGCACCATCAAGCCCGGGCGCCTCGGCGCCTGCGACCTCACCGTGGTCAGTGCCTTTGAGGCCGTGGGCCAATACAGTGGCGGCCGCATCGATGCCGAGCAGCTCACCGCCATCGAAAAGAACGCCTGTCCGGGCGCTGGCAGCTGCGGTGGCATGTTCACCGCCAACACCATGAGTGCCGCCTTTGAAGCTATGGGTCTAAGCCTCCCCTACAGCTCCACTATGGCGGCGGAGGATCCGGAGAAGGCAGAAAGTGCTGCGCGCAGCGCCGAAGTGTTGGTGCAGGCGGTGGGCAAGAACATCCGCCCCTGCGATCTGCTCACCCGCGAGGCCTTCGAGAATGCCATCAGCGTAATCATGGCGGTGGGAGGCTCCACCAACTCCGTCCTGCACCTGCTGGCGGTGGCCCGCACGGCCGGCGTGGCCCTGACTATCGATGATTTCGAGATGATCCGCCAGCGGGTTCCTGTGATCTGCGATCTCAAACCCAGCGGCCGATACGTGACGGTGGATCTGCACCGGGCCGGCGGTATCCCCCAGGTGATGAAGCTGCTGCTTGACGCTGGCCTGCTCCATGGTGACTGCCGCACGGTGGAGGATCGCAGCCTGCGGGAGGTGCTCGCCGCTGTGCCCAGCGAGCCGCCCGCCGACCAGGATGTGATCCGCCCACTGAGCAACCCCCTCTACGCCAAGGGCCACCTGGCGATCCTCAAGGGCAACCTCGCCTTGGAGGGCAGCGTGGCGAAGATCAGCGGCGTCAAGAACCCCTCGATCACGGGTCCAGCCCGCGTGTTTGAAAGCGAGGAGGAGGCCCTGGCAGCGATCCTGGCCAAGCGGATCAACGCCGGTGATGTGGTGGTGATTCGCTACGAGGGCCCGGTTGGCGGTCCGGGGATGCGCGAAATGCTCGCCCCCACGGCCGCGATCATCGGCGAGGGTCTGGGCGATTCGGTAGCCCTGATCACCGACGGACGCTTCAGCGGCGGCACCTACGGGATGGTGGTGGGCCATGTGGCCCCGGAGGCGGCCGTAGGCGGCACCATCGGCCTGGTGCAGGAAGGTGACAGCATCACGGTGGACGCCCATCAGCTGCGGATCGATCTCAACGTGGCGGAGGAGGAACTCGACCGCCGCCGCGCCGCCTGGGTGCGGCCAGCACCGCGCTACCTCACCGGCGTGCTCGGGAAGTACGCCCGCCAGGTGAGCTCTAGCAGCCTCGGCGCCGTTACGGATCTGCCGCCGGACTGAGCGGCACGACCAGGGCCCGCAGCCGCCTGGCCAGGGCTTCCAACGGCAGACCTTCGGCGGGACGCTCGCACCGTCGCCCTTGGGGATCCATCCACAGGGGATGCTCCCCCTGCCAGAGCATGGGCCGATCGTCGTCCTGCCGCCAGGCCAGGGTGAGGTGAATCGAATCACCGCTGCGGTAGATCTCCAGATCCAGGTCCTCGGCCTCCAGCCTCTCCCCTTCGGGAGAGCGCACCTCCAGGCGCAGGCTGCAATCCAGGTCGTCGTCAGTGGATTCGAGCACCACGCCGTGGCGCAGGGGGCGACGACAGAGATCCGCAGCGGCGGCCACCAGCTGGCTCAGGTCGGTGTTGGCAGCCTCAGGCCAGGGCATCGATCGCCTGGATCTCCAACAGGATCGGGCCGCTGCGAAATCCCTCGTTTCTGCCGCCGCCATCGCTGAACCGCGAGTGCAACAGCTGCAGGCGGGTGATGCGGGCGGGGTCGAAGCGCAACGGCAGGCCCAGGGGCAGCCCCGCCACCGGTTGGGCACGTACCGAGGGGGTGAGGGCCTCGAAGGGAATCTCCACCCGGGAGAGCCCCTCGCCCGCGGTGCCGAATTCGTGCACCCAGCGCAGGCCACCGGGAATCAGCTCGGTAAGCCCAGCCACACCGTCGGCGCAGGCCACCGCCAACTTGAACCGGCGACCTTCCCCTTGCAGCGTCAGCACCAGGCCACGCGCGCCGGAGAGATCCAGCGGGGGGGAGAAGAGCGGCGAGCGTACCGAAACAAAGCCACCCCCCTCTTCCACCACCTCCCCCGTAAAGCGCAATCCCTCGGGACCCACCGAGGTGGAGCCGCTGCTACGGCCGCCCATGACGGTGTCGTTGAGGGCATGCCAGCCGCTGAAGCCGCTGCCGGCCACGAGCGTGCGGGCAGGGGAAAAAGCGGGGGAAGAAATCGAGGCGGAGGAGATATCCATGGCGAGCGGGGCCTGACCCGGTTCGAGCGGCTGGCTTCAGTCTGGCGGGTGCTCAGGCAGTGACGCGCTCCGGCAATCCCTGGGCCGCCTCCGCATCCGCGAGGATCAACACCTCCCCGCGTGGTTGCACCAGGCGGGCGGGGGTGTGCTCCACCGGCTCCTGGGGGTCGAGCAGGCGCTCGAGGGCCTGACGTTTCCCCGCACCACTCACCAGGAAGATCACCTGCCGCGCGGCACTCAGGACCGGTGCGGTGAGGGTGATGCGGGGCAGGCCTTTGCCTTCGCCAACCGCCACGCTGCGTACGCGCTCGGCCAGGGCACCGGAGCCGGGGAAGAGGGAGGCCGTGTGGCCGTCATCCCCCAGGCCGAGCAGGATCACATCGAAGCAGGGGATCGGTCCACCCCCAAGCTCCTGGAGCACCTGGGCATAGGCCTCGGCACTGGCCTCCGGAGTGGCCCTGTCGGTGGGCACTGGATGGAAGGCGGCTGATTGGGCCGGACCCTGTGCCAGGAGCGTTTCGCGCAGCATGCGGGCGTTGCTGGCAGCGTCGTCGGCGCTCACCCAGCGCTCATCCCCCAACAGCACATCGACCCGCTCCCAGGGAAGGTGGCCCGCCCCAAGGTGCAGATAGGTGGCCCGTGGGGTGGCACCGCCGGCCAGCGCGATCTGGGCGCGGTCGCGCTCCGCCAGGGCCAGATCGATGCGCGAGGCGATCTGCTCCGCGCTCTGACGGGCCAGGTCTTCGGCGGACTCGACGATGCGGAGGTGGTATTGGGTCATGGGAGCCACTCGGTGTGGAAGGAGCCGGGCTGGTCGGTGCGCTCGTAGGTGTGGGACCCGAAGCAGTCGCGCATGGCCTGCACCAGATTCTGTGGCAACCGCGCGGTGAAATAGCTCTGGATGTAGTCGAGGGTGCTGCTCAGGCAGGGCACGGGGATGCCGGCCATGGCGGCCCCGGCCACCACGGTCCGCAGGGAGCCCAGGCGCTGGTTTACCTGCAGAAGGAACCAGGGGTCGAGCATCAGATTGGCCAGATCTCCGTTGGCCTTGTAGGCGTCTTGGATGCGTTGCAGCAGGCGGGCGCGGATGATGCAGCCCCCCTTCCAGATGCGGCCGATCTCGGGGAAATTGAGGTCGTAGTCGTGCAGGCGGGAGGCCTCCTGCATCAGCGCCATGCCCTGGGCATAGCTGGCGATGGAGGCCAGGATGCAGGCATCGCGAAGCGGCGCCATGCCATCGGCGGGGCTGCCAAGGTCAAACGAAGGGCCAGGACCCACCTGCAGTAGCGGTTCGGCGGCGATGCGCTGGGGCCGCAGCGAGCTGAGTACGCGGGCGTTGAGGGCGGCGTAGACCGTAGGCACAGGCACCCCCATGTTCAGGGCGCTCTCCACGGTCCACAGACCGGTTCCTTTCTGGCCGGCGGCGTCGACGATCTTTTCGACCAGCTTTTCACCGCTCTGAGGATCCTCGGCACGGAGGCAGACCTCGGTGATTTCCACCAGAAAGGAACTGAGCTCCTCGGTATCGTTCCAGCCCTTGAGCACATCAGCCATCGCGGTGCCCTCGAGGCCCGCCACACGCTTCATCAGGTCGTAGGCCTCGGCAAGGATCTGCTCGATGCCGTACTCAATGCCGTTGTGCACGGTTTTCACGAAATGGCCCGCGCCTCCAGGCCCCACGTAGGTGACGCAGGGGCCATCAATCACCTTGGCCGCCATCGCCTGAAGCAGTGATTCGATGGCGTCGTAGGCGGTACGCGTGCCACCGGGCATCATGCTTGGCCCTTCCAGGGCGCCCTTGGCGCCGCCGGACACCCCCATGCCGATGTATCCGAAGCTCTGGCTTTCGAGCTCCTTCACCCGCCGTTCCGTATCGGTGTAGAGGCTATTGCCGCCATCGATCAGCAGGTCGCCCTCCTCCAGCAGGGGGGCCAGGGTGCTGATCATGTCGTCAACCGGCTGGCCGGCCTTGACCATCATCAAGATGCGCCGGGGTTTCTCCAGCGCCGCCACGAATTCGGGCAGGGTCGCTACGCCGATGATGTCCTTGCCGGCGCCGCGTCCGGCAAGGAATTTCTCCGTTTTGTCGAACGTACGGTTCCAGACAACGCTGGAGAAGCCGTTGCGCTCGGCGTTGAGCACCAGGTTTTCCCCCATCACGCCGAGGCCGATCAAGCCGAAATGCGCTTTGCTCATAGGAAATCTCGATGACTGTGGCGTCTACACAAGTTTGACCGCGCCAGGGTCCCAAATGGAAGGCGTCAGCGGCGGATGTCAGCAAGTCCGCAACCGCGGCAGGGTGGCATCCCCGCAGCAGGCGGGAAGGCAGAAAGCCAAAAGGCCTCTGGGAAACAACCCTGAAATGCAGACATGAAGCAAGGAGCGACAGGAACCCTGTGCCCAGCCCCTAAGCCACAGGCTCAGATCACCGTGCCGTCTGCAATTGTGCCATTTTTCACCACGACGACGATGCCGTTACGAATGTAAAAGTTAAGCTCGGGCCTATCCGCCTCCTCAATCCGGTCTTTGTTCACAATTGTGACATTGTGACCAATGCGTACGTTCTTATCGAGGATCGCGCGCTTCACGGTAGTGCCCTGTCCCACGCCGATCGGAATGCCGCCGCGCTCGCGCAAAACCGCGCGCTCTTCGGCGGATTCGAAGTAGTCGGCCCCCATGACCAGGGTGTCCTGCAATACCGCCTCGTCCTCGACCCTGCTGCGTACCCCGAGCACACAATGGTGAATGCTGCACGCCTTAAGCAGGGAGCCCTCGCCGATGATGGACTGGGTTACCTGGCAATCGTTCAGCTTGCTGGGGGGTAGATAGCGTGGACGCGTATAAATAGGAAATTTTTCGTCGTAGAAGGAGAATGGGGGATTGGGCTGTTCCGTGAGGGCAAGATTCGCCTCATAGAAGGCGCCGATCGTACCGATATCCTCCCAGTAGTCATTAAAGAGATAGCTCTGCAGTGCGTCGCCCCTCTCCAGAGAGGCGGGAATGATTTCCTTGCCAAAATCGGTGGCCTGGGGATGGGCAGCCAGCAGATTGAAGAGTGTATCGCGGCTGAATACATAGATGCCCATCGAAGCCAGGTACGGCCTGCGCACGGCCTCCTCAGGGGTCAGGCCCAGGCTGGCGGTGTCGACTGCCATCGCATGGAGAGCATCCCCTTTCGGTTTCTCCCGGAACTCGCGGATGCGGCCTTTGCTATCGGTGCGCATCAAACCAAAGCCCTCCGCATCGCTAGCGGTAACCGGCAGGGCGCCAACAGAAAGCTGGGCACCCGTATCGATGTGGTGCTGCACAAAACGGCTGTAGTCCATACGGTAAAGCTGGTCGCCGGAGAGGATCAGCACGTGATCCACATCCCATTCCTGGAACAGCCATTGATATTTGCGCACCGCATCAGCGGTTCCTTCGAACCAGCTAGGGCTATCGGGAGTTTGCTGGGCAGCCAGCACCTCGACGAATCCCTGCCCGAAGCCCGCAGAGAGGTTGTAGGTCATCGTCAGATGACGATTGAGGGAAGCGCTGTTGAACTGTGTCAACACGTAGATCTTGTTGATCTCAGAGTTGATGCAGTTGCTGATAGGAATATCGATGAGTCGGTATTTGCCTGCCAACGGCACGGCAGGCTTGGCACGGGTTTTGGTGAGAGGGTAGAGGCGAGTTCCCGCTCCACCGCCGAGAATGATGGCCAGAACACGTTTCATCAAGAAGCCTCAATCCCCAGCTCGCTCCGACCGTACCGGAGCGGGGGCCATTCCTGAGGGACTCGGCAGCACTTTGTAGTCGTTGGCCGCAACACCTCAGCGACCCCCAGCTGCGTCGTCCTGCAGCTCAAACAACTCCTGCAGCACCTTCATCGCTTGATGGCGCTGCGTGCGCGGCTGCGGAGCCCGCAGCCTGGTGACCGGGGTGTGCAGAACCTTGTTGATGATGCCCTTGCTGAGGGCCTCCACCACCTTGCGCTCCCGGGCGGAAAGGTCGGGGCCCATACGACTGAGGGCTTTCTGTAGCTCCTGCTCGCGAATGTCCTCCAGTTGGGTACGCAGACGATTGACCAGAGGCACCGCCTCCAGGCCGTCCCACCAGTCGAGAAAGAGCTGGGCTTCCTCCCGTAGCATCGCTTCGGCCTCGGCGGCCATCTCTCGCCGGGCCTCCTGGTTGCGGGCCACCACCTCCTGTAGATCATCCACATCGAAGCTCTCGACGCCCTCGAGTTCGGCTGCATCTGCGCCGATGTTGCGGGGCACGCCGATGTCGATGAGCATCAGGCTGGAGCGACGGTTGAGCTTGGCGAGGCGCGAGCGGCTGATGATTGGCTCCTCGGCCGCCGTGCTTGTGAACACGAGCGAGCAGGTGCTCAGGCAGTGGTCGAGGTCGTGGATGGGGCGGCACTGCACCGGTAGCTGCGGGAAATCGGCCGCCAGCTGTTCGGCCCGGACCACGGTGCGGTTGAGCAGCACCACGCCACGGCATCCTTTGGCCTGCAAATGCTGCAACAGCAGACGCGCCATGCGACCTGCCCCCACCACCGCCACCTGCTCTTGGTCCAGGGGTACCAACTCATCGACGCCCCGGGCCTGCCCCACCTTCAGTTGGGCCAGTTCCACGGCGGCGGAGCTGATCGAGACCGCGCCGGTGCCGAGGTTGGTTTCCGTGCGCACCCGCTTGCCGGTGCTCACCGCCTGGGTGAGCAGACGGTTCAGGATCGGGCCGATGGAGCGGTACTCCTGGCCGAGGCGCACCATCTTCTTGACCTGGGAGAGGATCTGCCCCTCCCCGAGCACGAGGCTGTCGAGACCGGCGGACACCCGCAACAGGTGATCGATGGCGGCTTCGTGGTGGTAGGCAAAGAGGTGGGGGCTCAGCGCCTCAAGGGGCAGGCCCGACACCTGGCTGAGGAAGGCGCCAATGGCTGAAATCCCCTCCTCAGGATGGCGTAGCAGGGCATAGATCTCCAGGCGGTTGCAGGTGCTGAGGATCGAGGCCTCCAGCACCTGGTCGTCAGCCCGCAGCCTCTGGAGTGAGGCCTCCATGGTGGGCTCGGGAATGCTCAGCCGCTCGCGGATCTCCACCGGAGCCGTGCGGTGACTGAGGCCGATGACGGCGATGTGCATGGAGGCTGATCTGCTGCCTGGGGTGCTGCCTGGGGTTCTGCCGGACTTGCGGCCGAGCCTGGCGGCCGCGGGAGGCGGCTTGGGGCTCGGTGCAGGGGCTCAGCGCAGGGCGATGCTCTGGGCCCCCTCCTTGATGTGGACGGTGGTGGTGAAGCGGGCGGTGTTGTCGAGGGTGCTGATCACCAGGCTGCTGGTGCGGGTGCAGTCTTTTTCGAACTTAACGCCATCGAAGAGCAAGCCATCGGTGATGCCACTGGCGGCGAACACCACATTGGCGCCAGAGGCGAGCTCCTCAGCCTCATAAACCTTGTCAGGGTCGGTGATGCCCATCTCGGCCAGGCGGGCCAGGTTGCCCTCGCGGGTGAGGCCTTCCCACTCCTTGGTTTGGGCCACGGCCGGGTCGTAGACCAGCTGGCCCTGGAAGTGCCCGCCCAAGGCGCGCAGCGCTGCCGCGGAGATCACTCCCTCCGGGGCGGCGCCAATGCCCATCAGGCAGTGGGTGCCGGTGCCCGCGAAGCCGGCGGCGATGGCAGCCTGCACATCGCCGTCGGAGATGGGCTGCACCCGCGCACCTGTGGCACGGATTTCCGCGATCAGGTCGTTGTGGCGGGCCCGGTCCATCACCACGATCACCAGCTCATCCTTGGCCACACCCAGGCATTCGCTGAGAATCTCGATGTTTTCGGTGGCCGACTTACTGATATCCACCTTGCCCTTGGCAGCCGGGGGAGCCGCCAGTTTCTTCATGTAGAAATCGGGAGCGTTGAACAGGCCACCGCGGTCAGAGGCGGCGAGCACGGCCATCGAGCCGCGCTGGCTGTTGGCGCACAGATTGGTGCCTTCGCAGGGATCTACGGCGAAGTCGACGCCGGGGCCACTGCCGCTGCCAACCTCTTCGCCGATGTAAAGCATCGGTGCCTCATCCCGCTCGCCCTCACCGATCACGATTCGGCCCTGCATGGCGATCTGGCCCATGCGCTCGCGCATCGCCTCGACAGCCGCGGCGTCAGCCTCGTTCTTGAGGCCCATGCCGGTCAGCCGGGCGGAGGCGATGGCGGCCTGCTCGACGACCTCGAGAATTTCCTGGATAAGAGAGCGATCCACGACGATCCGGCGGAGGGAAGGGAGCTTCGCGACCGATCGAGAGGACAGGGGTGTCGACGATCGGCACAGATGGACCGTCCCTTGGCGAGGGACTCTCTGCAGGGGGAGCAGAACGATGGGCGGGAGCGGCGCCGCGGGAGATTCCCGAGGGTAACCGGCTGCCTTGGGCCCTCTGGAAATCGGGAAGCTGTGACATCTTATCAGCGTGTCCTGCAGGTCCCTGGGCGCGTGGCTCCTTACAATTCGCTACCCCTTTGCCCCGGTGGACGTCCATGACCCGCAAGCCCCTGGTGGTTTCCCCCTCGATCCTCTCCGCCGATTTCTCACGCCTCGGCGACGATGTCCGTGCCGTCGACGCGGCCGGCGCCGACTGGATCCATGTGGACGTGATGGATGGCCGCTTCGTGCCGAACATCACGATCGGCCCCCTGATCGTCGAGGCACTGCGCCCCGTCACGGCCAAGCCTCTGGACGTCCACCTGATGATCGTCGAGCCCGAGCGGTACGTGCCCGAGTTCGCCCGTGCGGGTGCCGACATCATCTCGGTGCAGGTGGAGGCGTGTCCGCACCTACACCGCAACCTTGCCCAGATCAAGGAGCTGGGCAAGCAGGCCGGAGCGGTGCTGAACCCCAGCACCCCGATCGACACCCTTGAGTACTGCCTGGAGCTCTGCGACCTGGTGCTGATCATGAGCGTAAATCCCGGCTTCGGGGGCCAGAGCTTCATCGAAAACCAGGTACAGAAGATCCGCGACCTGCGCCGTCTCTGCGACGAAAAGGGTCTCGACCCCTGGATTGAGGTCGATGGCGGCATCAAGCCCGCCAATGCCTGGATGGTGATTGAGGCCGGCGCCAACGCCATCGTCTCCGGATCTGGGGTGTTCGGCGCCGCCGACTACGCCGAGGCGATCCAGGGCATTCGCACCAGCCGTCGTCCCGAGCCGGCCTTGGTCTGAGGACCACGCGACCGGGACGCATGCTCCCGGTCGCGCAAGACTCGCGAAGCAATGGGGAAGGGATCCGAAGTCTTCCTCTTTGCCCTACAGATTTTGACGTTTTTCCGTTGTGATGGGGTAACCACCCCCTCCACGCGATGCTCTCATCTCTCTTGGCACGAGCCTCACGACCGGCGCTGAGGGCGGTTCGCGAACGGCCATTGTTGTCCCGCTCCCTGCGCCGTCTCTGGCCGGTGGCCTGCGTGGCTCCCCTGCTTGGGGCAGCTCTATCGCCAGCGCCCGTCGCCGCAGGGGTGGCTTCCCTGAGTCGTCTTTACGTATTTGGCGACAGCCTTTCCGACAACGGCAACAGCGGTGTGATCAGCAGCAACGCTGCCTCATCCCCTCCCATCTTCCCGCCACCGCCCTACGACGGTGCTCGCTTCAGCAATGGCAGGGTGGCTGCTGAATACCTCTGGAGGGCTTTCAACCCCTCAGGCCCCGCCCTGCAGGCCTCGCTTCAGGGGGGGAGCAACTTTGCCGTGGGCGGGGCCAGCAGCGGGGTTGAGAACTTCATCCAATACTCCGATTTCCCAATCGCCCCAGCCCTCAAGAGTGCCTACGCAGGCAAGGGCAATGCCTGGCAGCTCGATCAGTTCGGCAGCCCCTCTTTCGATCCGGAAACCAGCCTGTTCATGGTCTGGATGTTCCCCAATGATCCCTTTACATTCTTCGCCAACGGCGGTCTGGGAGTGGGCACCTTTGATGGCAACACGTCACCGGATGGAGCGGCGGCCATCGTGCCGACGGCCGTCTCCAACATCATCGGGACCGTCCAGGAACTCGCCGCCAAGGGAGCGCGCAATTTTCTGGTGCCTAATACACCCGACCTTGGACTGATCCCTGAATTCATTGGTACGGGTTTTCAGGGCTTTTTCAGCGATCTCAGTGACAAGTTCAACACCGAGCTAGCCGTGAAGCTGGACGAATTGTCGGACAGTCGGCCGGATCTTGACATCGTTGCGTTTCAGGTTGATGACGTGCTTGCCGAGGTGCGAGCCGATCCTGCGGCCTATGGCTTCAGCAATGTGACGCAACGTTGCCTCGCGAGCATTGTTGCCACACCCTGCAGCGATCCGGACAGCTACCTGTTCTGGGACGGTTCCCATCCGACGACCGCTGGTCACTCTCTGATCGGCCAACGTTTCTACCAGGCCACCTACGAACCCGTACCGGCACCGTTGCCGTTGGTCGGTGGCCTGGCCGCCGTGGGCTGGAGCCGCCGGCTTCGGCAGCGCCTCAGGCTTCGCTCCCAAAGAACCAGCCGTAGCTGTGCAGGCCAATGCCCAGCAGATTGACGCCGATGTAGCAGACCGCCAACACCACCAAGCCGGCGGAAGCCAGCAGGGCCGGCCGACGGCCCTGCCAGCCGCGGATCAGGCGGGTGTGCAGATAGGCGGCGTACACCAGCCAGGTGATCAGGGCCCAGGTTTCCTTCGGGTCCCAGCTCCACCAGCTGCCCCAGGCTTCGTTCGCCCACACCGCCCCACTCACCAGACCTACCGAGAGGAGCAGAAAGCCCACCGTGATCGTTCGGTAGCTGAGGCTGTCGAGCTGCTCACTGATGCGGAACGTGCTGCTGCTCAGGTTCATCGCCCCTGGTCCCTCGGAGGCAAGCTGGGCCTGGCGGTAGCCGCCGCTGCCGATGGAGCTGCTACGCAGCTCCAGTTGTTCGTTGCGCTCGGTGAACAGCACCGCCACCGACAGAAGCGAGCCCACCAGGAGCGCTGCATAACTAAGCATGATCACACTCACATGCATCACCAACCAGCTGGAGCGCAGGGCAGGGACCAGGGGTGAAGCCTCCTGAAGCCTCTCCGGAAGGGCGAAGCTGGCGAAGGCCACGCAGCCCAGGGCCAGGGGGGTGGCGGCCGCCGGCACCAAGGGATTGGGCCAGGTCCGCTCCACCAGCAGCTGGGTGAGGGTGCCGCCCCAGGCCAGGAAGCAGAGCGATTCGTAGAGATTGCTGATCGGGAAATGGCCCGAATCCCACCAGCGCAGCACCAGCTGGGCGGTGAGGCAGAGATTGGCGGCCGCCACCAGGAAGCGCACCAGGGAGCTGACGCGTTCCTGCCGCCCCCCACTGAGGGCCCAGAAGCTCAGGGGAAGCACCAGCAACAGCAGCGCAAAGGCCCCCAGACCGAGGGCGATGACCGGATCGTTCACCACGAGGTTGTCAGACCAATCCAGTGTGCCGCGCCGTGGGGGGATTCAGCGGCTGGCCTCCCGCAGCAGGGCCAGACCACCCCCTAGGCCCACGAACACCGGCAGCCAGGCGGCCAGGAAGGGCGTCAGGCTGCCGGTGATCCCCAGGGAGCTGAAGATGAAGGACATCAGGTAGTAGCCGAAGATCAACAGGACGCTGATGCCGAAGCCCTGGCTGCGGCTGGTGCGCGAATGGGGCCGTACACCGAGGCTGCTGCCGATCAAGCCGAACACCAGGCAGATGGCAGGGAAGGCAAACTTTTCCTGAATACGCACCCTCAGGCGGCGGGCCTCCTTGGCGTTGCCGGCCTGTCGCTGCAGCCGTTCGGCGGTGCGAGCCTGGCCCACCGTCATCACACTTGGATCGCTGGGCAGCTTGGCCACCTCCAGGGGGTCGCGGCTCAGGGGGTAGCTGTAGCGGTCGAAGCGAGCCGAGGTGGTGGTGCCGGTGTCGTCATCGACGTTGATGATGCGGCCGTTACGGAACTCCCACGCGGCTTGTTGATCGTTCCAGAGGCCGGTTTCGGCGGTGAGCATCTGGCGCTGACCGGGACGGGAGAAATCAAGAATCGTGACATCCCTCATCTCACCGCGCAGATGATGGCGGGCATAGAATATGTGGGTGAGCATCTTCACTTTCTCCCCATCTTCCTTGGCGATCTTGCCGAAGCGGGAGTACATGATGTTGCTGCCCTTTTCTGTGGAGATCGCCTTGCCCAGGGCACGCTCCAGGCTTGTGGTGGCGGCCAGATTGGCCCTGGGCACGATCAGGTCGTTGAAGACAAACGTCAGCAGGCTCATCGCCAGGGCCAGGGCCAGGGCAGGCACCACCATGCGTTGGGTGCTCACACCAACGCTGCGCAATGCGGTCAGTTCACTGCTGCCCGAGAGCCGGCTGAAGGCCAGCAGTGTGGCCATCAAGGTGGCCATCGGGAAGGAGAGCACCAGAAAGCTCGGCAGCCGCAGCGTCAGCACCTGCATGGCCGCGGTGAGGGGCAGGCCGGATTCCGCCACCCGGCGCACGAGCTCGAAGACCACACCCACCGAGAGGGTGACCGCTGTGAAGGCCGCAATCCCGAACAGCAGCGGGCCCATCAGCTCCCCGAGCAGCCAGCGATCCAGAAGCGGCAAACGCTGCCAGCGGGGTCGCAGCTGGTCGGCTAGGGCGCTGATGCCAGCGGGGGGGATCCTGTGGCGTGCCGCCACGCGCGGGGCAGGCGGAAGCGTTGGTGGGCTGACTCCTCTCACAGTTGGAAGGCCTCCCCGAGGTAGTGGCGACGCACCAGCGGATCATGGGCCATCGCCTCCGATGTGCCAGCCGCCAGGATGCGGCCGTCGGTAAGGATGTAGGCCCGATCGGTGATCGCCAGGGTTTCACGAACGTTGTGGTCGGTGATCAGCACCCCCATTCCGCGAGTTCGCAGTCCGTCGATCAGCCGCTGCAGATCGGCCACAGCCATCGGATCCACCCCGGCGAAGGGTTCATCGAGCAGCAGGTAGCGGGGGCCGCTCTCACCCACCGCCAGGGCGCGCGCCACCTCGCAGCGCCGTCGTTCGCCACCGGAGAGCTGGAAGCCGCGTCGATGCTGGAAGGCCCCCAGATGGAACTCGCTGATCAGCTCCTCGAGGCGCTCCCCATAGAGCTCGCGGGGGGTGCCGCTTTCCTGCAGGGCCAGACGAAGGTTGTCGCGAACGGTGAGGCTGCGGAACACGCTCGCTTCCTGGGGCAGATAGCCGATCCCCAGCCGTGCCCGTTGGGGCATAGAACGATCCGCCACGCTCAGGCCATCGAGCATCACATCACCGCGGTCGGGGCGCAGCAAGCCGGTGACGAGATTGAACGTGGTGGTTTTGCCGGCGCCATTGGGGCCGAGGAGACCGACAACTTCACCGGGTTGAAGGGCGAGGCTCACGTCACTCACCAGGGGGCGACCCCCGAGGGTGATGGCGACCCGATCGAGGGTCAGGCTCATGGCAGCAACGGGCTGGGGGCCTGTCCGTTGGCCTGGCGAAGTTTGAGGCGGCTGGTGACCTGGCGGCCGGCCTGTGGCTCGGCCACGATCCGTTCGCTGTCGAGCCGGTAGGTGAGTTTCTCGGCGCGGATCCGCTGGCCATCGGCATCGATCACGTCCACGTCGCCGCTGAGCACCAACTTGCCTTCACGGGAGAAGTACTGGGCCTGGCGCGCCGTGGCCACCATGCCCTTTCCGGGGTAGGTGATGCGCACGTTGCCCGTGGCGGTGACGATCCCCGTGACGTTGTCGGCCTGCTGGCTGTCGGATTCGATCGTGACCATGCTGCTTTCCGGGCTGCTTTCCGGGCTGCTTTCCGGGCTGCTTGCTGGGCTGCTCGCCGGTTTGGTCGCTGGGCTTGGGCCTGGGGCTGTTGCTGGGGGGCTTGCCGCAGGGGGAAGGGGGGAAGGGCGCGGCGCGGGGGGGGCGCCGAAGGTGCTTGGGCTATCCGCCAGGATCAGGCCCCCGGCCAGCATCCCCACCAGCGGGGACAGGGCGGTCCGGAGGGATCGCAGGCGAGCCGGGTGTGGCAAGACCGAAGCTCGGCAAAGGGACAAGCGCCCCAATTTACCGGCCCCCCCTCCCCGCCTCGGCTAGCCGGGGCGGGGCCAGATCCGCCAAGGGGTGCCCCTGCTGCAGCGCCATCAACCGCTCTTTGGCGCAGGCGCGCAGGGGCTCCAAGGCAATTCCCAGGGCAACATCGCCACACGAGCGCAGGCGCCCCAAGCCCTCCCCCATGAGAACGGTGGCGCCGCGCCTGTTGCCCCGCTCTTGGTGGAGTTCGGCCACGGCGATCTGGAGCAGGCCCTGGAGCACCGGACGCATCGGTCCCTGGGTTTCGTGCCAGAGCTCCTCGAAGCCGTCGTGGCAGGCGTACCACTCACCGGCGTTGAAGCGGCGCATGGCTTCCCCGAGGCGGGGATCGGCCATGAGCCGTTCCTCCTCGCCGCCGGGTGGGGCGGGGGCCGGAGCCGTCACCGCTTGGCCGGTTTGCGGGCCGGCAGCTTGCGCAGCCGGATCGATTCGGGGGTCACCTCGAGCATCTCATCGGGACCGATGTATTCCAGGGCCCGCTCAAGCGTCATCTGAACGGGGGCCTGCAGGGTGTCGAGCTCCTCAGCGCCAGCGGAGCGCATGTTGGTGAGCTGCTTGGTCTTGCAGACATTGATCTCGAGATCCTGGGGGCGATTGTTTTCGCCCACGATCATTCCCTTGTAGACCTTGGTGCCGGGCGTGATGAAGAACTGGCCACGGTCCTCCGCGTTTTTGAGGGCATAGAAGGTGGCAGCACCCTCCTCGAAGGCGATCAGCACCCCGTTACGGCGGGCATCGAAATCACCCTGCATCGCGCGGTAGTCGAGGAAGGAGTGACTCATGATCCCCTCGCCGCGGGTGGCGCGGATGAACTCGCCCCGGAAGCCGATCAGCCCCCGGGATGGCACCACAAACTCCAGCTGGGTGCGGCCGTCGTTGCTGGTCTCCATGTTCTGCATCTCGGCCTTGCGGATACCGAGCTTCTCGATGCAGGCGCCCACCGACTCCTCGGGCACATCGAGCACCAGGGTTTCAAACGGTTCGGAGGGAGTGCCGTCGATGGTGCGGAAAATCACCTGCGGTTGGCTCACCTGGAACTCATACCCCTCACGGCGCATCGTTTCGATCAGGATGCCGAGGTGCAGCTCGCCCCGGCCGCTCACTGCCCAGCGGTCGGGCGAATCGGTGTCTTCCACCCGCAGGGCCACATTGGTGAGCAGCTCCTTCTGCAGGCGGTCGCGCACCTGGCGGCTGGTGACGAATTTGCCCTCCTTGCCGGCAAAGGGCGAATCGTTGACGACGAAGGTCATCTGCAGGGTGGGTTCATCCACCTTGATCAGCGGCAGGGCCTCCGGGTTGTCGGGGCAGGCGATGGTTTCGCCGATGTTGACCTCATCGAAGCCGGCGACAGCCACCAGATCTCCGGCGGCCGCCTCTTCGATTTCCACCCGTTGCAGCCCCTGGAAGCCGAGCAGCTTGCTGATGCGGCCGCGCTTGACGCTGCCGTCGTCGCGGAGAAGGGCCACGGGCTGGTTGGCGCGGATCCGGCCGTTGTGGATCCGGCCGATCATGATGCGGCCAAGAAAATCGCTGTAGTCGAGAGTTGTTACCTGCATCTGCAGGGGCTTATTCGCATCGCCAACCGGCGGCGGCACATGGCGCAGGATGGCGTCGAACAGGGGACGCATCGTGTCGCTCTCGGTGGCCATGTCGGGCTTGGCGTAGCCGCTCATGCCACTGCCAAAGAGGTAGGGGAAATCGCACTGGTCGTCGTCGGCGCCCAGCTCAAGAAACAGGTCGAGCACCTTGTCGACCGCCTGTTCAGGATCCACCCGGGCCCGGTCGATCTTGTTGACGAACACGATCGGCCGCAGGCCTTTCTCCAGGGCCTTCTTGAGCACGAAGCGGGTTTGGGGCATCGGCCCCTCGTTGGCGTCGACGATCAGCAGACAGCCATCCACCATGCCCAGCACCCGCTCCACCTCTCCGCCGAAATCCGCGTGGCCAGGGGTATCGACGATGTTGATGCGGATCCCCTCGTAATCCACCGCGGTGTTCTTGGAGAGGATGGTGATGCCGCGCTCACGCTCCAGGTCGTTGGAGTCCATCACGCAGGTCGGCACCGCCTCGTTGTCGCGGAAAATGCCGGACTGGGCGAGCAGGGCGTCCACCAAAGTGGTTTTGCCGTGGTCGACGTGGGCGATGATCGCAATGTTGCGGATCCTGGCGCCTCTGTGCTCGCCGCTCATAGGTCGGGGTCCTGGGAATGGAATGGGCAGGGGAAAGCTTCTGACGACTGCGGCCGTGGAACGGGCGAATCTGAAGCGATTCTTGACTCTAGACGCCCACCTCCCGTTTCAGGATGAGCCGCCGCCGCTTCCTCGGCTGTGCGGCCGTCTCAGCGGGAGGACAGGCCCTGGGTCGGCTCGAACAGCCGCAGAGCTTCCGTGGAGCCTTCGAAGCGCCAGTGCCAGGGTTCGTAGCTCACCCCCTGGCGATTGGCGCGCGGAAAGGAAAGGGTGAAGTGGTAGCGGTTGGCGTTGGCGGCCAGCCAGCGAAAGGCGCCCGTGTCCTCGAAACTCTCGGAAAGGTCGGTGGCGGGCACCCGGCCATCGCCGAGATCCACTGCGTAGCCGGTGCTGTGCTCGGAAAATCCGGGGGGTGCGCTCACCCGCGCGCGGGTACGGGCGTCCTGGTTGCGGTCGGCCTTCACATCAAAGAACAGTTGCTTCTGCAGGGCGCGATCCCGGAAGGCGCTCAGCACGCGCAACTCCACCCCATCGGCGGCGGCGGCCCGCTGCATCTGTCGCAGCGCTTCGGCCGCCTCGCGCCGCAGGGCCAGGCCCGGACCGATGGCGGTGAGGGTGGCCGGGGGGGCCTCGGGGTAGGGGAAGTGGCCAAGCAGACGCCCGTCGGCGCTGGGGCGAGCTGCCATCGCCGTCAGCGGCGGGGGCAGCAAGCGCTGGCGCAGGGGCGTCAGCAAAAAAAGAGCAATCAGGGAGGCGCTGACGCCACCGCCCACGAACAGCCAAAGCAAGCCAGAGCCTCGACGCCGCTGGGGGGTGGCCTGCGGTTGGGCGCGACGGGCGAGCGGAATGTCATCCAGGGGGACCGTCCCGGGGGATCGGGCGCTCCTGGAGGATCGGCCGGTGCGGCCGGTGCGGGGAGCCCTAGGGGACACCGATACGGGGATACGGCCAGTGCCGATGCTACGGACCCTCGGCAAGTGGGCGCCCAACATCCACCCGGTCGGCGGTGTTAGCTTCCAGGTAATGATCCTTTGCCTGGAGCAGGTTTCAAGATGTTGCGAGTCGCGGTGGTCGGCGGTGGCCCAAGCGGATCCTGTGCTGCCGAGGTGTTGGCCCGCGCCGGCATCTCCACCTGGCTGTTCGAGCGCAAGCTCGACAACGCCAAGCCCTGTGGCGGTGCCATTCCTTTGTGCATGGTCGAGGAGTTTGATCTTCCCGAATCGATCATCGACCGCAAGGTGCGCAATATGCGCATGATTTCCCCCTCCAACCGTGAGGTGGACATCCATCTGGAAAATCAGGCCGAATACATCGGCATGTGCCGGCGCGAGGTGATGGATGCCTTCCTGCGCAATCGGGCCGCCGATCTGGGGGCCCAATTAATCAATGGCCTCGTGCAGAAGATTGATACGGGCACTGGTCGCCAAGGGCCCTACACCCTCCACTACGCCGACTACAGCAACGGCGAGGCCACCGGCGATCTCAAGACCCTGGAGGTTGACCTGATCATCGGAGCCGATGGCGCCAACAGCCGCGTAGCCAAGGCGATGGATGCCGGCGACTACAACGTGGCCATCGCCTTCCAGGAACGCATCCGCCTGCCGAAGGAGGAGATGGCCTATTACGAAAATCTGGCCGAGATGTATGTCGGCACCGATGTCTCTCCCGATTTTTACGCCTGGGTCTTTCCTAAGTACGACCATGTGGCGGTGGGTACCGGCACGATGCAGAAGAACCAGTCGCTGATCAAGTCCCTGCAACAGGGGATCCGGGAGCGCGCCGCCAAGCGGCTGGTCAATGGTGAGGTGATCAAGGTGGAGGCCCATCCGATCCCCGAGCATCCGCGGCCCCGCCGGGTGGTGGGACGCATGGCCCTGGTGGGGGACGCGGCCGGCTATGTGACCAAGAGCTCGGGCGAGGGCATCTATTTCGCGGCTAAGAGTGGCCGCATGTGCGCCGAAGAGATCGTGGCAGCCAGCGCCAATGGCACTCGCATCCCCAGTGAGAAAGATCTCAAGGTGTACATCAAAAAGTGGGACCGGAAGTACGGAGCCACTTACAAGGTTCTGGAAATTCTGCAGAATATCTTTTACAGCAATGACGCCGCCCGCGAGGCGTTTGTCGAGATGTGTGACGACAAGGATGTGCAGCGCCTCACCTTTGATAGCTACCTCTACAAGCGTGTGGTGGCGATGAACCCCTGGCAACAGCTCAAGCTCACCGCCAAAACCCTCGCTTCGGTGCTTCGCGGCCAGGCACTGGCCCCCTCCCGCTATAGCCCTGTGCCCAGTGCCGTGCGCACGGAGGAGGAAACCCAGAGCATGCTCGCCGTTCAGACCATCAAAGGGGGTATCCGCATGCCCGTGCGCCCGGAGGAGTCCCCCGCTCCGGCACCCCCAATCGAGCGGGAGCCGGCCCTTTCACGTCCCTGAGCGGGGACGCACCCGCTCGGCCAAGGCCTCGGTGAGTCGCTGCAGGGCTGGCGAGCAATCGCCCGCCCGAATCTCCACCGACAACAGCACCGGCCCCGGACGGACGCCCTGCCAACGCTGCAGTGCTGCCCAGAGGGCCTCCTCCGTGGAGATGCGCTCGCTGTAGACCAGCCCCATGCTTCTGGCCAGGGAGCAGTGGTCCACAGCCGCCACGTCGTTGAAGGGGCCATCAAGCATCGGCCTTTCGGTGCCATAGCCTCCGTTGTCGAGCACGATCACCAGGGCGGGGATGGCATAGCGGGCCAGGGTCGCCAGCTCTGAAGCGCACATCAGCAGCGCCCCATCGCCGATCAGCACCACCGGCCCCCGCTCCGGGCAGGCCCCCCAGGCCCCCACCGCCCCGGGCAGGGCAAATCCCAGCGACGCCCAGTACGTGCTGGAGAGAAAGTGGCTGGCCTCCTGCAGGCGGAGATCGGCGGCGGCAAAGAGGGCGTCGCCGGGGTCGGCCAGAACGATGGCCTCGGGCGGCAGGCTGGCATTAATCGCCTCCATGAGCCTCGTGACCCGGATTGTCTGGTCGGGCTCCGGCTGGAAAATCGCAGGGAGTCCGCCGTCTCGGCTGCCGTTGCCATCAAGCCCCTGCTGTTGCTCCTTGGGCTGACCCTGTTGGCGTGCGAGAGGGGGAGATGGCGCCGTCGCGTCGTTTCCGGCCGCAGCCCAGATACCCAGAAGGGTGAGGGGATCGAGGTTCTCGTCGCGCTCCTCGCCCCAGCGCAGACCCTGCTCCATGTCGACCACCAAGGCGGCTCCGGGGGTCAGGTCCATGGTGAACAAGCCCGTGTCGAGGTCGTTGAGGGGCATGCCGAGAACCAGCAGGCCATCGCTTGCCTCCACCTGGGCCCGTAGATCCGGCCGGCCCATGGCCCCCTCGTAGACACCCAGAACCAGGGGATGGCGCTCCGAGAGCAGGGTCTTGCCGGAGAGGCTGGTGGCCAGGGGCCACCTCTCCCGCTCCAGCACCTGCCGCAGCGTCTCCTGCAGCGCGAAGCGCGCCACCTCCACCCCCGCCAGCACCAGCGGACGGCGACGGCCCCGCAGCCAGGCAAGCCAGCGCTCCCCCTGCTGCCGAACGGTCTCCGGGATCACGAGGGGAGCTGGAGCCGGGGGGGCCAGGGTCAGGGGCCAGGGGATCTCCCGCTCGAGACAGTCACGGGGAATCTCCAGGTAGCCCGGCCGTGACTCCCGCTGCATCGCCGCCAGCACCTGCAGAAGCTCGGCGCCGGCGGTGCGCGCGGATTCGAGCACGGCGGTGGCGGCGGTGACCTCCTGGAAGAAGCGGCGCTGGGTGTCGTCCGCGCGAATGCGGTGGTGCAGCAGGGCGTGGCTGTCGCTCTCGCGCACGCCAGGGGCACCGCTGATCACCAGCACCGGCGAACGCTCCGCGTAGGCGCCAGCCACGGGGTTGAGCAGCTTGAGGGCACCAACGCCGTAGGTGACCACCACCACACCCAGTCCGTTGAGGCGCGCATGGGCATCGGCGGCGAAGCCGGCCCCCTCCTCCCCGGTGGTGCAGATCACCTCAAGGGGGGAGGCCTCCAAGCGGGCGAAGAGGCCCAGCACGTAATCGCCCGGCACCCCGTACACCCGCCGGACACCCCGCTGCCACAGCGCTTCGATCAAGGCCTCAACGATCGTCATGGGGGCGGGGGCATCTTTCCGTCATGGTGGGCCCATCGGGGCGCGATTGGGGGCCCACCGCAGCCCTCAGGCGCCGCTTATGCGCCGCTGATGCGCTCGAAATCAGCCAGCAGGGCGGCCTGATTGCGTAGGACCCCGAGCAGGTTGAGCCGGTTGCGGCGCACGGCGGGATCGTCCGCCATCACCAACACGCTTTGGGGGCCATCGAAGAAGGCGGCCAGGCTGTCGGCACTGCTCGCCAGACCCACGGCCAGGCTCGCGTAGTCACCCTCCCGGACCGTGACGGCTATCGGTGCGAGACGCTGCAACACGTCGCGCATCGCCGTTTCCGCCGGGGACTCGAAGAGTGTCGAATCCACGACCTGCTCGGGGGAGAGCACCGCGGCGTTGAGATCTCCTTTGGCTGCCAGGCGGGAGGCGCGCTGCACCACAGCCTGCACTCCCGCCAGCTCGCCGCTGCGCCGCAGCTCCGCCAACAGGGCCGCTCGGCGACGGGCATCCTCCGGATCCCCAAGCACCCGCTCCAGGGGCAGACCAGGCCCGGCCACGGCCTGCACCAGATCGCCATCGAGGCCCCCCTCCTCCAGGAGGCTCACCAGTCGCTGTCGCAGGAACTCGGCCAGGTCGGCCGCTAGCGCCGCCGGATCGATGGCGAAGTGGGGGAAAAGGCTGCCCCAGTGGGAGCAGGCCCGCTGCAACAGCGCCAACAGGTCGAGGCGCCAGCTCCGTTCCCAGAGGATCTGCAGCAGGCCATTGCCGGCCCGCCGCAGGGCGTAGGGGTCGCTGGAGCCGGTGGGGCGCTCGCCCTTGGCAAAGATGCTCAGCAGCAGCTCCAGGCGCTCCGCAAGGGCCACCAGGGACCCGGCGGCCGACGCCGGCAGGGCATCGCCGGCGCCGCGGGGCAGGTAATGCTCCAGCACCGCCAGGGCCACCTCCCGCGGCTCCCCCTCGGCCAGGAGGTACTTGGCACCGATCACCCCCTGGAGCTCCGGAAACTCGCCCACCATCTGGCTGACCAGGTCGTGTTTGCAGAGGTGGGCGGCCCGCCGGGCCACCGCCGCCGTCTCTTCTTGGCCGGTGGCCTCCAGCAGCACGTCGGTGAGCCATTCGATGCGCTCGCTGCGGTCACGCAGGCTGCCGAGCCCCTCCGCAAAGGTGACCCGCGCCAGGGCGTCGCGCCGATCGATGCTCGGCACCGCGCGGTCGGCGCGCACAAAGAAGTCGGCATCCGCCAGGCGAGCCCGCAGCACCCGCTCGTTGCCGCGGCGGATCACGGCCGCCGCTTCCGCCCGTCCATTGGCCACACAAAGGAACCGCGGCAGCAGCACGGCGCCAGCCTCCAGGGCCAGGGGATCGGCAGGCGCGTCAGCGCGCAACAGGGGCACGTAGCGCTGGTGGGCGCGCATCACGGTGCTGAGCACCTCGGGAGGCAGGGAGAGGAAGCGGGGCTCGATCGCCCCCTCGATCAGCTGGGGGGCCTCCACCAGATCCACCAGTTCCTCAAACAGCGTTTCCGGCAGATCGGCGCGCCCGCCCGCTTCGGCGGCGGCCAGCTCCAGGTGCTCACGGATCCAGGTGGCACGGATCGTGCGATCCACCTGCACGTCGTGGGCCGCCAGGGTGGCGGCGTAGACGCCGGCATCAGCGATGGAGACCGTGCCGCTCTGCAGGCGGTGGCCACGACTGAGCCGGTCGCTGCGCACGGGGGGATCGCACTCGCTGAGCTCCACCGGCACCACCTCCGCATCGAGCAGGGCCACCAGCCAGCGCACCGGCCGGCTGAAGCGGCTCTCGCCTGTCCCCCAGCGCATGAAGCGGCGGCCCTGCAGCGCCCAGAGCCAGGTGGGGATGAGGGTGGGCAGCAGCTCCACGGTTGCCTGACCCCGCTCCAGGCTGCAGGCGAACACGAAGGGGCCCTTCTCGGTCTCGCGGATTTCCAGCTGCTCGGGCGCCACACCGCAGCGGCGGGCGAAGCCCAGGGCCGCCTCCGTGGGCTGCCCCTCGCGGAAAGCCTGCTGGGCCGGTGGGCCCTTGCGCTCACTTGTGCGGTCCTCCTGGCGCTCGGCCATTCCCTCGATCGTCAGGGCCAGCCGGCGTGGCGTACCGGCGCAACGCACGGCCGTGCTGGTCAGCCGGAGTCGCTCCAGGTCGGCGCTCACCTGCTCGTGCAGTTGACGCAGGGCCTCCCGTGCGAAATCAGCCGGAAGCTCCTCCGTACCAATCTCCAACAGAAAGGTGGCCATGGCACGCCCGATGCTGCCCGCGACTTTATGGAACGGTGCTCCCAGCGGCACTGCTGTCCCCGTTCCCTGCCGACATCGGAGGGAGACGCCTGCCGTTCGCTAGTTTCGAGTTGTGTATGAGCGCCGGGCGCGGATGTCACCCACGCGGGTCAGCAAGAGCCCTTCCCCCGCCCCTGCGGCCGAGAACCAGCCCGCTGCCGCCGCCCCGGCGCGAACGGCAGCGGAAACCCTCAAGCTGGAGAGTGGTCACCTGCGGGAGCCCCTGCTCGTCGAGCTCGACGGCGAGGAGGCTGGCGCGCGTCGCCACTTCGGCCAGGACGCCGTCTCGATCCTGAAGTTCCACGGCAGCTACCAACAGGACGATCGGGACCGTCGCCAGAAGGGGCAGGAGAAGGATTGGCAGATGATGCTGCGGCTGCGCAGCCCGGGCGGCCGCATTCCCGCTTCCCTGTATCTGGCACTGGATGGCCTGGCCGACCGACTGGGGAACGGCACCCTGCGGGCCACCACCCGCCAGGCCTTCCAGATGCACGGCATCGCCAAGGCGGATCTGCGGGAGGTGATCGGCACGATCGTGCGGGCGATGGGCTCAACCCTCTCGGCCTGCGGCGACATCAACCGCAACGTGATGGCCCCCGCCGCGCCGTTCTCCGAGGGCGGCTACCCCGCCGCGCGCCGGCTGGCCGACGACATCGCCGACCTGCTGGCGCCCCAGGCCGCCGAAGGCTCCTACCTCGACCTCTGGGTCGACGGCGACCACGCTTACCGCATCAAGCCAAGCCGGGCGGTGAGCCGGGCCCGCGCCCGCCAGCAGGAGGGACGGGTGTACAGCGGCGATCCCGAAGAACCGCTGTACGGCAGCACCTACCTACCCCGCAAGTTCAAGATCGCCGTCACCGTGCCCGGCGACAACTCGGTGGATCTGCTGACCCAGGACATCGGCTTGGTGCTCTTCGCCGACCGACAAGGCAGACCCCAGGGATGCAACGTGGTGGTGGGCGGCGGCATGGGCCGCACCCACAACAAAGAGGAGACCTTCGCGCGCACCGCCGACCCGCTGGGCTATGTGGCCCACGAGCACATCCTTGAGCTGGTGCAGGCGATCGCGGCCCTCCAGCGCGACCACGGCGACCGGGTGCAGCGGCGGCACGCGCGCATGAAGTACCTGATCCACGATCGCGGCATCGAGTGGTTCCGCGCCGAACTGGCCTCCTACTTCCCCCATCCGATCCAGGCGAGCCGCAAGGAACCGAAACCACGGCTGCACGACTACCTCGGCTGGCATCGGCAGGAGGCGGGTCTGTGGTTCGTGGGTCTGCCCTTGCTCTGCGGTCGCCTGGAGGGGGAGCGGAAGGAGGGCCTGCGCCGGCTGGTGGCTACCTTCCAGCTGGAGGTGCGCCTGACCCCGAACCAGGATCTGCTCCTCTGCAACATCGGCACCGCCCAGCGCAAGGGGGTGAAGCTGGCCCTGGCGGCTCTGGGCTTTGAGGAGCCTGACGCCCCGCCGTTGCTGGAGCGGCACGCGATCGCCTGCCCGGCCCTTCCCACCTGCGGGCTGGCGATCACCGAGTCGGAGCGGGTGCTGCCCCAGGTGCTGGAGCGGATCCAGGCGTTGTTCACGCGGTTGGGGATCGAGCGACCGGTGCTCGTGCGCATGACCGGCTGCCCCAACGGCTGCGCCCGCCCGTACATGGCGGAAATCGGTTTGGTGGGCAGTGGGGTGGATCAGTACCAGCTGTGGCTGGGCGGCACCCCGGGGCTGACGCAGCTGGCGCGGCCCTTCCTCGAGCGCATGCCTCTGGAGCGCCTGGAGGAAACCCTGGAGCCCCTGTTGGCCGCCTGGAAGCGCGAGGGGGGGGTGCGCAGCAGTTTCGGCGATTTTGTGGGGCGCATCGGCGACGAGAGGGTCCACACGCTCCTGGGCACCCCATGATCCAGCCGCGCCTTCCGGCAACCCTGGCCCTGGCGGCTCTGGTGATCCTCGTCCCGACGGTCTCCACGGCGGCGCCTACCGGCCCCACCCGGCCCCAGCCCCCTCCGCCCAGCAAGGTGCTGTACGACCCGGACCAGGCCACCTGCCAGCCTGCCTCTGTGGAGCGCACCTTCGCCGAGCAGCTCAGGCCCTGGGCCGACCAGCCCGAGCCGGTACAGGCCCGCCTGCGTTTACTGCAGGCCGAGATGTTGCGAGGCAGCTTGCAGCGTTGTGTGTCCCGGGGCCTGTTGAGCGCGGCCGATGCCCAGGCCCTGGAGCAACGGCTGCTCGCCGGACCTCAGCCTTCCAGCCCTCAGCCTTCCAGCCCTCAACCTTCGAACGCTCAGCCCTCAGGGCAACGGCCGTAGCAGGCCACCGGCTCGCCCCGCCGCCAGGCCCAGAGCTGATCTCCGAAGCTGTAGTGCCACCATTCGTTGGGGTGCTGGGCGAAGCCCGCCTGCCCCAGGCAAGAGGCCAGCAGACGTCGCCGTTGGTGCCATTGCGCCGCTGGTCCGCCGGGTTCGGCGGCGGCCGCTGCGGCGTAGTGCTCGGGCTCGGAGATGGGCCCGAGCACATCGATGGCTCCCCCCATCGCCAAGCCCTGGCCGTGCGCATCCGACAGGGTCAGATCGACAGCCGCGCCGGTGCTGTGGGGGGGGGGTGTACGCGGATCCTCGCTGGGGGGGGCCCAGAAGCGGCCCACGAGCTGCGTTGCCTCCTCCAGGGCTGGGCATGCCTGATCGGGGTCGATGCCGCGCCGGTGGCATTCCTCCTCGAGCGCCTGGCGCACCATGAATGCCTGCACGGCCAGGGGCCGCCAGGCATCGAAAATCGCCAATCGCCAGCCCGGCTGCTGGCTCGCCAGGGCTGACTGGGCCACCAGCAGCCGCTCAATCACGCCCCGCCGCAGGCGGAACGGACCCCCTCCCCCATAGGGAGCCCCAAGGGACTGGTAGGGATGCGGCTCCAGCCGCAAGAGGCTGGCGGGGAGATCCTCCAGCGGCTCGCCGATCTCATGGATCGGGATCGGACTCCAGGGGCGCAGGGCCATGGCGGGGATCAACCGGCGCTCAATTCAACTGCGCCGCCTCCGCCAGCCGCTGGCGCCGCGCCGTCAGGGCCGCCTCCAGCTGGGGATGGCTCGCCAGGTGTGGATCGCTCTCCAGAAGCCGCCGCGCCACATCCCTGGCCTCCTCCAGCACCGCCCCGTCATCGCTGAGGCTGGCCAGGGCCAGATCCGGGAGTCCGGACTGGCGCGTGCCCAGCACCTGCCCAGGCCCCCGCAGGCGCAGATCCATCTCGGCGATTTCAAAGCCATCGGTGCTGTGCACCAGCACATCGAGCCGCTGGCGGGCCGTGGCGCTGTTGCCGTCGTGAATCAGCAGGCAATGGGAGGCGGCCGCACCCCGCCCCACCCGGCCGCGGAGCTGGTGGAGCTGGGAGAGGCCAAAGCGCTCGGCGTGATCGATCACCATCACACTGGCCTCCGGCACGTCCACCCCCACCTCCACCACCGTGGTGGACACAAGCACCTGGCAGACGCCACCGGCAAAGGCACCGATGACGGCCTGTTTTTCCTCGCTGGAGAGGCGGCCGTGGAGCAATCCCACCTGCAGTTCCGGAAACACCTCCTCGGCCAGCTGGCGGTGCACCTCCACCGCGGAGCGCAGATCAAGCTTTTCCGATTCCTCCACCAGCGGCAGCACCACATAGGCCCGCTGGCCCAGGGCCACCTGTTCGCGAATTAGGGCCCAGGCCTCCGCTCTCTCCTCCGGGCGGAGGGTGGTGGTGCGGATGGGGGTGCGACCCGGGGGCAGCTCATCGATCTGGCTCACATCCAGGTCGCCGTGGAGGGAGAGGGCCAGGGTGCGGGGAATGGGGGTAGCCGTCATCGTTAGCAGATGGGGTTGGAGACCCTTGGCGAGCAGGCGGTTGCGCTGACGCACGCCGAAACGGTGCTGTTCATCCACCACCACCAGGCCCAGCCGATCGAACTGGACCGGGTCCTCCAGCAGGGCATGGGTGCCCACAAGCAGCTGGAGCTGGCCGTTGGCGAGATCCTGCAGCAGGCGCCGGCGCTGGCGAGCCGGGGTCGAGCCGGTAAGCAGGTCGAAGCGCACATGGAGCTGGGGGAGCCAAAGGGCCAGTCGCTGCAGGTGCTGCTCCGCCAGCACCTCGGTGGGAGCCATCAGGGCCCCCTGCCAGCCGGCCTGCACCGCCCCTAGCAGGGCCGCCAGGGCCACCACCGTTTTGCCGCTGCCCACATCCCCCTGCAGCAAGCGCGCCATCGGCCGGTTGCTGGCCATGTCGGCCCGGATCTCCGCGAGCACGCGCGCCTGGGCGCCGGTGAGCGCAAACGGGAGCAGGTCCAGCAGGCGGGCCACCAGGACATCGCCGCCGGGGGGCAGGGCCAGGGGAGGGGCGGGGCGGCTGCGTAGCTGCTGACGCTGCAGCCCCAGGGTGAGCTGCAGGAGCAGGAATTCATCAAACACCAGACGGCGACGGCAGGCCTGCAGATGCTCCTGGCTCTCGGGCTGGTGGATGCCGCAGCGGGCCCTGGGCAGGGGAAGCAGATCGAGTTCGCGGAGCAGGGCTGGATCCAGGGGATCCCCCCAACCCTCACAGTGGGGCAGAACGTTTCGCAGGAGCCCGGCGATCCGCTCCTGGCTCAACCCCTCGCTCAGGGAATAGACGGGCACGATCCGGCCAATCCGCTCAGAGCGGACGGGGGCCGAGGGACCGTCCAGCACTTCGATCAGGGGATCGCGGAAGGCCGGGCCATAGGGGGTCTCCTGCACCAGACCGCTGATCGCCACACTGGCCCCCACGGGGTACTGGTTCTGCTGGAGCCGGAGCGCACCGGGGGAGGCGAAGCGTCGACCCGCCAGGAAGCGCGACACCCGCAGGCGTCCGGTGCCGTCGTTCAGCTGGAGCTCGAGGATCGCCAGGTTGGGGTTGCGCGGGCTGACGAAGGCATGGCAGCGGCGCACCCGCGCCACGATTGTGGCGGTGTTGCCGGGCACCAGATCGATGATGCGCACGAGGCGGGCGTAGTCGAGGTAGTCGCGGGGGTAGTGCTGCACCAGATCCCGCACCACCAGAAGGCCGAGGCCGGCCAGTTGACCCGCCAGCTTCGGGCCCACCCCAGGGATCTCCAAGAGGGGGGAATCGGGCTCCAAGCGACGGATAGGCGCGCCGGAGTCTGGGCGCCCCTGCAACCGCAACCGCGGAGGGGAGACGGGCAGGGGGGGGCGATAGCGACAGCGCAGTTGGTGCAGGCGCTGGCGCAGCTGGCTCACCAGGCGCGCACGGCGCTCCGGGGGGTCTGTGGGGTAGGAGGCGAAGCGCCCCGCCATCTCGGCCAGGGCCCGCCGTTCTTCCTCCGTGAGACCCCGGGTTCCCTCCTGCAGGCTGCGGACGATGAAGGCGCTGTAGGTCTCGCGGCGACCTACCAGGTCGCCGAAGCCCCGCTCGCTCTCGAGCTGGCTGGCCTGCTGCAGGGTGGCGCACCAATTTTCCACTCCGGCGGGAGGGGTCACTCCAGAGGGCTGAGGCTGGTGTGGCGATCCTGCAACCACAGCTGTTCGGCCTCGTGCGCCTCGCGCCGCCGCTGCAGGCGACGGAATTGCTGCGCCATTCTGCGCACCTCCTGACGATGCTGCTGGAGGCGTCGCCGACAGGTGCGCAGCCGGGGTTCCTCCAACTCCAGGTCGACGCGGCGCAGGAGCACGGCCATCACCAGCAGGGGGCTGGCGTCCTCCGCTGGAAAGGGAAGCTGCAGGCGCAGCAGGTTGGGGGGGGCCGGCTGCACCTCGATCTGACCGGATAACACCCCATCGAGCAGGGAGACCGGCAGCAGGCTGCCGCTCAACCCTGTGCGCAGCAGTTCGACGTTGATCGCGTGGGAAAGGTTGCGCAGCCGCCTCGCCAGAGCCTGCTCCACCCCATCGAGCCAGCGAAGCAGGACCAGGGGATCGTCGGGCAGGCGGGCGTCCTTCCAGGGGTCGGTGGCGCTGGAGCGCTTGGGCGGATCCCCCATCAGCTGCTGCAGCAGCTGGGGCAGGTGCATCCCGGCCAGGGAGGCGGGATGGGGCAGGGCCAGCTCCTCTTCAGCCTGCCCCCCCCCGTCGGAGCCGTTCTCCGGTTCATCGATGTCTCTCTCCATCTCTTCATCGATGTCTGCCCCCATCCCGCCGTCACCCCCGTCGCTCTCTTGCGTACCGTCCGCCTGATCGTCCGCTTCCTCGGCTTCACCCCCCTCTTGCGCAAGATCCGCAAGCCCCTCGAGATCCGCCGCCGCTGGTGCCTGCGCTGAGGCCGAGAAGGGGCCAGAGGGGATCGCTGAGGTGAGGCTCTGCAGCAGGCTGATGCTGAAGGGGCGGGAACCATCGAGGTTCACGGAGCCTTTTGGCAGATCCTCCGGCCCGGCCCTCCCGACACCGTGCCCGTTGGCAGCACCCGAAGGGCTTGGCAGACGGAGCCTTGGAGGTGGTGTCAAGCCCAGGCTCTCGCCGTCGCCGTCGCCATCGCCGGATGGGTCGGAGAAACGCTGCAACAATTGTTGGCGCTCGCGCCGTTCCTGTCGCTCGCGTTCGCGCGCCATCTGGGCGGCCAGGCTGACGAGCTGCTCCACGGTGAGCAGGCTGCTGCAGCGGTGGACCAGCGCCCGCAGGCGGCGATGCAGCTGCTGACGATCGTCGGGCGGCAGAACCGCGTAGCGGCGCGGCTGAACCTGGGTAGCGAGATGGAAAACGGCCCGCTCGACACGAACGGGGAGGACCTGGCGCAGCACCTGCAGGTACAGCGCCAGATGGCGATACAGATCTGCGTTACCGCAGCCCACGCGCTCCTGCAACGCCCGCAAGTGAGATTCAGGCCCGCTCGGTGCTGGCGCAGCACCGGAGGGTCCGGCGGAGGAACCGGGGGGCTCCGATGGCGCTCCGTGGCTCACTCCTGGGCCTCAGGCCGCCTTGCCCATGGACGCCACCTCAGTAGCAAAATCAACCTTCTCCACCTCGATGCCCTCGCCGAGGGTATAGCGGGTGAAGCGACGCACCTGGATGTTCTCCCCTGTTTTGCCGGCGGCCTGCTTGACCAGTTCGCCAAGGGTCATGTTGGGGTCGCGGATGAAGGGCTGCTCGAGCAGGGCCATCTCCTTGAGGCGTTTGCCGATGCGTCCTTCCACGATCTTTTCTTTCATCTCGGGCTTCTTGCTGGAGAGGTCGTCACGACCCATCTCGATCGCCTTCTCGCGGTCGACTACCTCTGCAGGGATCTCGTCTGTGCTGACGTACTCCGCGTTGGGACATGCGGCAATCTGCATGGCCACGTTGCGCAGGAGCTCCTGGAAGAGCTCGCCGCGGGCAACGAAATCGGTTTCGCAATTGACCTCCACCAGCACGCCCACGCGGGCACCGGTGTGGATGTAGCTACCCACAGCCCCTTCGGCGGCGGTGCGGCCCGATTTCTTCTCCGCCGAGGCGATGCCTTTCTGGCGAAGCCACTCGGAGGCCTTGGTCATGTCGCCGGCGGTCTCTGCGAGCGCCTTCTTGCAATCCATCATGCCTGCGCCGGTACGCTCGCGCAGGTCACGGACCATACCCGCTGTGATTTCAGCCATTGTTCATCC